>NZ_JAMQQF010000375.1 GCF_023716945.1 Frankia sp. AiPs1 | reverse complement strand
GGTCCCCGGCGAGCTGCTCGCCGAGTCCGTCGCGGCGGCGAGCCTGCCGGCGGGCACGGCCGCCTGGGTCGCCGGTGAGGCGTCGGCGGTGCGCCGGATCCGCCGTCAGTTGCTCGACTCCGGCCTGGACCGCGGCCAGGTCTCGACCCGCGGCTACTGGCGGCTGGGCGCGGCGGACCATCCCGACCACGACTTCGGCGAGGTGGACCTCACCGACATCGCCCGAAGCGGCGGGGCCCGGGGCGGCGGCGGTGGTCGCGCAGACCGGCTGCGTAGCACGCTCGGGCCACTGAACAGCCGCGCCCGTAACGTCGCCCGGGAGGTGCGTGCCGCGATACGCGACCGCGGCGACGGTCGGACCCGGTGACCACGGCCGACGCGCCGCAGCCCGGTGGTGCCCCCGCCGGCGGCACCCTGACCGGCCACACCCAGATCGGCCACATCCAGGCCGGCCAGACCCAGGCCAGCCCCATCCAGGCCGGCCCCATCCAGGCCGGCCGCGCTCAGGCCAGCGCGCCACCGGCACCGCGGTCGGCTGTCGACGCCGCGCATGGCCCGCGCTCGGGACCGCCGGTGCTTCACTGCGCGGGCGTAGCCCTGGTGCGCGAGGGCCGGGAGCTGCTCGCCGACGTCGATCTGACGGTCCGTCCCGGCGAGCACTGGGCCCTGCTCGGCGCGAACGGGGCAGGCAAGAGCACGCTGCTCGGACTGTGCGGCGCGGTGCACCACCCCACCCGCGGCAGCGTGGACGTCCTCGGGCACCGGCTGGGCCGGGTCGACGTCCGGACGCTGCGGGGCTGGATCGGGCATGTCGATCCCCGCCATCCGCTGCGTTCACCGCTGACCGTCGAGGAGGTCGTGCTGACCGGGGCGACCGGCTCGATCGAGCTCGTTCCCCGCTGGCAGCCCACCGAGGCGCAGCGGCGGCGGGTGACGGAGCTGCTCGGGCTGCTGGGCATCGCCGCGATCCGCCACGCCCGCTGGCCGACGCTGTCCCAGGGCGAACGGGGGCGGACGCTGATCGCGCGGGCGCTCGTGCCCCGGCCGCGACTGCTGCTGCTCGACGAGCCGGCGACGGGCCTCGACGTCGCGGCCCGCGAACGGCTGCTGACCAGCGTGGAGACACTGGCCGGGGAGTCCGGCGAGCTGGCGAGCGTGCTGGTCACCCACCACCTGGAGGATCTGCCCGTCACGACGACCCATGCCATGCTGCTGCGCGAGGGGCGTGCGCTGGCAGCCGGCCGGGCGGACGGCGTGCTGACCACCGCGCTGGTCAGCGCCTGTTTCGACCATCCGATCGCGGTCCGCCGCGAGGACGGTCGGTGGTCGGCCCGCGCGCCGCGCCGCACGGGGTGACCAAAAGGTTCGACCTCACTTACCCGCGAGCGCCTGGGAACCTTTCGCGAAATCGGCCAGTTTGACGGGAGCCGCACCGGGGATACAACCCGCGATCACCGGCGAACAGGAAAGCGGCGCACCCCGGCACCGCCGCCGGCCACGGCAAAATTGCGGAGGCTCTCGTGCTTTGGTTCATCCTCACCATGGTTCTGCTTGGGCTCGTCGCTGGCGCGGTCGCCCGCCTGCTAGTTCCGGGGCGCGACGCGATGAGCATTCCGGCGACGATTGTCCTAGGCCTTGTCGGTTCGTTCATCGGTGGATTCCTCGGCTACCTTCTGTTCGGCCACGACTTCGATGAGGGTGCGTTCCAGCCTTCCGGGCTGATCGGCTCCATCATCGGCGCGATCATCGCGCTGCTGATCTACCGGGCCGTGCACGGCCGTCGGCCGGTGCACCACTGACCTCCGCTGAGCCTGCCCCCGTCGGCCCGCCCACCAGCGGCGTCGCTGCGGGACCGAGAGCTGCTTCCGAGGGCCGACCGGGCGATCCGGTCGGCCCTCGGCGTGCGCGGGGCCGGCCGCGGGTGATTCCCCCCGCCCGGTTCGGCCGTCGCCGTCCTGGCCCAGTGGCCGCCGATTCCGGCCGGATGGCGCCACCGACCGGAAGGCGCGCCGCCGGCACACCGGACCCTTGGTTCCGAGGAACGACCCGATACACGGCCCACCGGGCCCCCGTTGGCCAAATTCCGGGTAAAACGGCGGCCCTCCGCCGGTTCCTGTTTTGTTCACCGCCGAACCCGCGGGCAACCAGGCAGACACCGGGCGAGGTCCGGCCGAGGAAGCGGGACCTGCCCGGGTCGAAGTTCAGAAAGCGGTCAGCATACGACCGATTTCGGGGGCACGGCGGCGTCGACGCGCCGAACCGTCCGTGTCAGGAGTAAAAGGAGCTCCACCACGACGGACGAACGGGCCCGTGGCAGGCTGACGGCACGGCACGGCCGGCCCAGCACGGCACGGCACGCATGGCCGACATGGCGCTGCACAGCACGGCCCGGCAGCGCCTCGGCCGGGCCGCGGACGTCGGCGGAGAGGCACCCATGGCGCAGGACGACGCGACGCTGCCCGACGGGGACCACCGCGAGGATCGGTCGGACTCGCCGGGGGACGGCCGTGTCGGCGGCGCGGCCGCGTCCGCCCGGTGGCTCGAGCCGACCGAGCCCACCCGGGCCCGCTTCACCGGTTCGCCCCGGCCCGGCGACGGCGACGAGGACGGCCGCGAGCGAGGCGTGGGCGCGGGTGCCGTGCCGGAGCCACGGACGATCTCCTCCCCCCGCCGGGGCCCCGCGCCCGGTGTTCCTCGCGACCCGCTGCGGCTGCCCCGCCGGATCGGGCCATCGCCCGGTGCCACCCCACCACTGCTGGAGGCGCCGAGTGTGCCCACCGGGTTGCGGGAGTGTGCCGGGTGCGGCGCGCCGGTGGCCCGTCCGGGCCCGTCGGGAACGGTCGCACTCGAGGGCACGTGCGGGGGGTGCGGCCATCGCTACTCGTTCACCGTCAAGCTGCGTCCCGGCGAGCGGGTCGGCCGCTACACCGTGCACGGGGTGATCGCCCACGGCGGCCTCGGCTGGGTGTACGCGGCCACCGACGACAACCTCGGCGACGACGACGTGCAGGCCTGGGTGGTGCTCAAGGGTCTGCTCGACGCGGCGAACCCGGAGGCCCGGCGGATCGCGGAGGGCGAGCGCCGCATCCTCACCACGGTGTCCCACCCGGCGATCGTGAAGATCCTCGACTACGTCGCCCACGAGGGCGAGGACTACATAGTGATGGAGTACGTGCCCGGGATCTCCCTGGCCGGGCTGGCCGACACCGGGCCGCCTGGTCCGGATGGGCGGCCCGCCCCACCACCCCCCGCCGACGTGCTGCGCTACCTGCTGCGGGTGCTGCCCGCGCTGGGCCACCTGCACCGAATGGGCCTGGTCTACTGCGACTTCAAACCGGACAACGTGATGATCACGGCGTCCGGGGTGAAGCTCATCGACCTCGGCGGGGCCCGCCGCCTGGACGACATGGTCTCCGGTTACCTGTCCACCCCGGGCTACCGCGCGCCCGAGCTCGACGACGACGGCGAACGCCCCGGCGGCGTCGAGCGGGCCGCGCCGTCGGTGACGACGGACACCTTCGCCGTCGCCCGGACCCTGGCCCGGCTGGTCCTCGGCCGCTTCCCCGGGTTCGTCGACGCCTACCGGCACGTACTGCCCCCGCGACGCGCCCACCTCCCGCTGCGGGAGTTCGAGTCGCTGGACCGGCTGCTGCGCCGGGCCACCGCGACCGACCCGCAGCGGCGCTTCCAGAGCGTCACCGAACTGGCCGACGAGCTGGTCGGCGTGCTCTACGAGATCGTCGCCCGGACGGAGGGGCCGGTTCCGCCGCTGGCGAGCCGATGGTTCGACGCGGCCGGGCATCCCACCGGGGAGGCCGGCCCGACCGGACCCCCCGCCGCCTGGGAGGTGCTGCCGGACCTGCGGGTCGATCAGGACGACCCGCGCGCCCCGGCGCTGACCGCCGGCCCGGAGGAGGATCCGGCGGCGCTCGCCGCCCGGCTGGCCGCGATCGTCCCGGTGACCACGGAGGTGCGCCTGGCGCAGGCCCGGGCGAGGATCCGTGCCGGGCAGCTCGGCGAGGCGGCCCGCGCCCTGGACATCGCGACCGCATCGGCGCCCCGCGAGTGGCGCATCGACTGGTACCGGGGGCTGGCCGCCCTGGTCGCGCGGCGGCCGGGGCAGGCCGCGGCGGCCTTCGACCGGGTGTACTCGCAGGTCCCCGGCGAGCTCGCCCCCCGCCTCGCCCTCGCGACGGCCCTCGCCGACGTGGCGACCACGGCCGGCTCCGCGCGGGAGCGCCATGCGGCCCGGGAACGCGCGGGCGAGCTGTTCGACGTCGTCGGCGCCATCGATCCCGGCGTCACCAGTGCCGCGTTCGGGCTGGCGCGGTGCCGGACCGACCCGACCGGCAAGATCGATGCCTACCAGCGAGTGCCCCGTTCCTCCTCCGCCTACACGGCGTCGCGGGCGCGGATGATCGGCGTCCTGGTCGCCCGCGTCCCCGGAACGGACTCCGCGGCGGCCGGGTCCGCGGCGCTGCTGCGAGCCGCGGCGCTGCTGGCCGACCCTCTGCTTGACCTTGGTGAACGACGCCGTGCCGAGCTGCGCCGGGACATCTTCACCGCCGCCCTGGTCCTGGTCCCCACGGGCCACCCACCGCCCGACTCGCCGCGGCCGCCGACCCTGCTCGGTCGGGCCATGGTCGAGCGGGAGCTGAGGTTCGGGCTGGCCGAGACCTACCGGGAGATGGCCCGGCTGACCCCCGATCGGGCCAGCCGCGTCCGACTCGTCGACCGGGCGAACCACGCCCGCCCCCGCACCCTGCTCTGACTCCCTGGCACACCGACCCCCGGCCCGCCCGACCGATCCGGCTGCCCGCCCCGGCGCCCGCCGAGCTCAGGGGACGCCGGCGTCGGCCAGCGGCGGGCGGCCGGGGACGCGCAGCCCGGGCCGCAGCCACTCGTCGTAGAGCCGCGACCAGGTGCCGTCGAGCATGATCCGGCGCAGCACCCCGTTGACGAAGGCCACGAATCCGTCGTCGCCCGCGGTGTCCCCGGTGATCGGCATCGCGATGCCGTAGGGCTCGTCGAGCCGGCCGCCGGCTGCGAACGCCGCCCCGAACGCCTGCGGGCCGAGCACCGTCGTGTAAGGGTCCTGCGCGGCGAGCCCGGCGAGCAGGACGTCGTCGCCGACGATCGCGTCGACGTCGCCGTGCTGGAGGGCGACCAGGCAGTCGGCGATGCGGGAGCGGGTGACCGGTCGCGGGGCGGGCGCCGCCAGCCGGGCGAGCTTCTCGCTGGCCGTGCTGCCCGCCGACGTGCACACCGGCCGGCCGGCGAGGTCCGCCATGCCGGTGAAGCCGGCGTCCTGGCGGACCAGCAGCCGCAGGGTGGATTCGTAGTAGACGCTGGAGAAGCGCACCTGCCGCTTGCGCTCGCAGGTGATGGTCATCGTCGCGACGAGCATGTCGACCATGTTGGAGCGCAGCAGGTCCTCCCGCTCCGACGTGGTGACCGCCCGGAACTGGATGTGGTCATCGACGTCGTCCGGTCCGAAGATCGCCGCGGCGACGGCGCGGGCGATGCCGACGTCGAAGCCCTCCAGCCGCAGGGTGCGCCAGTTCATCAGCCCCGCGGGCGGTGCGTCGGTGACGATGCCGACCCGCAGGTAGCCCCGGTCCTGGGCGATCGCGCGCATGCGGCTGCCGGTCGGCATGCGCCCCGCTGCGGGCAGCGGATCCAGCGGCGGCTCCGTCGCACGCACCGGCCGGCCGTCCTGACGGCAGGTGCCGTCCGGATTGACCGCCCCCGCCGG
>NZ_JAMQQF010000374.1 GCF_023716945.1 Frankia sp. AiPs1 | reverse complement strand
GCCTGGCTCTCCGTCGCCGCCGTCGCCGGGGCGGCGGGAACGGTCGCCGTCACGCGCTCCCCCCGGCCCGGCGGCCGGGGAGGAGCCGCGGTGGACCGCCGACCGGGCGGGCCGGTCTTCCTGACTGTCGCTCACGGGCTACTCCCGGTTCGCTCCTGGCGGCGTACGCGGGCCATGCGCACGCCGGATCCCCGCTTCGGCGTCACCGCGGCGCCGGGGGACGGCGCCGACGTCGAGGACCGCCATCGCCTCGGGCCTGGACCGTCTGGCGACCCCGGGCTCAGCTCTCCTGGGCCTCGGGGTCGACGGGGGCCTCGGTGTCCTCCACTTCAGCATTGCGCGCCACCCCGACCACCTGCACACCGGTCTCCAGATCGATGAGGCGGACCCCCATCGTCTGCCGCTGGGCACGGCGGACGTCCTTGGCGATGGTGCGCAGCACGCCCCCGTTGGAGGCGATCGCGTAGAGCTGGTCGTCCGGGTCGACGACGAGCGCGCCGACCAGGCCACCCCGGGTGGAGACGATCTTAGCGGTCAGCACGCCCTTGCCGCCGCGGCCCTGCACCGGGTACTCGGCCAGCGGGGTGCGCTTGGCGTAGCCGCCGGAGGTGGCCACCAGCAGGTCGGCGGTCGTTCCCGGCACGACGACGTCCATGGACAGCAGTTCGTCCTCGGCGTCGAAGCGCATGCCGATCACGCCGGAGGTGGCCCGGCCCATCGGCCGCAACTGCTCGTCGTCGGCGTGGAAGCGGATCGACTGGGCGTTGCGGCTGACCAGCAGCAGGTCGTCGCCGGGCGCGACCAGGCGGGCGGCGATGAGCTCGTCGTCGTCGCGCAGGTTGATCGCGACGAGGCCGCCGGCGCGGTTGGAGTCGAAGTCGCTCAGGGCGGTCTTCTTGCACAGCCCGCGCTTGGTGGCCAGGACGAGGTACGGCGCGACCTCGTAGTCCTTCAGGGCGATGACCTCGGCGATCCGCTCGTCCTGGGAGAACGCGAGGATGTTCGCGACGTGCTGGCCCTTGGCCGACCGGGCCTGCTCGGGCAGTTCGTGCGCCTTCGCCCGGTAGACCCGGCCCTTGTTGGTGAAGAACAGCAGCCAGTGGTGCGTCGTCGTGACGAAGAAGTGCTCGACGATGTCGTCCTCGCGCAGGGCCGCGCCCTGCACGCCCTTGCCGCCGCGGCGCTGCGAGCGGTAGAGGTCGGTCTTGGTCCGCTTGGCGTAGCCGCCGCGCGTGACGGTGACGACCACGTCCTCCTGGGCGATGAGGTCCTCGATGGACATGTCGCCCTCGAAGGGGACCAGGCGGGTCCGCCGCTCGTCGCCGAACTTCTCGACGACCTCGGCGAGCTCCTCGCCGATGATCTCCCGCTGCCGGACCGGTGAGGCGAGGATGGCCTCCAGCTCGGAGATCCGCGCCCGCAGCTCGGCGGCCTCGTCGATGATCCGCTGGCGTTCCAGGGCGGCGAGGCGACGCAGCTGCATGTCGAGGATGGCGGTCGCCTGGATCTCCGACAGCGTGAAGCGTTCCATCAGCTGGCCGCGGGCGGCCTCGGCGGACTCCGCGTTGCGGATGAGGCTGATGACCTCGTCGAGGTGGTCGAGCGCGATGAGCAGGCCGTCGAGGACGTGCAGCCGCTCGCGGGCCTTGCGCAGCTGGTAGCGGGTGCGCCGGACGATGACGTCGACCTGGTGCTCGACGTAGTAGCGGACCATCTGGTCCAGGCGCAGCGTGCGCGGCACCCCGTCGACGATCGCCAGCATGTTGACGCCGAAGGTGTCCTGCAGCTGGGTGTGCTTGTACAGGTTGTTGAGCACGACCTTGGCGACGGCGTCGCGCTTGAGGTCGATGACGAGGCGCTGGCCGATGCGGGCCGAGGTCTCGTCGCGGACGTCCGAGATGCCGGTGACCTTGTTGTCCCGGACCAGCTCGGCGATCTTCTCGGCCAGGTTGTCCGGGTTGACCTGGTAGGGCAGCTCGGTGACGACGAGCTGGGTGCGGCCCTTGTTCTCCTCGACGTTGACCACGGCGCGCATCCGGATGCTGCCCCGGCCGGTCCGGTAGGCGTCCTCGATGCCGCTGCGGCCGACGATCAGGCCCGAGGTCGGAAAGTCCGGCCCCTTGACGATGCCGATCAGCGCCTCGAGCATTTCCTCGTCGGTCGCCTCGGCGTGGTCGAGCGCCCACTGGACGCCGGTGGCGACCTCGCGCAGGTTGTGCGGCGGGATGTTCGTCGCCATGCCGACGGCGATGCCGCCGGCGCCGTTGACGAGCAGGTTCGGGAACCGGCTCGGCAGGACCAGCGGTTCCTGCGAACGGCCGTCGTAGTTCGCGGCGAAGTCGACCGTCTCCTGGTCGATGTCGCGCAGCATCTCCATCGCCAGGGACGCCATCCGCGCCTCGGTGTAACGCATGGCGGCGGGCGGGTCGTTGCCGGGCGAGCCGAAGTTGCCGTTGCCGTCGACCAGCGGGTAGCGCAGCGACCAGGGCTGCGCGAGCCGGACGAGAGTGTCGTAGATGGCCGAGTCGCCGTGGGGGTGGTAGTTACCCATGACGTCTCCGACCACGCGCGAGCACTTGAAGTACCCGCGGTCAGGACGGTAACCACCGTCGTACATGGCGTAGAGGACCCGTCGGTGGACGGGCTTGAGCCCGTCCCGGACCTCCGGCAGCGCGCGGCCGACGATGACCGACATGGCGTAGTCGAGATATGACCGCTGCATCTCGACTTCGATGCCGATGGGTTCTATGCGGTCGCCGGGGGGCGGCGGTAGGACGTCGACCACGGGGTCCTTCCAGGGCAGTGGGATCAGTCGTCAAAGGGGACGGGCGTCCCGGCGCGGGTGGCCGGGCGCTGCGGCGGGGCGCCAGCCACGATTCGCCCCGGGGGCGTCCCGGCCGGGGCGGCGCACAGCGGTGCCACGCGGGTCGGACCGCCGCGGCACCGCTCACACCGCGTCAGATGTCCAGGAAGCGCACGTCCTTGGCGTTGCGCTGGATGAAGCTGCGGCGCGCGTCGACATCCTCGCCCATGAGCACGGAGAACAACTCGTCGGCGACGGCCGCGTCATCGAGGGTGACCTGGAGCAGGATGCGCTTGTCCGGGTCCATGGTGGTGTCCCACAGCTCGGTGGCGTTCATCTCGCCGAGACCCTTGAACCGCTGGATGGCGTCCTTGGGCAGTTTGCGGCCGGCCTCCACCCCGCGCTGGACGAGCCCGTCGCGCTCGCGGTCGGAATAGGCGTACTCCCAGTCCTCCCGACCCCACTTGATCTTATACAGCGGCGGCTGGGCGAGGAACACGTGGCCGGCTTCGACCAGGGGCCGCATGAACCGGAACAGCAGGGTCAGCAACAGGGTCCGGATGTGCTGACCGTCGACGTCGGCGTCCGCCATCAGCACGATCTTGTGATAGCGCAGCTTGGCGATGTCGAAGTCGTCGTGGATGCCGGTGCCCAGCGCCTGGATGAGCGCCTGGACCTCGGTGTTCTTCAGGACGCGGTCGATCCGGGCCTTCTCGACGTTGAGGATCTTTCCGCGCAGCGGCAGGATCGCCTGGAACTTCGAGTCCCGCCCGCCCTTGGCCGACCCGCCTGCCGAGTCACCCTCGACGATGTACAGCTCGCAGCGCTCCGGGTCGGTGTACTGGCAGTCGGCGAGCTTGCCGGGCAGGCCGGTGCCGCCGAGCAGGCCCTTGCGCCGGGTCAGGTCCCGGGCCTGGCGGGCCGCGATCCGGGCGCGCTGGGCGTCGAGCGACTTGGTGACGATGGCCCGCGCCTCGGTCCGGTTGACCTCGAACCAGTCCTTCAGCGCCGAATAGCACATCTCCTGGACGAACTTCTTCGCCTCGGTGTTGCCGAGCTTCGTCTTCGTCTGGCCCTCGAACTGGGGCTGCGCGAGCTTCACCGAGATGATCGCGGTCAGGCCCTCGCGGATGTCGTCGCCCGACAGCCGCTCGTCGCCGCTCTTGGCGCCCGCCTTCACCGGCTTGAGCAGGTTCTGGTCCTTGGCGTAGGCGTTGACGGCGCTGGTCAGCGCGGCGCGGAAGCCCTCCTCGTGGGTGCCGCCCTCATGCGTGTTGATCGTGTTCGCGAAGGTGTAGACGGACTCGCTGTAGCCGGCGTTCCACTGCATCGCGAGCTCGGCCTCGATGCCGACACCCTTGGACTCCAGCGAGATCACGCTGCGGTGGATGGCGTCCTTCGTGGCGTTGAGGTGCCCGACGAAGTCGACCAGGCCGTTGGTGTACCGGTAGGTGACCTCGAGGCGTTCCTCGGGGCGCTCGTCGATCAGCGTGATCGACAGACCCTTGTTGAGGAAGGCCATCTCCTGCAGGCGACGGGAAAGCGTCTCGAACTTGTACTCGGTCGTCTCGAAGATGGTCGGATCCGCCCAGAAGGTGACCGACGTGCCGGTCTTCTTCGTGGTGCCGGTCTTCACCAGCGGCGCCGCCGGACGGGTCCCCACGTAGGGCTGGAACCAGACGTGCCCATCGACCTGGATCTCCACGTCGAGCTTGGTCGACAGCGCGTTGACGACGCTGACGCCGACGCCGTGCAGACCGCCCGAGACCGCGTAGGACTTGCCGTCGAACTTCCCACCCGCATGCAGCGTCGTCAGCACGACCTCGACCGCGGGCCGCTTCTCGGTGGGATGCATGCCCACGGGGATGCCGCGACCGTTGTCGACGACGCGGACGGCGCCGTCGGCGAGCAGGCTCACGGTGATCGTGTCGCAGTAGCCGGCCAGCGCCTCGTCCACCGCGTTGTCCACCACCTCGTAGACGAGATGGTGCAGACCACGCTCCCCGGTGGAGCCGATGTACATGCCCGGACGCTTGCGGACCGCGTCAAGACCTTCGAGAACCTTGATCGAACTTGCATCGTAGGCCACGCGGCGGGTCCCCTCGTTCTGGGCGGAAGTATCCACCAGTCTACCCGCCGACCCGTTTTAGCGGACGCAGGGTGACCCCTGACGTCTGCGCAGCGCCCCGTACGGCGGGACTGTGAACCCCCCTACGGGACCGACGCCTCCCGGGGCCTTGGCGCGCCTTCACGACGGTCACCCGACGCGACGATCAACCCTTGCCCACATGATCGCCTCCCGTTGAAGCCCCGGCGGGGGTCCGGACCTCCCCGACCGCTCCGGCGAACCGTCGCGGACGGTGATCACCGGATCGCCCCCCCGATCTGTCCGTCTCTTCCGGCGGGACACCTGGCCACCCCAGGGCGGCCGGGCGCGACTGTCCCGGGCGGGCCGCCGCAACCAGCGGCCGCGCCGGCCGGCGGAACCGGCCGGCGGAACCGGCCGGCGAACTCAGCCGTAGGTGTCGCGCGGGCCGCGCCCGCTGGTGCGGATCGACCCGTGCCGCCACGACGGCGCCGTCGGGCCGCGCACCGTGATCCGCTGGACGACCTGCGGCCCGAGCTCCCGGTGCAGGATGGCGAGGATCTGGCGGGACAGCATGCGCAGCTGGGTCGCCCAGGCAGTCGACTCGGCGACGAGCTCCAGATCACCGTCGCGCAGCGAGACCGGCGTGCAGTGGTCGGCGATGTCCGGGCCGACGATGACATCCCACCGGGCGAGCACGCCGGCGTCGTCGGCCTGCGGCTTCCAGCCGCGCGCGGCGAGCAGTCGGCTGATCGCGGTGCCGAAGGAGACCGGGTCGCGCCATTCCCGGCCGGGAGCGGCGATGCCCGGCAACCGCGGGCGCTGGGGCACCTGGCCGTCGTCCTCGCCGGACCGGGGCCGCCGACCGGCGCGGTCCGCGGC
>NZ_JAMQQF010000373.1 GCF_023716945.1 Frankia sp. AiPs1 | reverse complement strand
CGCACGGGCTGCCCGACCCACCAGGCCCGGCTCAGCGCCGACCCGCACCTGCGCCGCGGGGGCCTGGACACACCCGTGCCGCCGGCCTGGCTGGCCGACGGCGACCTGGGCCGGGTGAACCTGCCGGTGCTGGGCCTGCACGGCACGGCGGACCTGGTCAGCCCGCTCGGCCAGGCGCGCGCCCGCTACGCGGCGGCGCCCCGGGCCGAGCTGGTCACCATCGACGGGGGCAGGCACGACGCCCTCAACGACGCCACCCACCGCACCGCCGCCGCCGCGGTCGTGCTCTTCCTCGAACGCCTGCGGCTGGGCAGCGAGCTGCCCGCCATCGCGCACTGGTCGTGACCTGCCCCCACCGGCCCCGTGCCTGACCGCCTTCCCGGAGGACCCTGATGCCCGTCGAGTTCATCAGCGCGATCAATACCAACGAGTCCAACGAGCTCAACCGGCTCGGGCGGACCGACATCGACCTGCCGTTCTTCAAGCGGTACGCGCGGGCGCTGGACGAGGGCGGTTTCGACTACACCCTCGTCGCCTACGCCTCGTCGTTCCACGACCCGTTCACCCTGGCCGCCGCGATCACCCAGCACACCGAGCGGGTCAGGCCGATCGTGGCGCTGCGGCCCAACACGATGTACCCGACGGTCGCCGCCAAGCAGCTCGCCACGCTGGACCAGCTCAGCGGCGGCCGGGCCGTCGTGCACTTCATCGCCGGTGGCGACGACCGCGAGCAGGCCCGCGAGGGTGACCGGCTGAGCAAGACCGAGCGTTACGCCCGGCAGTCGGAGTACATCGACATCCTGCGCAGGGTGTGGAGCTCGACGACCCCGTTCGACCACGCCGGGACCTACTACTCGTTCGAGGACTTCGTCTCGCTGGTCCGACCGGTCAACGGCACCATCCCGGTGTCGGTGGGCGGCTCCTCGGCCGAGGCATACCAGGTCGGCGGCGCCAAGGGCGACATCTTCGGGCTGTGGGGCGAGCCGCTGGCCGACACCCGCCAGCAGATCGACGCGGTGCGCGAGCAGGCCCGCCTCGCCGGGCGCAGCGACTCGCCGCGGATCTGGGTCACCTTCCGGCCGATCATCGCCCCGACCGAGGAGCTCGCCTGGGAGAAGGCGCACCGCATCCTCGGCGTTCTGCAGGGAAGCGGCGGGATCGTGCACAAGGGCTTCCGGGTGGGCGGCAACGCCACCCCGGCCAACGTCGGCTCCCAGCGGCTGCTGGCCGCCGCCGCCCGCGGTGAGGTGCACGACCGCGCGCTGTGGACCGCCCCCGCCCAGGCGACCAACGCCGCCGGCGCGTCGACGGCCCTGGTCGGGACGCCGGAGACGGTCGCCGCGGCGATCCTCGACTACGTCGACCTCGGCGCCGAGCTCATCTCGATCCGCGGCTACGACAACTTCAACGACGTCGTCGACTACGGCCGCTACGTCCTGCCGCTGGTGCGCCAGGAGCTGGCCCACCGGGAGGCGACGGGCCGGCGCGGCGAGGTCGTACCACTCGACGCGGGCCTCGCCCAGCCGGAGCTCGTCGGCGCGGCCGGGGCGCGGGTGGCGTCATGACCGCCCCGTCCGAAGTGATCACGCCGTCGGCCGCCGAGGCCGTGGCGGCGGGGGAGACCGTGCCGGCGGGAGCGGCCGCGGCCGCGACGCCGCTGCCCGAGGTCGACATCTCCGACGAGGCGCTGGCCCGGGTCGGCGCCCAGCTCGCCGCCACCGCCGAGGAATACGACCGGTCGGGGGACTTCCCCTGGAAGGGCGTGCAGGCCGTGCACGACGCCGGCCTGCTGCGCCTGGGCATCGACGCGCGCTACGGCGGGCGGCCGCTGAGCCCGACCGACAGCATCCGGGTCTTCGAGGCCCTGGGCAAGGGCGACCCGTCGGTGGCGCTGGTCTCCGCGATGACCGTCTTCCAGCACGTGTTGCAGGCCCGTGACCCGTTCTGGCCCGACGAGCTCTACCGCAAGGTCGTCGCCGACTCGCTGGAGCGACCGGTGCTGCTCAACGCGATCCGCGCCGAACCGGAACTCGGCGCCCCGGCCCGCGGCGGCCTGCCGGCGACGAAGATCCGGCGCACCGCCGACGGCTGGGTGATCAACGGACACAAGGGTTTCGCGACCAGCTCCGAGGGGCTGAGCTACCACCTGGTCTGGGTCGCCACCGAAGAGGACGACCCGCTGCTCGGACACGTGATCATCCCCGCCGGCTCGCCCGGTATCGAAATCGTCCGCACCTGGGACCATTTCGGGCTGCGGGCCAGCAGCACCCACGACGTGATCTACCGTGACGTCGAGGTGCCCGCCGAGAACTTCCACGGGCTGACCGCCTCCGCCCAGAATCCGGACGCCGGGTTCGCCGCCGTCGGGATCGGGGCGACCGCCCTCTACATCGGGGTGGCCCGCGCCGCGCAGGAGTTCTTCCTGCGGTTCGCCCACGAGCGGGTCCCCACGGCGCTGGGCCGGCCGATCGCCACGACCGAACGGATTCAGACGGTCGCCGGGGAGATCGAGGCGCAGATCGTCGCCGCCGAGGAGATCGCCTTCGGGGTGGCCCGCCGCTTCGAGGATGGCGCGCCGCAGGCGGTGGAACGCTCCATCCTCGCCAAGCCGCTCATCGCCCGGGCGGCGATCACCGCCGTGCAGACCGCGGTCGCCGCCATCGGCAACCCCGGCCTGACCCGGCGCAACCCGCTCGAACGCCACCTGCGCGACGTCCACTGCGTCCGGGTCCACCCGCCGCAGGAGGACACCGCGCTGCTCATCGCGGGCCGGCGCGTCCTCGCCGCCGCGGCGCCCGTCACCGCGGCGCCCGCCGCCGGCTAGCGCCGCCGCGTCCCACCGTCCCACCGTCCCACCGTCCCACCCGCCTCATTCATCCCGTCCGCACGTCGCGGAACGTCACAAGGGGGAGCACCATCACCATGTCCACGTCGCACCGTCATCGAACGACGCGACGGCTTGCCGCCACAGCCGTCTCCGTCCTCGCGGCCGTCTCCCTCGCGGCCTGCGGGAGCGGCGGCTCCTCCGGCTCTGGCGCCGGCTCCGGGACCTCCGCGGCCGGTGGCGCCCAGGACGGCAAGCCCGTTCCCGGCGGGCGCCTGAAGATCGCCTTCTGGTCGGACTTCCAGTCCTGCATCGACCCGAACCAGGTGTACTGGATCGAGTCCCGCAGCGTCGACCGCAACGTCGCCGACTCGCTGACCGACCAGGACCCGAAGACCGGCAAGATCGTCCCCTGGCTCGCCACGAGCTGGACGGTGAACCCCGACGCCACCTCGTACACGTTCAACCTGCGCAAGGACGTGACGTTCAGCGACGGGACGAAGTTCGACGCGACCGCGGTCAAGACGGCCTACGACGGGCTGCACGACCTCGGCGCCAAGTCGACGCTCGGCGTCACCTACCTGGCCGGCTACAAGGCGACCACCGTCGTCGACCCGTACACCGTCAAGGTCGACTTCGCCACCCCCAACGCCGCCTTCCTGCAGGCGACCTCCACGACGACGACGGCCATCCTGTCGCCGGCGACGTACAAGGAGACGCCCGAGGCGCGCTGCGCCGGCAAGATCATCGGCTCGGGTGAGTTCACTCTCGACAGCTACTCGGCCGGCAAGTCGGTCAAGCTCACCAAGCGGACCGGCTACGCCTGGCCCAGCTCGCTGATCGCCAACAAGGGGGACGCCTACCTCGACGGCATCGACGTCAGCTACATCGGCGAGGACAGCGTCCGGGTGGGCAGCCTGACCAACGGCACGATTGACATCGCCTGGCCGCGCCAGCCGATCACCTCCGCCGACCAGCAGGTCATCAAGGCCTCCGGTGCCACCATCGAGACCCGTGCCCTGCCCGGCATCAGCGGGGTGCTGTTCCCGAACGTCTCCGCCGGGCGGCCGCTGGCCGACCTGCAGGTGCGCAAGGCCCTGTACAAGGCGCTGGACCTGAGCAGCTACGCCAAGACCGTCTACTGGGACGGTTACCCGGTGGCCAAGAGCCCGCTGACCTCGACCACGCCGTACGTGGCGGACGAGTCGGCCAAGCTCGCCCACGACCCCGCCGGGGCGGGCAAGCTGCTCGACGCCGCGGGTTGGAAGCTGGGCTCCGACGGCTTCCGGCAGAAGGACGGCAAGAAGCTGACGCTGACCTACATCAACACCGCGCCGAGCCCCGGTGACCAGCTCGTCCAGGACCAGCTCAAGAAGGTCGGCATCGACTTCCAGATCAAGATCCTCACCGCGGCGCAGCTCACCCCGACCGGCAACGCCGGCAGCTACGACCTCTCGCCCGGCTACCTGACCCGGGCGGACCCGAGCGTGCTCGGCTCGTCGGCCGACCAGGCCGTGTCCAAGCAGTACACGGCCAAGTTCTCCCAGGACCCCGCGACCGCGACCAAGGTCAGCGAGCTGTTCGCCAAGGGGCTGTCCACCGCCGACCCCGACAAGCGCGGCGCCGCCTACCAGGACCTGCAGGACTACCTGATCGACAACGGGGTCGCCTTCCCGCTCTACGACCGGCTGCAGACCGCCGGCGTCTCGGCCAAGGTGCACGGCTTCGCCTGGACCTCCGAGAGCTTCCTGCGCGCCAACGACATCTGGCTCGCCAAGTAGGTCACCCCGCACCCAGGACCGGAACCACCACCGTGGGACCGGAACCCGCCACCGTAGGACCGGTACCCACATGCCCCGTTATCTCGCCGGTAGGGTCGCCCAGGCACTCCTCGTGCTCTGGGCGGCCTACACCGTCACCTTCGTCATCCTGAACGTCCTGCCCAGCGACCCGATCAGCCTGCAGCTCGAGGCGAGCGGCTCCGACATCAGCCAGCTCACCGCGGCGCAGGTGCACGACCTCAAGGCGCACTACGGCCTCGACGACCCGCTCCTCGTGCAGTACTTCCACCACCTGTGGGGGGCGCTGCACCTCGACTTCGGGATGTCGCTGACGCAGAACGTCTCGGCGGGCTCGCTCATCACCGACCGGCTGCCCTCGACGCTCCTGCTCAGCGCCGCCGCGGTCGTGATCATGATGGTGCTGGGCACCTCCATCGCCTTCCTCGCCACCTACGTCCAGTGGCGCCCGGCGCGGATGCTGCTGGCCCGGCTGCCCGCCGTCGGCGTCTCGCTGCCGCAGTTCTTCGTCGGGCTGCTGCTCATCCAGGTCTTCTCGTTCTCGCTGACCTGGCTGCCCGCGACCGGCACCCACGGCTGGCGCTCCCTGGTCCTGCCGGCGATCACGCTGGCCCTGCCGGGCTCCGCGATGCTCGCCCAACTGCTCACCCGCAGCCTCAGCGACACCTGGCGTGAGCCCTACATCGTCACCGCCCGCGCCAAGGGCCTGTCCCGCTGGACGATCCAGGTCCGCCACGCGCTGCGCAACGCCTCGCTGCCGGCGTTGACCCTGCTCGGCGTCGTCGTCGCGTACACCGTGGTCAACTCGGTCGTCGTCGAGGTGGTGTTCTCCCGCAACGGCATCGGCCAGCTCGCGCAGCAGGCGGTGCTCAGCCAGGACGTGCCCGTCGTCCAGGCCATCGTCCTGATCGCGGCGGCGCTGTTCGTCGCGGTCAGCCTGCTCGTCGACCTGCTCTACTCGCTGCTCGACCCGCGCGTCGCCCGCGCGGGTCGGGCGGCCTGAGGGGGACCGCACCGATGCCCGACAAGATCCTCTCCTTGCACACCGACCTCGTCGCGCCGCCGGAGCAGCGCGCCGCCGTCGCCCGCGCCGCCGGGTCGGCACCGGTCGGACCACCGGTCCTCACCCCGGCCGGGGTCGCCCAGCCCGGCCCCACCCGG
>NZ_JAMQQF010000372.1 GCF_023716945.1 Frankia sp. AiPs1 | reverse complement strand
GCCGGCCAGCCTGCGGGTGCCGCGGGCGGCGTTGGACGACGCCGCCGCCGCCCTCGATCCGGCCGTGCGCGACGCGCTTGTCGAGGCGATCCGCCGCAGCCGGCTGGTGCACCGTGCGCAGCTGCGCGAGGCGGTCACGATCGAGGTCGGGCCGGGTCTGACGGTCACCGAGCGCTGGGTGCCGGTCGAGCGGGTCGGGCTGTACGTGCCCGGCGGGCGGGTCGCCTACCCCAGCAGCGTCGTGATGAACGTGGTGCCCGCCCAGGAGGCCGGGGTCGGCTCCCTGGCCGTGTTCTCCCCGCCGCAGCGGGACAACGACGGCCTGCCGCACCCGGTCGTGCTCGGCGCCTGCGCCCTGCTCGGGATCGACGAGGTCTACGCCGCCGGTGGCGCCCAGGCGGTCGCGATGGCCGCCTACGGCACCGCGAGCTGCCCGCCCGTCGACGTCGTCACCGGTCCGGGCAACGTCTACGTGACGGCCGCCAAGCGGCTGGTGCGCGGCGTGGTCGGGGTGGATGCGGAGGCCGGCCCCACCGAGGTCGCGATCCTCGCCGACGCCACCGCGGACCCGGCCTTCGTCGCCGCCGACCTCATCGCCCAGGCCGAGCACGACCCGATGGCCGCCTGCCTGCTCGTCACCTCGTCGGTGGAGCTGGCGGACGCCGTCGACATCGAGCTCGGCAAGCAGGTGCCCGCCACCCGTCACCGCGAGCGGGTCGAGGAGGCCCTCGCCGGCCAGGGCGCCGTGGCGCTCGTCGCCGACGTCGACGCCGGCCTCGCGGTCGCCGACGCGTGGGCGGCCGAGCACCTGGAGGTCCACACCGCCGACGCGGCCGCGGTCGCCGCCCGGGTGCGCCACGCCGGGGCGGTGTTCGTCGGCCCCCACGCCCCCGTCCCGCTGGGTGACTACCTCGCCGGGTCCAACCACGTCCTGCCCACCGGTGGGACGGCGCGCCACTCCGGCGGCCTGGCCGTGGCCGCCTTCCAACGCCAGGTCCACGTCGTGGAGTCCACCCGCGACGCGCTGCACGAAGTCTCCCCGCGCCTCGCCGCGCTCGCCGGGGCCGAGGATCTCACCGCACACGCCGACGCCGTGGAGGCTCGATTCCGATGACGATCCAGGCGTCCCACCTCGCCGAGGCCGGCCCCGCCGGGGACGACCGGCCCTGGCGCCCGCTGGACATCGACGGGCTGCCGTTGCGCGACAGCCTGCGCGGGCTGTCCCCCTACGGGGCGCCGCAGCTCGACGTGCCGGTGCGGCTCAACACCAACGAGAACCCGCACCCGCCGTCGATCGGTCTGGTCGACGCTCTCGGGAAGGCCGCGACCCTCGTCGCCACCGAGGCCAACCGCTACCCCGACCGCGACGCCGAGGCCCTGCGCGCCGACCTCGCCTACTACCTGACCCCCGACGCCGGGTTCGGCGTGCACACCGCCCAGGTCTGGGCGGCCAACGGCTCCAACGAGATTCTCCAGCAGCTCTGCCAGGCGTTCGGTGGGCCCGACCGGGTCGCGGTCGGCTTCGAACCGTCCTACTCGATGCACCGGCTCATCGCCCTGGCCACGGCGACCGAGTGGGTCCGCGAGGAGCGCGCCGCGGACTTCACCCTGTCCGCCGAGGCCGTCACCGAGGCCGTCGAGCGCCATCGCCCGGCGCTGCTGTTCCTCTGCTCGCCGAACAACCCGACCGGCACGGCCCTGCCCTTGGACGTCGTCGTCGCCGCCTGCGAGGCGATGGCCCGCGTCGGCAGCGGCATGGTCGTCGTCGACGAGGCGTACGCCGAGTTCCGCCGGGCCGGGGTGCCCAGCGCCCTGACGCTGCTGCCCCGCCACCCGCGCCTCATCGTCACCCGCACGATGAGCAAGGCGTTCGCCCTCGCCGGCGCCCGGGTGGGCTACCTCGCCGCGCACCCCGCCGTCGTCGACGCGCTGCAGCTCGTCCGGTTGCCCTACCACCTGTCCAGCTTCACCCAGGCGGTCGCCCGCACCGCGCTCGCGCATGCCGACGAGCTGCTCGCCACGGTGGAGACGGTCAAGGCGCAGCGGGACCGGATCGTGGTGGAGCTGGGGGCCCTCGGCCTGCGGCTCGCGCCCAGCGACGCGAACTTCGTGTTCTTCGGCCTGTTCGCCGACCAGCGTGCGGTGTGGCGCGGCCTGCTCGACGCCGGGGTGCTCGTCCGCGACGTCGGCCTGCCCGGCTGGCTGCGGGTCACCGCCGGGCTGCCCGCCGAGGTCGACGCGTTCCTGGCCGCGCTCGGCCGGGTTCTCGCCGGCAGCGACGTGGGCCCGGGCGGCGTCGTCACCCTGTCCTCCAGAGGCTGACCGAGCCATCGCCCCACTGCGCCGGTTCCCACCCGCAACCAGGAAAGACCGAGGAAAGTCTCCGATGGCACGCACCGCGCGGATCGAACGCAAGACGCTGGAGTCCGACGTGCTGGTCGAGCTCGACCTCGACGGGACGGGAGTGGCGACCGCCGACACCGGCGTCCCGTTCTTCGACCACATGATGTCCCAGCTCGGCAAGCACGGCGGGTTCGACCTGACCGTGCGCACCCGCGGCGACCTGCACATCGACTCCCACCACACGGTCGAGGACACCTCGATCGCGTTCGGCGCGGCGCTGCGTGAGGCACTGGGCGACAAGGTCGGCATCCGCCGTTTCGGGGACGCGCTGGTCCCGCTCGACGAGGCCCTCGCGCAGGCCGCGGTCGACCTGTCCGGCCGGCCGTACTGCGTGCACGTCGAGCCGGACCTCGTCGGCCTGATCGGGACCTACGACACCACGCTGACCCGGCACATCTTCGAGTCGATCACCGCGTCGGCCCGGATCGCGCTGCACGTGCGGGTACTGTCCGGCCGCAACGCCCACCACGTCGTCGAGGCGCAGTTCAAGGCGGTCGCCCGGGCCATGCGCGACGCGGTGGCCCTCGACGCCCGGGTGGCCGGCGTCCCGTCCACCAAGGGCGTGCTGTGACGGTGCCATCGGCTCGGCGCGCACGGGTCGTCGTTCTGGACTACGGCTCGGGGAACCTGCGCTCGGCGCAGCGGGCGCTCGCCCGGGTCGGCGCTGATGTGACGGTCAGCGACGATCTTGACGCGGCCATGGCAGCCGACGGACTCGTCGTGCCCGGTGTCGGCGCGTACGCGGCCTGCATGGCCGGCCTGGACCGGCTGGGCGCCGCGCCCGTCGTGCGGCAGCGGGTGGCCGCGGGGCGGCCCGTGCTGGGGATCTGCGTCGGCATGCAGGTGCTCTACGAACTCGGCGACGAGCACGGGGTACGCACCGCCGGGCTCGGCGTGCTGCCCGGCGAGGTGCGTCGCCTCGCCGCGCCCATCCTGCCCCACATGGGCTGGAACACGGTGCGCCCGCCCGCGGCGTCCGCCCTGTTCGCCGGCCTGGCCGCGGACACCCGTTTCTACTTCGTCCACTCCTACGCGGCGAAGGCCGATCCGGACGCCGGCGACACGATCGGCGAACACGGCGAACCGTTCGCCGCCGCAGTCGAGCGCGGGGCCCTGGTCGCGACCCAGTTCCACCCCGAGAAGTCCGGCGACGCCGGCGCCCACCTGCTGACCAACTGGCTCGCCACCCTGTCCTGACGGCGGCGCCATCGCCATCGCCATCGCCGCCATGGCCATGGCCGCGGCTGGTGCCGGGTCGGTGGCGGGTGAGTCAGCCGGCGTGGGCGGGGACCCGGCCGGCGGTGAGCGCCGCGGGCACGGGCAGGCCCAGGTGCTCCAGCAGGGCGGCCAGCTTCAGGTCCAGCTCGATGCCCACGATCGTGATCGCCCGGCTGCCGTAGCTGCGGAAATGCGTGCTCGGCTGGTCGACGCTGAACCAGGTCGTGCCCGCCCGGTCGGTGTGGATCGTGGTCCGCAGCGGGGCGTGCAGCAGCACCCCCGGGTCATGGCGGAACATCCGCTCGGCGATGACATGGTTGCCCATCAGATATTCGACGCACCGCCCCTCGTCGCCGGCCGCCCGAAACATCCAGGTGAACTCGCCGCGCCAGTAGCGGAGGAAGTCGTGCGGCGCGTTCGGCGCGGTCGCGATCCGGACGTCGTCCCAGGTCGGCTCGCCCGCGGCGAGGGCGGCGAAGCGTGCCTCGTCGAGGGCGGGAACCGCCTGCTCATAGCGGCGGACCGTCTCGTCGTAGCTCAGGTCCGTCGCGACGGACAGCCGATGTACCTCGTAGCGCACGGTGCTGACGGCATCGGCGAGTTCGTGATCGGTACTGGTCATGCGCCAGCCTCCCGTCTCGTCCGGCGTGGCGTGCCTGGCACGCCACGCGAACCGGCGGGATTCCCGCCGCTGCTCCGGTCGAAACCGGGGCGTCGGTCACCGGCAGGGTTCGGGCCCCGCCCGGTCCACCACGCTGCGTGACGAACCGCCTGATCTGCAGAAACAGGTTGGTTCTCACGCTATGGACGTGCTCGTGCCCCCGAAAGTGCAGGTCGGCGGGCCGGGTAGATGGTTCGAGCCTCCTTTGGCTCTGTAGCAGTTGACTTCTGTCGGTAGCCGCGGCTGGGGCTGGGGCGGCATGCGGGTCGTTCGCGGCCCTTGGTGCGAGAGCCGACAGGTCCGTTGTGGGGCTCCTGCTTGTGGGAGTTCGTCCGCACGGTCCCGACCCCCTCTGCGTTGGAGGGCGGTGGCGGTCGGCGAATATGGCCCGGATGCTGGGCCTGCGGAGGTTCGGCGCGGACGAGCTGGAGGAGATGCGACGACGCTGGGGCTCCTGACGGCCCAAGGCCAGGTCGATGCCGCGCCGCTGACAGCCTCTCCCGCCAGGCAGGTGGAGGCAACGGCGGGGCGGCCCAGGGGGACTGTCCGAGCTCAGGCTCTTTCGCACATCCGGTGGTGACTGTGCGTTAGCCGAGCAGGATCCGGTGGCGGAGGAGTGAGAAGCCGGCTCGGCCGCGCATCTGGCGCATGATCTTGTTGGTGTTGGTGTTGGTGTTGACGCCTTCGGTGCCGCCGTTGCTGTAGGGCAGGGTGAGCGCGTTGTTCACGGCGTCCCGATCGAGGTCGAGGCCGCGGGTGTAGGCGTGCAGATGAGGCAGGTCGGCGGCCCGGGCGGTGGTGATCCATGCGGTGAGGAGATCGTCGTTGCCGTCGGCTGGGGTGAGCAGCCCGGCGAACTCGCGGACCAGGCTCGCGAGGAGTGCCACATCCGCTGGCGTCCGCACGTGATAGCTGTGCACCCGAGCCTGTCACGATTTCCGTGTAAGCCGGAGATGAACTATCAGCTTACAGGTTCAGGCTATCAGAATGGTAGCCGTCCGGGGAAGAGGTTGACCAGCGTGTTGAGCGCGATTTTCCAGCCGTGGGTTCCGGTGCCGGACTCGCCGCCTCGGTGGCTCGATATGTTGCGCAGTCCCAGGTAGAGGAGTTTCATGGCCGCGTCGCGGTCGGGGAAGTGGCCGCGGTTCTTCGTGATTTTCCGGAGCTGGAAGTTCATTGACTCGATGGCGTTGGTCGTGTAGACGATTTTCCGGAGCTCGGGCGGATAGTCGAGGAACGGGATGAACTCGTCCCAGGCGTGGCGCCACACGTCGACCGCGCCGGGGTACTGGGCGCCGAACGTCTTCTCGAAGGCGGCCAGGCCGAGTTCGGCGGCCTCAAGTGTCGGCGCGGTGTAGATCTCCTTCATCGCCCGGACGACGGCTTTGCGGTCAGTGTAGGAAACGAAGCGCATCGCGTTGCGGATCACATGGACGACGCAGACTCCCGCTGTCAACCTCCCAAGCCAGACTTCATTTTCGATCTTCACTTTTTTGGGCATGCTGACGCCCACCC
>NZ_JAMQQF010000371.1 GCF_023716945.1 Frankia sp. AiPs1 | reverse complement strand
GCCCGGCCCGGCGAGTCCGCCGACCGGGCCCGGGTCGAGCCCGGCGTCGAGGCCGTCGAGGCCCGCCGCGATGAGCCCGGCGATCGCCAGGTAGGGGTTCGCCGCGCCGTCGACCACCCGGATTTCCACCCGATCCCCGTCCGGCACCCGGATCAGGTGGGTCCGGTCGTTGCCGCCGTAGGTAGCCCGGGTCGGCGTCCAGGTGGCGCCGGAGGTCGGCGGTGGCGCACCCGTCCGCTTGAAGGAGTTCACCGTCGGGGTGAGCAGCGCGAGCAGGGCGGGCACGTGGCTGAGCACCCCGCCGATGAAGGAGTAGGCAACCGGGGACAAGCCCAGGCCGCGCGGGTCGGAGTCGTCGGGGAACAGCGCCCGATCGCCCGCCCAGAGGGACACGTGCAGGTGCATGCCGCTGCCGGTCAGCCCGGTGAACGGCTTGGGCATGAAGGTGGCGATCATCCCGCGCCGCTCGGCCGTCATCCGGACGAGGTAACGGAAGGCGATGACCCGGTCGGCCGTGGTGAGGGCGTCGGCGTGGCCGAAGTTCTGCTCGAACTGACCGTTTCCGTCCTCGTGGTCGTTGGCGTAGTTGTCCCAGCCCAGGGCGTTCAGCGCGGCCGAGACGTCGGTGAGGTGGTCGAACATCCGGGTGAGGTCGCGGGCGTCGTAGCAGGGCTTCGCGGCGGCGTCCTCGGCGTCGGCGGGGCCGATGGTGCCGGCCGGACCGCGGCGGACGAGGTAGTACTCGCACTCGGCGCCGACCTGCATCGACATCCCGGCGCCGGCGAGGCGCTCGCGCAGCCGGCGCAGGATGATCCGCGGCGCGAACGGCCACGGCGCGCCGTCGACGTGCGGGTCACACTGCACCATCGCCAGCCCCGGCCGGACCGACGGCAGCGCCACGTACGAGTCCGGATCGGGCATCGCGACGATGTCCGGATCACCCGGCACCTGACCGGTGCCGCCGGCCGCGAAGCCGGCGAACCCGACCCCGTCGGCCTGGGCACGGTCGAGCGCCGCGGCCGGGACCAGCTTGGCGCACGGCTTGCCGTCGAGGTCGACGAAGGTCGCCAGGACGAAGGTCGTGCCGTCGGCGGCGGCCTGTTCCGCAAGCGACGCGGCCGGAGAGCTCGACGTGCCGGCCACGGTCGATCACCCCCGATGCGTCTCCCCACATGAACCATCGTTCACTGGGATTTGACGAGGCGGCGATGACGCGAGAACGACGGCGGAGTAACGATCCCGTAACGTTCCGCTCCGTCCGGTCGCATGTACGGCAAAGCCCCGCCCCTCCCACCCGGGACAGGCACTCCCCGGCCACACAGGCCCGGCACGCCGCCGAGGACCGAGGCCCACCACGGCCGATCTTCGTATCTGCGCAAGATCGGTGATGTACAGGAATACTTCCGCCCTGACCCTGACCCTGACGATCATGGTGTTCTGCGGAACCGGTCCAGGTGTGCGCGCCACTGCCGGAGCCGGGTCGAGTCCCGTCCCGAATGCGGCCGTCGCCGTCGCCGTCGCCGGACCACGATCATCGCCCACCGGATGCATCGGGCCCGGTGGATGGGTCCGCCGCCGGAGAGACTGCGACCGCCGGAGAGACTGCGACCGCCGGGGAAGCTGCGACCACCGGGGAAGCTGCGGCGAGAGGTGGGAGCGGCTCCGATGACCGCGCCCGCGCCTGCGCGACGGCGGCCTTCGCGTCGTAGCGGATCAGCGCGGGTACGGCGGCCGTGGCCAGCAGCAGGCAGCCGATGCCGGCCAGACCCCCGCTGACCACGGAGAACGCCGGCGAGGTAACCGCCGCAACGCTGCCGGACTCCAGGTCCCCGAGCCGTGGCCCGCCGGTGACGACGACGAGGAACACGCCCTGCAGCCGCCCGCGCATCTCGTCGGGGGTAGCAACATTGAGGATCGCGTTGCGCAGGATGGAGCTGACCATGTCGGCGGCGCCCGCGAGCGCCAGCAGCGCCAGGCCGAGCGCGATGTCGTGGGCCAGCCCGAAGCCGGCGATCGCCCCGCCCCACAGCACGATCGCCACCACCACCGCGAGCCCCTGGCGGCGGACCCCGCCGAGCGGGCCGGACAGCCCGGCGGCGAGCAGGGAGCCGACCGCGACCGCCGAGTACATGGCCCCCGCCGTCGCGCTGCCCCCACCGAAGCGGCCCTCGGCGAGCGCCGGGAACAACGCCCGCGGCATCCCGAACACCATCGCGATCAGGTCGACCACGAAGGTCATCAACAACACCGGCTGCCCGCGCAGGAACCGCAGTCCCTCTGCGACGCTGGCCACCCCCGCGCCGCGCCCGCCGCCGCGCGGTGGCATCGCCGGCAGCCGGGCCAGCCCGTACAGGGGGGCGGCGAAGGTGACCAGGTCGACCGCGTAGGCGATCGAGAAGCCGCCGGCGGCCACGGTCACGCCGGCGATGAGCGGGCCGAACACCCCGGCGGCGGTGCCGCCGATCTGGGCCAGGGCACTGGCGGCCGGCAGCTGCTCGAACGGAATCAGATTGGGCGTCATCGCCCGGCGTGCCGGCTGATCGGCGGCCAGCAGCGCGGACTGCACGGCGACCAGGCACATCAGGGGCCAGGCGACGTCGTCGACGGCACCGGCGAGAGTCAGCAGCAGGAACGCGGCCGAGACGGCCGCCAGCCCAACAGAAGTGATCATGGCGAGGCGGCGGCGGTCCACCGCGTCGACGATCGCGCCGCCGAACAGCCCGCCGGCGACGAGCGGCACCAGCGCCACCAGGCTGACCAGGCCGACCTGGAACGACGAGCGGGTGACGGCGAAGACCTGCAGGAGCACCGCGGTGGCGGTGATCTGGGACCCGAGGGCGGAAACCGTCTCCCCCACCCACAGCCGGCGGTAGGCGGGATGTTCACGTAGCGGGGAGATATCGGCGAGCAGAGCGGCGGGACGTGGCCGCCGTCGGGGGGACGCGCCGCCCGCCGACCGGCCAGCCCGCACCCGCGCCCCCTCCGCTCTGCCGACCTACGGCTCCGCCGCTCCGCCGACCCCGCAGCTCCGCCGACCCCGCAGCTCGGCGCCCGCCGGTTCGGGCAGAAAGCACGCTACCGTGCCGGACCGGTCATCCGGGCGTTCCGCGGACGCGCGAAAGCGGCCGCCGGCCGGCGCCTGTGGGCACCGATCGGGGCCGCCGTCGCCCGGCTGGCCGCCGGTCAGAGCTTGCGGTAGCGGGCCTCGAAGAACGAGTAGACACCGAACAGCGCCAGGCCGATCGCGCACACGGTGAGCAGCCACTGGCCGTACGCCTGCCCGGCGAGGGTCTTCAGGGTGCCGTCGAGGCCCTTGGCCTCCTTCGGGTCGAACTCGATCGCCGCCTTGGTCACGAACACCCCGGCCAGCCCGAACACGACGCCACGCACGATGTAGCCGACGAGACCCGCGGGCTTGGCGATCTTACGGGCGAACGCGCCCATCTGGCCGATCTTCAGCTTCTCCTCGAACTTTCGCTTCGCCCCACGAATGATCATGCCGATACCGATGCCGACGACCACGAGGCCGACGATGCCCACGAGCACCCGGCCGGCGTCGTTGCGCATGACCCGCGCGGTCCAGGGCGCCGGCTCGCCGGACCCACCGCCGCCCGAGACGAGGAAGTTGATCGTGCTTCCGGCGATCGCCAGGTAGATGACGCCCCGCGCCACGGAGACCACCCGCTTCGCGGTCCGCTTCTTCTCGTCGCTCTCGTCCTGGACGCCGACCGCGCCCTCGAGCAGCCGCCAGACCGCGTACCCGAGGAAGCCGATGACCATGACGACCAGGACCGCGGACCCGAACGGCTTGTCCTTGATCTCCCCGAGCGCGCCGTTGCGGTTCGTCTGGGCGTTGCTGAGTCCGAACGCGACCTGGAACGCGAGAACGCCGATGAGGACGTAGACCAGACCCCGTCCGGCGAGTCCGATCCGGGCGGTGATGTCGACGGTCCGGCTGTGGCGGGCCTGACGCGCCGCGCCCTTGGCCTGGCCGCCAGCGTCGCCGCCGCTGGTGACGGCGTGCCGCAGCCGGCCGCCGGTCTGCACCGACACAGTGATCACTCCCTCGGACCATGGGATCGGTTGATCCGGATGGAGCGATGCCCGGCCGGGGCCCCACAAAACCGGGGCGCGCGAAACCGGACGAGGCGGACTCAGGCCGACGTCGGCACCAGATACCGAAGCAGCACCACATCGTCGAGTTGTCGGACCTCGGCCAGTCGCAGCGGGGAGTGGACACCCTGGGGAAAGGTGCCGGGACCGACAAACGCCGGGGCGTCCCGCTCGCCGACGAAGAACGGGGCGACGGCGAGGTGGAGCTCGTCGACGAGACCGGCGGTGAGGAAGGCGGTGTGCACCGAGGTTCCGCCCTCGACCAGCAGGCGGCGCACTCCCCGGCGGGCGAGGTCGGCGAGCACCGCGGCGATGTCCACCAGCGGCCGACCGGGCAGGTCGACGACGCTCACCCGCCCGCCGGGAACGGGGCCGCCGGGCGCGGCGCCACCGTCGCGCCGGTAGACGAGCGTGTCGACCGGGTCGGTGCCGAACAGCCGGGAACGCGGGTCGAGGTCGCCGCCGCCGGAGAGCACCACCTTGATCGGCGTCGGCGGCAGGCCCGCGGCGACCCGCGCGGCGCGACGATGCTCGGCGCGCACGGCGAGACGAGGGTTGTCCCGCCGCACGGTGGTGGCACCGACGAGGATCGCGTCGCACCCGGCGCGCACCTCGTCGACCCGGTCGAGGTCGGCCGGGCCGGAGAGGATCAGTCGCGCATCCGAGCAGTCGTCGATCCGGCCGTCCAGCGACACCGCGCAGCTACAGATCACGTAGGGGCGCCCCACCGCCGTGCGCTCGCCGTCCACGCGCGTCAGCATGGCATGCCGATCGGGAGCGGCGGCGGGGCCGGCGCGGCACGGGACTACCGTGACCTGCTGTGCGGATCGCGACGTGGAACATCAACTCCGCGAAGGCCAGGCAGGCCCGGCTGATCGAGTGGCTGGACCGCGCCGAACCGGACGTGGTGTGCCTGCAGGAGACGAAGCTGTCGGACGACGCCTTCCTCGAGCTGTTCGACGAGGATCTGTTCCGACGGGGCTACCGGGTCGCCCATCACGGCGACGGCCGCTGGAACGGCGTGGCGATCCTGTCGCGGGGCAGCCTCGACGACGTCGTGCGGGGACTGCCGGGCGGCCCGGGCTTCCCGAACCCCGAACCCCGCGCGATCGCCGCGACCTGCGACGGCATCCGGGTCTGGTCGTTGTACGTGCCGAACGGGCGCACCGTCGACGACCCCCACTACGCCTACAAGCTGTCCTGGCTGGCCGCCCTGCGCGACGTCGTCGCCGCGGAGGTGACCCGGGGCCCGCTGATGACCCTGGGCGACTTCAACATCGCCCCGACGGACGCCGACGTGTGGGACGTCGCCCAGTTCGCCGGCGCCACGCACGTCACTCCGGCCGAACGCGCCGCCCTCGGGGAGCTCGGCGACGCCGGTCTCGTCGACGTCCTGCGCACCCGCTGGCCCGACGACGTCGTCTACACCTACTGGGACTACCGCCAGCTCTGCTTCCCGAAGAACTTCGGCATGCGCATCGACCTGACGCTGACGTCCGCCGACGTCGCGGCCCGGGTGCGCGCGGTGTGGGTGGACCGGGCGGCCCGCAAGGGAACCGGGACCAGCGACCACGCGCCGGTCGTTGTCGACCTGGACGTCGCGCCGGACGGGGACGTGGGCCCGATGGTGCCGCCGCCGTCGAGTCGCGGCTCGGCGGGCCGCCCGGGCGGCGGCCGGTCATCGTCCACCGG
>NZ_JAMQQF010000370.1 GCF_023716945.1 Frankia sp. AiPs1 | reverse complement strand
GCCCGGCGGGGCCCGCCTGGCACCCGGCGGTGCTGTTCACCCCGGCCCGGCTGCGCCAGCTCGGCACGCTGCTGCTGGTCGGCGTGCTCGCCGCGATCGTCACCGGCCCGACGGGCAACTCCGACAAGCCGCTGCAGGCGGCGAAGGACTCGATCGTCGACGTCCGGATCGTGCTCTACCTGGGGCTCGCCGCCGCGCTGTGGGTGCTGCTGGTGCTCGGCGCGCAGCTGCGCGGCGCCCTGGAGCGGGCCAGCGCCCCGGTGCGCGCGCCGATCGGGGCGGCCTACGGCCGCCGCGGCGGTCCGATCGTGCTGAACCTGGCGCTGCTTGCCGTCGCGATCGTCGCGCCCCTGGTCGTCTCGACGGCCGCGCAGCAGTCGATGGTCAACGACATCGGCATCTACGCGCTGCTCGCCCTCGGCCTGAACGTCGTCGTCGGCTACGCCGGCCTGCTCGACCTCGGCTACATCGCGTTCTTCGCCATCGGCGCCTACACGACGGCCTACTTCACCTCGCAGACCGCGATGCCGTGGCACGCGCCGTTCGTGCTCAACCCGTTCTTCGTCTTCCCGATCGCCCTCGTCCTCGCCGCGCTGGCCGGAGTCATCCTCGGCGCGCCGACGCTGCGGCTGCGCGGGGACTACCTGGCGATCGTCACCCTCGGCTTCGGTGAGATCATCCACCTGGTGGCCAACAACGCCGACAACATCACCAACGGCGCCCGCGGTGCCTTCGGCGTGCCGCATCTGTCGGTCGACCTGCTCGGCATCAACTACAAGTGGGGCATCGACCCGCTGCCCTACTACTACCTGCTGCTTGTCATCGTCATCGGGGTGATGATCGCTTTCGGTCGGTTGGAGCGCTCCCGGATCGGCCGGTCCTGGGCCGCCATCCGGGAGGACGAGATCGCCGCCGAAGCGACCGGCGTGGCGACGCTGCGCATGAAGCTGCTCGCCTTCGCGATCGGCGCGTCGGTGTCGGGCTTCGCCGGCGTGCTGTTCGCCTCCAAGCAGTTCTTCAACCCACAGAGCTTCAGCCTCCAGGCGTCGTTCTTCGTCGTCGCGGTGGTCATCTTCGGCGGGATGGGCTCCCGGCTCGGCGTCGTCGTCGGCGCCGTGGTCCTCCAGGGACTCGCCTTCTACCTGCGGGACAAGGTGCCGCCCGCGGACCGTTACATCTACTTCGGGGCCGTCATCGTGATCATGATGATCTTCCGTCCGCAGGGGCTCGTGCCGTCGCGCCGCCGTCGGCGCGAGATCGAGCTTGCGGAGGAGGGCATCGGTGCCGCCGACTCCCTCGGCGCCGCGCCGACGGGAGGGCAGCGGTGAGCCGGGCCGGTGCCCACCGGTCGGCAGTGCCCGGCGCCCGCCGTCCGCACGTCGACGAGACCGCACCCGGCGACCTGGTCGTCGAGGCCCGCGACCTGGCGCTGCGCTTCGGCGGGGTGACCAGCCTCGACGGTGTCTCCCTGCGCCAGCGCCGCGGGGAGATCCTCGCAGTGATCGGTCCGAACGGGGCCGGCAAGACGTCGCTGTTCAACTGCCTGACCGGGGCGTACCGGCCGCAGGAGGGCTCGGTCACCTTCTGGCCGCGCCCGGACGGCCCGACCGAGCTCGTCGGCCGCCGCCCGCACGCGATCACTCGGCTCGGGGTGGCCCGCACCTTCCAGAACATCCGGCTGTTCCCCGCCCTGTCGGCCCTGGAGAACGTGCAGATCGGCACCGAGGTGCGCCAGCGGTACGGGCCGGTCGGCGCCATCCTGGGCCTGCCGCACGCCCGGCGCGCCGAGCGTGACGGGGTGCGCCACGCGCTGAGCCTGCTGGACCTGGTCGGGCTGTCCCACCGCACGCATGAGCTGGCCGCCTCGCTGCCGTATGGCGAGCAGCGCCGACTGGAGATCGCCCGAGCCCTGGGCACCGGGCCCAGCCTGCTGCTGCTCGACGAGCCGGCCGCCGGCACCAACCCGGCGGAGAAGCGCGACCTCGCCGCGCTCATCACCACCATCGCCGGCACCGGCGTGTCCGTGCTGCTCATCGAGCACGACATGCGGTTGGTGATGTCCGTGGCAACCTCGGTGGTCGTGCTCAACTTCGGCCGGGTGATCGCGCACGGCGCGCCGGGGGAGGTCCAGCGCGATCCGGCGGTCATCGAGGCGTACCTCGGCGTCGCCGACGCCGAGGCCACCGGTGGCGATGCCGGCGTCACCACCGGACCCGGGGCCGGACCCGGGGCCGGGGCCAGGCCCGGGTCCGTCGTGCGGAAGGACGCCCGCTGATGCTGCTGACACTGAGCGACGTCGAAGTCGCCTACGGCGCGGTGACCGCGCTGCGCGGAGTCAGCCTGGAGGTCGCCGAGGGCGAGATCGTCACCCTGCTCGGCGCCAACGGCGCCGGTAAGACGACGACCCTGCGGACCATCTCCGGCCTGCTGCGGCCCCGGGCCGGCGAGGTGCGCCTTGACGGCCGGCCGCTGTCGTCCATCCCGGCCCACGGCCTCGTCGGCGCCGGCGTCAGCCACGTGCCCGAGGGCCGGCGGGTCTTCCCCAGCATGAGCGTCCGCGAGAACCTGCTGATGGGCGCCTATCACGATCGTCGGCATGCGCGGGCGGACCTGGACCGGGTCGTCGCGCTGTTCCCGCGCCTGGCCGAGCGGATCGGCCAGGCGGGCGGCACGCTGTCGGGCGGCGAGCAGCAGATGCTCGCGATCGGCCGGGCGCTGATGAGTCGGCCGCGGCTGATCCTGCTCGACGAGCCGTCGATGGGGTTGGCGCCGATGATCGTCAAGACCATCTTCGAGGTGATCGCCGAGATCAACCGGGAGGGCGTCGCGGTGCTGCTCGTCGAGCAGAACGCGGCCTCGGCGCTGCGGATCGCCGGGCGAGGGTACGTGCTGGAGACCGGCCGGGTCGTCCTCGCGGACAGGGCCGCGGCCCTGCTCGCCGACGACCGAGTCCGCCAGGCCTACCTCGGCGAGGACGTCGCTGCCGGGCCGGACGGAGCTGCCGGACCGGATGGGCCGGATGGGCCGGATGGGGCGGACGGCCCCGCGCCGACCCGCGGCGGCACGGCGGCGGGCCCGGCTCACGGCGCCGCGATCCGCGCCGACTCCGCCTGAGCCGCCCGCTCGGCGCCGGAGCGGACCACGGCGCCCGAGCCCATCGCCGTCGTCACCGTCGCCCAGTCGTCTGCGTCGAGGCCGGAGCCGTCCCCTCGGCTGCTGCCTCCCCGCGGCCCACAGCCTCCCCGCGGCCCACAGCCTCCCCGCGGCCCACAGCCGCCGCCCGGGCCGAAGCCGCCCGGGCCGTGACCGCCGCCCGGTCGGTGGTCATCGTCCGGTCCGAAGCTGCTGCCTGCTCCGAAGCTGCTGCCTGCTCCGAAGCCGATGCCAGGACTCATCCCGGCGTTACGACGGGCCCAGTCCATCCCGTCGCGGGTGTCGGGCCCCCACAGCCAGGCGACGAGGCCCACCAGCAGGACCCCGCCCGTCACGATCAGGTGTGTCATGATCCTCAGGATCTCGGCAGGCGCCTTTGCAGTCCAGCTAATTTTTCTGCACACAACAGCTAAGATTTTCTACATGATCGATGTGCGTCGCCTGCGCATTCTGCGGGAGCTGGACAGCCGAGGAACGGTTGTGGCCACGGCCGCGGCGCTGCATCTGACGCCGTCGGCGGTCAGCCAGCAGCTCGCCGCCCTGGCGAAGGAGACCGGCGTCCGGCTGCTCGACCCGGCCGGCCGCCGAGTCCGGCTCACCCCGGCCGCCCAGGTGCTGCTGGGGCACGCCGACGTCCTGTTCGCCCAGCTGGAGCGGGCCGAGGCGGATCTTGCCGCCTTCGACGAGGGTCGGGTCGGCTCGGTGGCCGTGGCGGCCTTCACCACGGCGATCTCCGGCATCGTCGTGCCGGCGCTGACGGCGCTGCGCCAGAGCCGGCCGCGGCTGCGGATGTCGGTGTCCGACGTGGCCGAGCCGGAGTGCTTCGACCTGCTGCTGGCCGGCGACCTGGATCTCGCGGTCAGCATCACCCACCCGGGTGGCCGGCCCCTCGACGAGCGGCTGCTGCAGATCCCGCTGCTCGACGACCCGCTCGACGTCGCGCTACCCGCCGGCCACCCCTACGCCGCCGCCGCGGCCGTGCCGCTGGAGGTACTCGGCGCGGAGGACTTCATCTCCAGCCGCCCCGGCACCCCCTGCCACGAGGTGACCCACGCGGCGTGCGCCGCGGCCGGGTTCGTCCCCCGGGTGCGCCACCGGGCCGACGACTACAGCGCGGTCCTCGGCCTGATCGCCGCGGGTTGCGGGGTCGGCCTCATCCCGCGGCTGGCGAAACTGTCCAGCACTGCCCAGGTCGCCCTTCGACCCCTCGCCGGCGTCCCGCCGATCCGGCCCATCTTCGCCGCCGTCCGCCGTGGCTCCCAGCAGGCCCCCCACCTGTCCGCCACCCTCGCCGCCATCGTCGCCGCCGCCCGATCCCCCGACCTCTACGCCGCTCCCACCACATCACCGTGATCGGGGCCGAGAGGAAGCCGATCACGGCGTGGACGGATAGGAACGAGGGAGGTAGCAGGTCAGCGGGTGGGCGCGGGGCGGCCGGAGGTCGGCGCGGGTGGGCCGAGGACGTGGGTGAGGTGGGCGTTGGTGAAGACGCCGGCCGGGTCGACCGCGTCGCGGACGGCCAGGAAGTCGTCGAAGCGGGGGTAGCGCTCGCGTAGCTGCGCGGCGGCCAGCGTGTGCAGGGTGCCCCAGTGGGGCCGCCCGCCGGCCGCCAGCATGATCTGTTCGGCGCGGCCGAAGTAGTTGCCGTGTGGGCCGCGACGGTCGATGCGCACGGCGATGTAGGCGGTGTCGCGGCCGAAGGCGGGGGACAGCGGGATCTCGTCCGCGGGCGCGCAGCGGACCTCGACGGGGAAGGCGGAGCGCACCCCGGATCGGGTCACGGCGGTGGCGAGCTCGCCCATGGCGGCGGCCAGCTCGGCGCGGGGGACGGCGTACTCGATCTCCTTGTACCGCAACGCCGGGTGACCCGGGAGCGCCGGGTGGCCCGTGGCGAACACCCGGTAGGACAGGTCGAGCGACGGCCGACCGCTCGCCGGCGCAGCGCCGAGGCGGGCGGCGAGCTGAGCGGCGGGGCGGTCCGCGGCCGGCAGCCGCCGGGCGGCCACCATCAGGGCTTCGAAGACGCCGCCGGAGACCGGGCCGCCGGCCAGCCGGCCGCGGTGGCGGGGCGGCGGCGCCAGCTCGTCGTCGACCGGGCGGCGGTCATCCCAGCGGACCAGCGCGGTCGAGGTGTGCGGAAACCAGGCGAAGCGGACATGGTCGGCCTGCTCGACGAGTGCGCCGTAGCCGTCGAGCACCTCGGCGAGCGGCAGCCGGCTCTCCCGCACGTGCAGGGCGAACAGCGGCACGGCCTGCAGCGTCACCGAGGTCACCACGCCGACGGCGCCGAGGCCGAGGCGGGCGGCCGCGAACAGTTCCGGGCGTTCCCCGCGCGAGCAGGTGACCACCGCACCGTCGGCGAGTACCACTTCCAGCGCCCGCACCTGCGTGGACAGCCCGCCGTAGCGGGCGCCGGTGCCGTGGGTTCCGGTGGCAATCGCCCCGGCGATCGTCGCCTGTTCGCCGTGGCCCTGGTTGGTCAGGGCCAAGCCCGCCTCGGCGAGCAGCCGGTTGAGTCGGCGCAGCGTCATCCCGCCGCGCACCGTCACCAGCCCGCTGCCCCCGTCGAGCGCGACCAGGTCGGCGCAGCGGTCCAGGGAGATCTGTACACCGCCGTCGTCCGGCCGGCCGATCGCGTTCATCGCGTGGCCGGCGCCGGCGGCCCGGACCCGCC
>NZ_JAMQQF010000036.1 GCF_023716945.1 Frankia sp. AiPs1 | reverse complement strand
GCTTCGGGACGGTCGCCGGCGTCGGCGGGGCAGGGCGGTCCACTCACGGGCTCATCCTGCCAAGGTGGCGTCGCGCGTGGGCATCTCGCCGGGTGAAAGCCGCCACGGCGGCAGACGCGCGGGGCCTGCGGGGGCCGGGCGCGGCGGTCACGATCGGCGCGCCCGTAGGATCGTCGCTGTGGTTGGCACAGACGGCAGTGATCGCTCCGCACACACGGTTCCCGCGAAGCCCAGCCTTGATGGCATCGAGGCGCGGTGGTCGACGGCATGGCAGGACGAGGGCACCTACACCTTCGACCGCACCGTCGACCGGGGGCGGGTGTACTCCATCGACACCCCGCCACCGACCGTAAGCGGCTCGCTGCATGTCGGCCACGTGTTCTCGTACACGCACACCGACCTCATCGCCCGCTACCAGCGGATGCGCGGGCGCGAAGTCTTCTACCCGATGGGCTTCGACGACAACGGGCTGCCCACCGAGCGCCGGGTGCAGAACTACTTCGGGGTGCGCTGCGACCCGTCGCTGCCCTACGACCCGGACTTCGCCCCGCCGGCGAAGCCGGGCAAGGAGCAGGTGCCGATCTCGCGGCGCAACTTCGTCGACCTGTGCGAGCGGCTGACCCTGGAGGACGAGAAGGGCTTCGAGGAGCTCTGGCGCCGCCTGGGGCTGTCCGTCGACTGGTCGCACACCTACGCCACCATCGACACCCGCTCGCGCGCCGTCGCCCAGCGGGCGTTCCTGCGCAACCTCGCCCGCGGCGAGGCCTACCTGGCCGAGGCGCCGACGCTGTGGGACGTCACCTTCCGTACCGCGGTCGCCCAGGCGGAGCTGGAGGACCGGGAGCGTCCCGGCGCCTTCCACACCCTCGCCTTCCCCCGCGGCGGCGCTGAGCCGGCCGGCGCGGCCGCGGCACAGCCCGTGGTGATCGAGACGACCCGCCCGGAGCTGCTGCCCGCCTGCGTGGCCCTGGTCGCCCATCCCGACGACCCGCGCTACCAGCCGCTGTTCGGGTCCACCGTGCGCACCCCGCTGTTCGACGTCGAGGTCCCGGTCCTCGCCCACCGGCTCGCCGATCCCGACAAGGGCTCCGGCATCGCGATGATCTGCACCTTCGGCGACCTGACCGACGTCATCTGGTGGCGGGAGCTGCGCCTGCCGGCCCGCGCCGTGATCGGCCGCGACGGCCGGCTCGTGCCGGAACCGCCGGCGGCGATCACCTCGCCCGCGGGTCAGGCGCACTACGCCGAGCTCGCCGGCAAGACCGTGCACAGCGCCCGCACGCGCATCGTGGAGCTGCTCACCGGGTCAGGGGCCCTGCGCGGTGAGCCGCGGCCGATCGCCCACCCGGTCAAGTTCTACGAGAAGGGCGACCGACCGCTGGAGATCGTCACCACCCGACAGTGGTACCTGCGCAACGGCGGGCGCGACGAGCCGCTGCGCGTCGCACTGCGGGCCCGCGGCCAGGAGCTGCGCTGGCACCCGGAGTACATGAAGGTCCGCTACGAGAACTGGGTCGACGGCCTCAACGGCGACTGGCTGATCAGCCGGCAGCGATTCTTCGGCGTGCCGTTCCCCGTGTGGTATCCCCTCGACGACGCCGGCGCGCCGCGTTACGACGCGCCGATCGTGCCGGCCGAGGCGGCCCTGCCCATCGACCCGTCCAGCGACGTGCCGCCGGGCTACACCGACTCCCAGCGCGGCGTGCCCGGCGGGTTCGCCGCCGACCCGGACGTGATGGACACCTGGGCGACGTCCTCGCTCACCCCGCTGATCGTCAGCGGCTGGGAGAGCGACGCCGACCTGTTTGCCCGGGTGTTCCCGATGGACCTGCGGCCGCAGGCCCATGAGATCATCCGGACCTGGCTGTTCTCCACCGTGGTCCGCACCCACGCCGAGTTCGGTGTGCTGCCCTGGTCGAACGCGGCGATCTCCGGCTGGATCCTCGACCCGGACCGCAAGAAGATGTCGAAGTCCAAGGGCAACGTCGTCACCCCGATGGGCCTGCTGGAGGAGCACGGTTCGGACGCGGTCCGCTACTGGGCGGCGTCCGGGCGGCCGGGCACCGACACGGCCTTCGACGTCGGCCAGATGAAGAACGGCCGCCGGCTCGCCATCAAGATCCTCAATGCCAGCCGCTTCGCGCTGGGCCTCGGTGCCGAGCAGACGCCCGCCGGCGCCGCGGCGCCGGGAGATGCGCCGACCTCCGGTGCGGCCGCCGGCGATGCCTCGGCGGTCGGCGTGGCCGTGCCGATCGGTGGCGCCGTGCCAACTGGTGGCGCCGTGTCGGCCGATGGTGCTGTGCCGGCGGATGGTGCTGTGCCGGCGGATGGTGCCGTGCCGGTTGGCGAGCCGCTGGACCGGGCGCTGCTCGCCGCGCTCGCCGACGTCGTCGACGCCGCGACCGCCGCGCTCGACACCTACGACTACGCGCGGGCCCTGGAGGTCACCGAGTCGTTCTTCTGGCGGTTCTGCGACGACTACGTCGAGCTGGTCAAGGGCCGTGCCTACGGCTCGTTCGGGGCCGCGGGCGCCGCCTCCGCGCACACCACCCTCGCGGTGGCGTTGTCCGTGCTGCTGCGGCTGTTCGCCCCGGTCCTGCCGTTCGTCACCGAGGAGGTCTGGTCCTGGTGGCGGCCGGGCTCGGTGCACCGGGCGAGCTGGCCGGACCCGGCGGAGATCCGCAAGCTTGCCGACGGCGGGCGCCCCGAACTGCTCGACGCCGTCGGCGCGGCCCTGACCGGCGTGCGCCGCGCCAAGTCCGCGGCGAAGGCGTCGATGAAGGCCGAGGTCGCGAGCGCCCGGATCAGCGGAGAGGCCGATCTCGTCGCCCTCGTCGAAGCGGCGGCCACCGACCTGCGCAGCGCCGGCAGCATCCGCGAGCTGGCGTTCAGCCCCTCCGGCGGCGAGATCGCCGTCGCCGTCGACCTCGCCTGAACCCGCACGGGGCGGTCAGATGCCGCTCAGCCGCCGGGCTGAGGGCCGCAGGTAGACCGCCCAGGTGAGGACGAAGCACAGGGCGTAGTAGGCGATGAAGGAGAGGTACGCCGCGTCGCCGGAGTGGTAGCTCAGGAACGACTGCCGGAAGGCCAGGTTCACCAGCACCCCGCCGAACGCGCCGATCGCGCCGGCCAGGCCGATCAGCGCGCCGGAGCGGCGCCGGGCGGCGCGCTGGGCCGCCAGCGGGTCGGCGCCGGCGTCGACGGCGAGGCGCGACTTCGCCCGGAAGATCGCCGGGATCATCTTGTACGTCGACCCGTTGCCGACGCCGCTGAAGACGAACAGGGCGATGAACCCGACGAGGAAGCCGGCCAGCGAGTCCGTCAGCGAGGCGACCAGCACGACCGCGGCCGCCGCGGCCATCGCCACGAAGTTCGCGAAGGTGATGCGGGCGCCGCCGAACCGGTCGGCCATGATGCCGCCGAGTGGGCGGATCAGCGAGCCGAGCAGCGGCCCGAGGAACGTCAGGTAGGCGGCCTTGATCGGGGTGTCGAACCGATCGGCGAACTGCACCTGCAGCACCTGCCCGAAGGCGAAGCCGAAGCCGATGAACGAGCCGAACGTGCCGATGTAGAGCAGCGACATCACCCACGTGTGGCCGTCGCGGGCGACCTCGCGCATCGCGCCGCGGTCGTTGCGCGCCGAGGACAGGTTGTCCATGAACAGCGCCGCGCCGAGCGCGACCAGCACGATCAGCGGGATGTAGATCGCCAGGACGACCCGCGGGTGGCCCTTGCCCGCCGTGGCGAGCACGAGCAGGGCGACGAGCTGGATCGCGGCCACGCCCAGGTTCCCGCCGCCGGCGTTGAGCCCGAGCGCCCGGCCCTTGAGCCGGTCCGGGTAGTAGGCGTTGATGTTCGTCATCGACGAGGCGAAGTTGCCGCCGCCGACGCCCGCGACCGCGGCGACGATCAGCAGGGTGGGGTACGAGACGCCGGGTTCGAGGACGATCGCGGCGACGATGGTGGGGACGAGCAGCAGCAGCGCGCTGACGATCGTCCAGTTGCGCCCGCCGAAGCGGGCGACGGCGAAGGTGTAGGGGATGCGCAGCACGCTGCCGACCAGCGCCGGCAACGACGTCAGCAGGAACTTCCCGGCGGGATCGAGGTGGTACTGCGGCCCGAGGAACAGGACCATCACCGACCACAGCGACCAGATCGAGAAGCCGATGTGCTCGGCCAGGATCGAGAAGATCAGGTTGCGGCGGGCGATGCGGGACCCGCCGTTGTGCCAGAACGTCGGGTCCTCGGGCCGCCAATCGTCGATCCAGCGGCCCCGGCGGGACGCGGCCGCAGCGAGGTCGGTGGTCGGGGCGCCTTCCAGCGTGGCACTCATGTGATGATCCTCCGGGGTGCGGGCGATGCCACGACCGTAGGAACGCACCGTTACGCGGCGACGCGCGAGCTGTGACACTCTCTGAGACATCCGCTCACCGGGCCGGCAGCCACGCGGTGAGACGTGCGGTGGTGGGCCACGGGCCGCCCGTGAGATCGCCCCGCGCGTCGCCCGGCCGCCGCCGGATGTCACACCGGCGCCGGGTACCCCGTCCAGATGGGGGAGGGGCGCGTGCCGGGGGGCCCGGCCGCCGGGGCCGGCGACACCTGGTTCACGGTGCCCTGAAGCCTGCGGAGGAGCCGATGACAACCGTCCCGAGCCGCGCCGCACAGCGCGCGCTGGCCGCGGCGTTCGAGGCGGAGCGTCCGTACCTGCGGGGGGTGGCCTATCGCCTGCTCGGTTCCTTCGCCGACGCCGAGGACGCGGTGCAGGAGGCCTGGCTGCGCCTCGGTCGGGTCGACGCCGAGCAGATCTCCGACCTGCGCGCCTGGCTGACCGTGGTGGTCAGCCGGCTGTGCCTGGACCAGCTCCGCTCGGCCCGCGGGCGCCGCGAGGGATACGTCGGGCCCTGGCTGCCCGAACCGTTCGTCGACGGGCTCGCCGGCAGTGCCGGCGCCGGGGGTGGCGCCGATGGCGGCTCGCCCGTGCTGGACGCGGCATTCCTCGCCGGTGCGGCGGTGCCGGTCGGCCCCGACCCCGCGGGCGGGGGCCGGGTACCGGACCCGGCCGACCGGGTGACGCTCGCCGAATCGGTGAGCATGGCGATGATGGTCGTGCTCGAGACGCTCAGCCCGGCGGAGCGCACCGCCTTCGTTCTCCACGACGTGTTCGGCTATGACTTCACCGAGATCGCCGCGGCGACCGGGCGTACCCCGGCCGCGGCCCGGCAGCTCGCCAGCCGGGCGCGGCGCCATGTCCGGGACCGGTCGGTCCGTTTCGACCCGGATCCGGCGTCACGTCGCCGCGTTGCCGAGGCCTTCTTCGCCGCGGCGGCCGGTGGCAGCCTCGACGGGCTGCTGGCGCTGCTCGATCCGGACGCCGTCCTGCGCAGCGACGGCGGGGGACTCGCGCAGGCCGCCCGCCGGCCGGTGGCGGGCGCCGACCGGGTCGCCCGGTTCGTGCTCGGCATCCTCGCGAAGGCGGCCCGGCGCGCCGACGGGCGGGTGCGGGTCGAGGCGATCGAGGTCAACGGCGAGCCCGGCTTCGCGAGCTTCGAAGGCGACGTCCTGCGTTTCATCGCCGGCCTGCACGTGGCGGGCGGCCGGATCGTCGAGATCAACATTGTCGCGAACCCGGAGAAGATGCGGCACCTGCCGGCCGCGGCCGCGGCCCCGCCCTCGGGTTCGGCTCCGGCTCGGGCTCCGGCGGGTTCAGTCGATCCGGCGTAGCTGCTCCCGGTAGCGCTTGCCGTTCGCGACGTAGACGGCGGCACCCGCGGCGAGATCGGCCTGGTCCGCGCCGCCGGGAAGCACCTTGGCCGGGATCCCGAGCGCCCGGCCGCCCGGCGGCACGACCGTGTCACCCACGACGACGGCCCCGGCCCCGACCAGCCCGCCGCGCCCGACCCGGACCCGGTGCAGGACCACCGAGCCGGACCCGATCAGCGAGCCGTCCTCGACGACGCAGCCCTCCAGGTGCACGAGGTGCCCGATCGTGCAGTCGTCGCCGACGACGGTCGCCAGCTCCTCGGTCGCGTGGATGACGGTGCCGTCCTGGACGGAGGTGCGCGCACCGATCACGATCGACCCGTAGTCGCCGCGCAGCACCGCCCCCGGCCACACGGTCGACTCGGGACCGATCGTCACCGTGCCGATGACGGTGGCGTCCGGGTGGACGTAGGCCGTCGGGTCGATGACGGGGACGGCGTCTCCCAGGGCGTACACGGCCATCCGGCCTCCCGCGGATCGTCGGGCGCGACTTGTGACCTCCATCGTGCCCGTCGACGCCGCCGGGTGGGTGGGTTCAGGCCGCCGAGGTGGAGATCTCCGGGCGGACCATGCCGGGCGGCGGGGAGCCCGTCGCCCTGGCCCAGCCGCGGGCCACCGTCCGCTCCGCCGCGAGCCGGCCCAGCCCGATCGCCAGGCCGGAGATCGCCGCCCAGGCGATCGCCTCCGCCCAGGCGGTGTCCGGGTCGGCCGGGTTGACCGGCGGATCGGACTTGCGGACCTTGCGGTACACGGCCGTGACCCCGCGGCTGGCGGCCGTGCCCGCGAGCGCCGTCGCCGCCCCGCCGACGACCTTCCATCCCAGCTTCGATGCCGCTTTCGCCACCCCACACCTCTCGTTCTGCGCCGCGGGCCGCACCGGCCCGCCCAGTGTTGTGCTTACCCCGCGGACCCCGATTACCCCAGCCGACCAGGGTGGGCCCCGGTGGTCCCTATCCGATCACGGCCGGACGATCCCGCCGGCACGCGGGGCGCACCGCGGGTGCCGCGCCGGGGATGGCCTAAGGTTCATCTCGCGGATCGCGGACATCCGGCGGGGCGCAGCGGGCGCCGGCGACGGCCGTCGCCGGCGACCATCCATCTCCCCGTTCGGCCCGTCCAGGCAGGAGAACAGACCCATGACCGCCCCCGATCAGACGATCCCCGCTGCCCCTGAGGCACCGGCCGGACCCGCCACGCCCGAAACGGTGAGCGAGGCCGTGGCGGCGGCCACCGAGGCCGCGGTCGCGGGTCGGGTGGAGGTCCTCGTGCGCCGGCTGGATGGCGAGGTGGCGCCGCCGGCGTACGCCCAGCCGTCCGACGCGGGTGCGGACCTGGTGACCACGCAGGATGTGACCCTGGCGCCGGGGGAGCGTGCCGTCGTCGGCACGGGCCTGGCGATCGCGCTGCCGGCGGGCTACGCGGCCTTCGTGCATCCGCGCAGCGGCCTGGCCGCCCGCCACGGCGTGACGGTGGTCAACGCGCCCGGCACCGTCGATGCCGGTTACCGTGGTGAAATCAAAGTAGTTCTCATCAATACCGATCGATCCGATCCGATCACGTTGCGTAGGGGCGACCGGATCGCCCAGCTCGTGGTGCAGCGTGTGGAGCATGCCGTCTTCCGCGACGTGGACGAGCTGCCCGCCTCGGTGCGCGGCAGCGGTGGGTTCGGTTCGACGGGTGGCTTCGGCTCGACGGAGGGTCCCGGCGCCGGGGTCGGCGCGGGGAACTCCGCAGGAGCGGGAAGGGAGTCCGGTGGTGTTCGGCCGCGGGCGTAGGGAATCCGATCAGCGCGAGGCGTCCCGGTCCGAGGAGTCCGATCGGCGCGCGCCGGGCGCCGAGGCCGCATCGGTGGTGCTGGACGGTCCCTACGACGTCACCGAGGCGCCGCAGGACGACCTCCACCGGCTCGACCTCGGCTCGCTGCGGATCCCGGCGCTGCCGGGCGTGCAGGTGCAGTTCCAGGTGGAGGAGTCGACCGGCCAGCCGTTGACGGTGCTCATCACCGACGGGCGCAGCGCGATGGAGCTGTCGGTCTTCGCCGCGCCCAAGAGCCGCGGCCTGTGGGACGAGGTGCGCGCCGAGATCCTGACGACGATCGAGACGGCCGGTGGCCGCGAGACGAACGGGGTGTTCGGGCCCGAGCTGCGGATGGTGCTGCCCACCGGTCGCCCGGGTGAGACCGTTCCCGGTCGGATGATGGGCGTCGACGGTCCGCGCTGGTTCCTGCGGGCCGTGGTGACCGGCGTGGCCGGGGGCGAGCCGGGGGCCGCCCCGCTGCTCGACGAGACGCTGCGCCAGCTCGTGGTGTCCCGCGGAGAGGGCGCGATGCCGGTGCGCGATCCCCTACCGCTGACCCTGCCCCGGGAGGTCGCCGACCATCCCGACGGTCCCGGCGGCTCGGCGACCGCGGCGACGAGCGGGCGGCCCGAGATGCCGGTGCCCGGCGTCCGCACCGCCGAGCTCCGCTGACCGGGGACACCACGCACCGCCCTGCACCGCACACGGTACGTATCCGTACGCGGATCGCTCGATCGTGCGGCTTGCCGCGGGCACACTGAGCCTCGGTCATTCGTTGCATCAGACGTGTTCGGGCAGGGTTGCTCGCGCGGGAACGGAGGAGCCGTGGGCGAGCCACACGGTTGGTGGGGGCGCAAGCTCCACAAACTGACGGCGGGAACGAACGAGCTCGACGCCGAGGATCTCCAGGCCGCCTCCGCGGCGGCGGGTGCCGTCCCGATGAGCGGCTGTCGTGACCGGGACGAGACCTGCGTCGCGGGTACCATCCAGGCGGTGACGGTGCGCGCGCGTGCCGGCGCGCCGACCCTGGAAGTCGACATCTACGACGGCAGCGGCACCGTGACACTGGTGTTCCTGGGCCGCCGGGACATCCCGGGCCTGCGGGCCGGTGCCTCGGTGAAGGCGTCCGGTCGCATCACCGTGCAGGAGGGGCGCCCGAGCATCTTCAACCCGCGATACGAACTCCTCCCGGTCCCCTCCGCGAGCGCCTAGGTTCGGGCGGGGAACCGGCCCCTCACCGACAGGATCCCCACCGACGATGCCACGACTGCCCACCCCCGACGCACCGCCGATGACGATGTCCGAGGCCATCGGCGGCCCCCGGGGAATCATCGACAGCTCCATCCCGACCGTGGCGTTCGTGACGGTGAACGCCGAGGCCGGGCTGACCGCCGGCATCGCCGTCGCCGTCGCCGCCGCGCTTGCCCTGCTCGTCCTGCGCATCGTGCGGCACGAGCCGACGCAGCAGACGTTCTCCGGCCTGTTCGCCGTCGCGGTCGCCGCGTTCGTCGCCTCGCGCACCGGCGACGCGAAGGGGTTCTTCCTCCCCGGCATCGCGAAGAACGCCGTCGGCGTCGTCGTGGCACTGGTGTCGGTGGTGCTGCGCCGGCCGATCGCCGGCTATCTGATGGCCGGCCTCGATGCCCGCTACGTGGGCTGGCAGAACGATCCCCGCCAGCGGCGGGCCGCGGTGTGGGCGACGCTGGTCTGGGGCGCCGTGTTCGCCCTGCGCTTCGTCGTGCAGGGCGTGCTCTACCTCGCCGACGAGTCCGGCTGGTTGGCGGCGGCGAACATCGCGCTCGGCCTGCCACTGTTCGGTCTCGCCGTCCTCGCCAGCTTCGCCATCGTGCGCCGGCTCGCCCCGCTGCCGCCGGAGCAGCCCGCCGCGTCGGCCGTGGTCGACGGCGAGGTAGTGGAGAGCGAGGTCCTCAAGAGCGAGGTCTTCAAGAACGAGGTCTTCAAGAACGAGGCCTTCGAGGGCGAGGCCTTCGGCAGGGAGGTGGCACGGGCCGACCCGCCGTTCCCGGAGACGCCGGTCGTCGATCCGCTCCGCCCGCCGCGCTGAGCCCGGGGTGATCCGGCCGGGTCAGCCCCCGGTGAGGGTCTGCTCCGGCACCGGACCGAGCAGGGCGGCGAGCTGCTCCTCGGCCTCCGAGCTGGTCGCGACCGCGAGCACCTCGTCGCCGTGTTCCAGTGTCGCGTCCGGAGACGGGATGACCGCCCGCCCGTCGCGCAGGATCACCACGAGGGCGGTGTCCGGTGGCAGGGTGATCTCACCGATGCGCCGGCCGACCACGGGCGCGTCCTCGGCGAGGGTGAGTTCGACGAGGGAGGCGTCGCTCTGCCGGAAGCGCATGAGCCGCACCAGGTCGCCGACGCTGACGGCCTCCTCGACCAGCGCGGTGAGCAGCCGCGGCGCGGAGACGGCGACGTCGACCCCCCACGACTCGGTGAACAGCCACTCGTTCTTGGGGTGATTGACCCGGGCGACCACCCGCGGCACGCCGAACTCGGTCTTCGCCAGCAGCGACACGACGAGGTTGACCTTGTCGTCCCCGGTCGCCGCCACGAGGACGGTGCATTCGTTCAGGCCCGCGGCGTCGAGCTGGGACAGCTCGCAGGCGTCGGCGAGCAGCCACCGGGCGTCGGGCAGCGCGTCGGTGCGGATCTTCTGCGGGTCCCGCTCGATGATGAGCACCTCGGAGCCGTTCTCCAGTAGCTCGGCGGCGATGGAACGGCCCACCTTGCCCGCACCCGCGATCACCACCCGGCGCACGTTCACCGTCACCTCTCCTTCGGACCGGTGCGCAGCACCGTGTCGGCCTCGGCGGCACGGGCCTTCGTCACGGCCACGTGCAGCACGTCGCCGTCCTGGACGAGGGTGCGGGCGTCGGGCAGCACGCCCTCGCCGAACCGGGTGACGCAGACGACCCGTACCCCCGCTTCCTCCTCCAGCTCGCGTAGCTTGCGGCCCGCCCAGGCGGCCCCGGGCGGGATCGCGGTCAGCAGCACCGAGCCGGACGGGTCGGTCCACTGCGCGGTGACGGCGTCCGGGAGCAGCCGGCCGAGGATCTGGTCGCGGGTCCAGCGCACGGTCGCGACGGTGGGGATGCCGAGCCGCTCGTAGACCTCGGCGCGGCGGGGATCGTAGATGCGCGCCACGACCCGTTCGACCCCGAACATCTCCCGGGCGACCCGGGCGGCGATGATGTTCGAGTTGTCTCCGCTGGACACGGCGGCGAACGCGGCGGCCTGCTCGATGCCCGCCTCGACGAGGGTGTCTCGGTCGAAGCCCATCCCGGTGATGCGCTGGCCGGCGAAGGTCGCGTCCAGGCGGCCGAACGCCGCCGCGTTCTGATCGATGATCGCTACCGAGTGGTCGAGCCGTTCGACACCGCGGGCGAGGGCGGAGCCGACTCGGCCACAACCGAGGATCACGACATGCACGAGGGGAGCGTAGTCGGATCCGGCCCGCGCGGCGCGGTTCGGCACCGGAATGCTCTCTGTACGGAGATCCGTCACCCTCGGGCGCGTCACCCCGACCGACACGGGTTTGTGTGTGCCACGTCACAGTTGCGTGTAGCGGTAGCCGACATCGGTAGCATCGCCGCGTGGCGCTCACGGACCGCCTGAAGCGCGGTTTTGTCGGTCGCCCGATCGGGAGCGACCGGCTCGGAGAGACACTGCTCTCCAAACGGGTTGCATTGCCCGTCTTCGCCAGTGACGCACTGTCCTCGGTCTCCTATGCGACGGAGGAGATCCTGCTCGTCCTGTCGCTGGGCGGGCTGGCCTTCTACCACGTCTCACCCTGGCTGGCCGGTGCCGTCATCGTGCTGATGCTGACGGTGGTCGCCTCCTACCGGCAGAACGTGCACGCCTACCCGAGCGGCGGCGGTGACTACGAGGTCGTCTCGACCAACCTCGGCCCCCGCGCCGGCCTGCTCGTCGGCAGTGCCCTGCTCGTCGACTACGTCCTGACGGTCGCCGTGTCGGTGTCGGCCGGTGTCGCGAACCTGACCTCCGCGGTCACCGGGCTGGCTTCCCACAAGGTCGCCATCGCCATCGTGATCGTGATCGTGCTGACGATGATGAACCTGCGCGGCGTGCGTGAATCCGGGACCGCCTTCGCGATCCCGACCTACGGCTTCGTGGCCGGCATCGCCGTGATGATCGTGACCGGCCTGATCAAGACGGCCGTCGGGCACACGCCGCGGGCCGAGAGCGCGGGCTACCACGTTGTCGCCGAGCACGACTACGCCGGGTTCGCGCTGGCGTTCCTGGTCCTGCGGGCGTTCGCCTCGGGTTGCACGGCGCTGACCGGGGTCGAGGCGATCAGCAACGGCGTGCCCGCCTTCCAGAAGCCCAAGAGCCGCAACGCCGCGACCACCCTGCTGCTCATGGGCGTCATCGCGGTCACCATGTTCGCCGGCGTCACCGCTCTGGCCCTCATCTCGGACGTGCACGTCGCCGAGCACACCAAGGACCTGCTCGGGGCCAGCGGCGAGCAGCCGACGGTGATCGCGCAGGTCGCCGCCGCCGTGTTCGGCGACGGCTCGCCCGGCTTCGTCTACATCGCCACGGTCACCACGCTCATTCTCATGCTGGCCGCGAACACGGCCTTCAACGGCTTCCCGGTGCTGGGCTCGATCCTCGCCCGCGACGGTTACCTGCCTCGCCAGCTCTACACCCGAGGCGACCGGCTGGCCTACTCCAACGGGATCGTGCTGCTGGCCGGCTTCGCGATCCTGCTGATCATCGCCTTCGACGCGCAGGTCACCGCGCTGATCCAGCTCTACATCCTCGGGGTGTTCATCTCGTTCACCCTGAGCCAGACGGGGATGGTGCGGCACTGGGCGCGCATCCTGCGCTCGACCGGCCCGGCTGCGCCCGACCCCGCCGCCCGCCGGCGGATCCGCCGCTCCCAGACGATCAACTTCGTCGGCGCCTGCCTCACCGGCACCGTGCTGGTCCTCGTGTTGATCACGAAGTTCACCCACGGCGCCTGGATCGTCTGCCTGGCGATCCCGATCATCTTCCTCGGCATGCGGGGGATCCGGAGCCACTACGACCGGGTCGCCGTCGAGCTCACCCCGGAGCCGGGCCCCCCGACCCTGCCCTCGCGGATCCGAGCCGTGGTCCTCGTCAGCAAGATCCACGCGCCGACGCTGCGGGCGCTGGCCTATGCCAAGGCGTCCCGGCCGCACAGCCTCGTCGCGCTCACCGTCGCCGTGGACCAGGCCGACGCCGACCGGCTGCGCGGTGCGTGGGCGGAACGGGGCATCACCATCGATCTGGTGGTGCTCGCCTCCCCCTATCGAGAGGTTACCCGGCCGGTGCTGGACTACGTCGCCCGGATCCGGCGGGAGAGCCCCCGCGATGTCGTGGCCGTCTACGTCCCGGAATACGTCGTCGGCCACTGGTGGGAGCACCTGCTGCACAACCAGAGCGCACTGCGGCTCAAGGCCCGGCTGCTGTTCCAACCCGGTGTGATGGTGACCAGCGTGCCGTGGCAGCTCGCCTCGTCCAGCGGTGCGGAACGGCGGGTGGAGCGGACCGGTGCGGGCGCCGTGCGTCGTGGCCGGGCCGCCCTGCCGGGACCCGTCGGCGGTCCCGCCGTCCTGGAGGCGGCCCGCGGGTCGGCGGGCGCGGCGGGCGCCCCCCCCCGCCGCGCCGCTTCTGTTTTCCCCCCAACTCGACCGCGGAGGGGGACCCATGGAAACACCGATCCGCAACGATCCGGTATTGAGCCTCCTGCACAATCTAACCGGCGCCCTCGGCAACGAATTTCTCCAGATCGACTGGGCCGAGGAAGAAATCGCCCAGGCCATGACGCGCCAGCCTGCGCACCGGGACGCCCTCTTCCACAGCTACTCCCTCCTCAGACCGACGCACAGGTTCATGAGTACCGAGTTTGTCTACCGATCGCATTGCCGAGAACTTCTCGAACGGGTCGCCGCCGGAGCAGATACCCGGCCGGGAACGGCGGCCGAGGTGTGCTGCCTGTGCGCGAACATCAGCCAGCATGTCCCCTTCAATGCCGCAGCTGCCGGCCTGTATCACCGCATGTGGGCCGCAGCGTTTCCCGACAGGCCTCTGGGCACCGACCACGGCCAACATCACGAGGCGCTGTACAAGTCGCGAATAGACGACCTGGAATCGGAGGCCCGCCACAAGCTACGTGTCGATCATCGTTCGCTCACGGACATCTCATGCGCGGGACGCCACCACGGCACGCCCGTCGCATGCGCGTTTTCCCGTCCTCGAATCCACACAGAGGAGTAATCATGCAGATCATCTGCCGGACCTGCCGGCGTCCCCTGAACCGCAGCGATCTGCCCGGCGGTGGCAGCGCGTGGATCCACGGCCTCGGCCAAACCGAGAACGGCGACCATCAACCCGATCCCGTACTCGGCGATCCTCACTCCCGCTGCGACGTATGCAACGGCGAGCCGGTCGTTGCCATCCTCCTGGTCACCGGAACCGTCCATCTCGCGCCGATGGCCTTCTCCCATGATCCGTGGGCGCTCTGCGACACCTGCCAGACACTGATCATCGCGGACGACTGGAATGGCCTGCTCGATCACGCGAGCACAGCTCTGCGCGCACCGGCCGCCAAGACTGGCATCACGGCCGCCCAGCTGACCGATCACCTCCGCACTATCCACACCCAACTACGCGCGCAGGTCACCGGTCCCCCCGTCGAGCTCTCCACCCCCGAGAGTCCGACGGATCGCAAGCACAGCCAGCCGCCCGACTCGGAGCCCCCGCCCCCGGCGGCATGACCTGACCGACGAACCGCCCGGGTATCGCACGCACGCTCCTCAGCGCCGCGCCCCCTCCATCACGTGCCTGAAAGGACAACCCGACCTATGAGCACGTCGCGTTCCAACGGACGCGTACCTGATCCCGTTGTCGGGTGGCGGTCGGATATCCACCCACCGATCCTCACCATCGATCCTGCGCAGACCCGTGACTTCATCGTCCAGATCATCGGCATGGACGGCGGCATCCGCGTAGAGCCCGCCCAGGGACATCTTGCCGTCGTGGTCGAATCCAGCAGCAGGCGACACGTGCGCTGCCCAAGGTGCAACTCGGGCGATGGACTCGCACATCAGGAGTGGTTGTATTCATCCCGGCCGGTCATGCCCACCCTGCACCGCGTGGACGACCCCGCCTATCGGGAACCGGTGTGGTTCCTCACAGTCGCTGCCGATGCCGATAGTGATCCCGACAGCGCCTTCGACCTCACCGGTGCACTTGCGGCCCCGTTCTTCTGCCGGTTCTGTGCCCGCGGCTACACGCTTCCCCCCGATATACACACCGCTCTTCCCTGGTCCCTGGCATAGCCCCGTTCCGCCCAGCCATCGGCACCAGCACTCGAGCGCCGCCCACCACAACGCACATTCCCTTACGCCACAAGGAGCGTCCGCATGACCGAAACACGCAGCGTCGGCGAGGGCCGTAACGCCACCCTCGACGACCTCGTCGCCCTGCTGCACGCCGAGCACCCACGCAAGCTGGACATCGTCGTCCCCGCTCACGCCCTCACCGTCCGCGGCGGCGACCTCATCCTTGCCGGCACCGACCCGGTACTCGGACCCGACGGTGTCGACCTCACCGACGGTCGCTACACCCCGACGGCGCTCGCCGACGAGGGGCTCGCCACCAAACTCGACATCCCGCTGGCCTACCTGCGCCGCACCCGCGAGCAGGACCTCCCTCTGTTCGATGCGAACGTCAATGCCTGGCTGCGCCACCCCACCAACCACGGCCGGTCCTTCCTCGTCCGCGCGCTACGCGGCCGCGATGGTGACCGAGGGGTCGCCCGGGCCGTCCTCAGCGACCACTACCGGCCCGTCGACCATCTCGACGTGCTCATGGCCGCGCTCGACGGAGTCCGCCAAGCCGAAGAGTCGGTGGTGGTCGACGGTTGTGACCTGACCGACCGGCGGATGTACGTCCGTGTGCGCAGCGACGCCGTGCGCGCGCTCGCCCCCGGCCTCCTGCGCGGCTACACCTCCCCGTTCACCGGACTGCGCGGCGCGGACAACCCGACCGTCTGGGCCGGCTTCGAAATCACCAACTCCGAAACCGGCTGCGGGGCATTCACGATCACCCCCCGCCTCGTCGTCGAAATCTGCCGCAACGGCATGACCATCACCCAGGACGCGATCCGCGCCGTGCATCTCGGAGGCCGCCTCGACGACGGCGTCATCCGGTGGAGCGCCGACACCCAACACCGCGCCACCGAACTCGTCACCGCCAAGGCCCGCGACGCCGTCGCCACCTTCCTCGACCCCGACTACGTGCAACGCACCGTCGCGCGCATCGAACAGGCCGCCAGCACCCCGGTCGACGACCCGGCCGCCACCATCACCCAGCTCAGCACCGCCCTGCACTTCACCGCCGACCAGCAGGCGCTGATCCTGCGGCACTTCATCCAAGGCCGCGACCTCACCTGCGGCGGGATCCTGCAGGCCGTCACCAGCGCCGCCCAGATGCTGCCCGACGCCGACCGAGCCCATGCCATGGAAGCCCAGGCGATGCGCGCCCTGCACCTCGCTGCCACCGCCTGACCCACGCACCAGGCCTGCCCGACAGGCCCACACCCACCCGGGCGTGGGGGGGGGGGGGGGGGGGGGCGGGGGCGGGCGGGGGGGGGGGGGGGCGGCGGGCCGCCCGGGCTCACCGGGGTGCCGCCAGTGGTGCTGCGCCCCGGCGTCTCCAGCGGGCACGGCGACCTCACGTTCACCTACGAGCTACCCGGCCAGCCGGCCGACCCCGCCTACCCCGCCGCATTCCGCGCCCACGACGGCGACAGCGCCCCGATGCCCGCCGACGACCGGGGCGCCGGCGGCTGGGGCTAGCCGGTGTAGTCCGGGACGAGCGTCGGTTCGTCCCCCTCGTCGTCGGGAACCCGGGCGGTGAGATCGGGACGGGTGGGCCGAATGGGCGGCATCGGTCGGTCCGTGGGCACCGTCCGATCCGAGGGCACCGTCCGATCCGAGGGCACCGTCCGGTCCGACGGCATCGGTCGGTCCGACGGCACGGGCCGGTCGGATCGGACGTCCGACTCCTCGACCGTCGTCTCCCAGCCCCGCGTCCGTGCCGACGGGACCCTCGGGGCCGCCGGAGCCCCGGGAATCCCCGGAGCTTGGAGGCTGCCCGTGCCCGGCGGTGGCGCCGCGGCGACATAGTCGTCGAGGGAGTTGTGGATCCGGCCGAGTTCGCGTTCGCGCCAGGCGTCCAGCGCCGCGTTCGCGACCTCTTCCTGGACCGCGACCGTCCGGCGGGCCAGCCGTTCGATCGCCGGGTCCTTCTCGTCTCTCGTCACCTGAGCCTCGAGGTAGGAGTCCTGGTCGTCGAGGAGCACGGTCGCCCGCCGCCGCGCCGACATCTCCTCCTCGGCGATCAGCTGGTTACGTTCCTCGATCGCGACGACCTGCTCGTAGGCGGTCAGCCGCCCGAACGACATCAGGAACTTGACGATGATCGGCAGGCATTCGATCGCCGTGATGAACAGCAGCAGCACCAGGTGGGCGTTGGCGAGGGTGCGATGGTCGGGATCGCTGGTGATTCGGTCGAGGGCCTCCATCCGGATGAGCAGCCCGGTGTTGTCGCCGTTCTGGCGGTTGAACGCCGCCCGATCGTTGCGCTGCCCGGTCTCCAACGCGGCGATCTGCGCGTTGAGCGCGGGAAGCTGATCCTTGGCGTTCTGGGTCGCGCTGGACTGGCCGGCCTGCTGGCGGGACCGCGCGGCGTTCTGCGCCGCGGTCAGCCGCGGCTGGAGCTGGTTGATCTGCGTCTGGATGCCGTCGCGCAGGGAGACCTTGAGGTTGTACTGCTGGCCCTGGCCCGCCTTGTTCTGCTGACCCGGGCAGTTGCCGAGGCTCTCGCAGAGCACGTCGGCGTTCGCCTGGGCCAGCCGGGTCTGCAGCCCGTCCATCTGCTTCTGCAGGGGCGCGACCTCCGGGTCGGTGCTCACGTCGACGCCGGTGGTCCCCACCTTCACCAGGGCGTCGCGCTCGGCGCGTAGCCGGGTCAGCTCCTGGTTGCGCGGATCGGTGGTGATCCGCTGCTCGAAGGCCGCCGCGTCCTCGGCGTGCATCTGGGTGATCTCGGAGTCGATCTCCGGCTGGAAGATGCGCAGGACGAGCGGCGTCGAGATGACCAGCCCGATGAGGATCGCCAGGACCAGCCGCGGCAGCATGAGTAGCGCGTTCATGTACCAGTGGTCCTGGCGCTGCACGGACGCGACGAGCCAGCGGTCCAGCGCCATGATGGCCAGGCCCCAGCCGAGCCCGACCAGCAGGCAGACCGGGATCGGCAGCTTCAGCGCCATCCGCAGCGCGAACGTGGACGAGGCGGTGGCCATCGCCGCCGTCGTGAGCACCGCGCTGCCCACGCCCACGTACTTGGCCCGGTCGTGCCGCAGCCGCCCGAGGATCTCCCGGTCGGCGCCGGACAGCCAGAGCAGGAACCGGCTCACGGTGAGCGCACCCCTCGCCGCGACCGCAATCGCGACCCGGCGGATCGCCTGCGTCGTGGTACCTGCGCCGCCCGACGCGACCATCCCGAGGGCGGTGGCTTGGTCCACCCGCCGATGTGGCCCACCAGCTCACCCGTCGAACGCCACCAGCCGGCGCCCTCACCGGTCGCCGGGCCCGGCCGCGCGTCGCCGCTGGTACGGAAGGCGTTGCGCGCGGCCATGGGCCCGACCCCGGGCGGGGGCGCGGACGCTGCCGAGAGGGGAAGGACGGCCATCCTGCCCAGGGCATGCCTGGCCGGCAGCCGGCGCGCCCCGTGCGTGCGCGGATCCCGCAGGAGGGACTCGCCGATGTCGGCCCGAGGCGGCGCCGGCACTTCCACCAGCGTGATAACCGGGGGCGCGATGACCCGGACGAGATTGGTTCTGCTCCGAGCCGCCCCGGCCGGCCCGGCGGCCCGCAGAAAGTACCGGCCCGACGCTGTCAGCGTGACCGGGACCGATCCGGTGGCCGGGAAGCGTCCCAGGCCGGCGATGTCGACGACGTCGGCGCCCGGCGCCGACCAGGACAGCAGCCCGTCGGTACCGGCGACGGCAACCTCGGGAGTCACCGTGCAGTAGGCGAAGCCGACCGCTTCCGAAGGAAGATCGTTTTCGTGTGGCCTGGCCATCCTCGTTCCGTCCGCAAGGGGCCGACAAGATCACTACCCGCGAGGACGAAATGAGGCCCCAGTGCACCGCCACGTCCAGGTTCATCGGAACGCAGCGGCATCTCTCCCCCCCCCCCCCCCCGAGAGTTGGTTCATAGTACGCGCCCTGACGCAGGGAGCAACCAACCTGATGTCCGGCATGGCGCCTGCGGGACGCCTACAGGACGCCCGGCGGGAGCGGCGTCCCACGTTGACCACTCACCCGACGCATCGGACGAACTACAGATGGCCCCACGCTGACGCGGCCCCTGAGCCGCTCCGGCGGTGCTGTAAGCTGGCACCGCCGGCCACCACGGTGGCGGCGCGCGCTCGTAGCTCAACGGACAGAGCATCTGACTACGGATCAGAAGGTTGGGGGTTCGATTCCCTCCGAGCGCACGCACGGTTGAGACAGGCCGGAGCCCCGCATCCCCATCCAAGGTGCGGGGCTCTGCCGCTTTCTGGACATCGTGTACCGCAGGTGACCCTTGGTAGATCCTCAAGAGTCCGTGGACCCGCGATGATCAACTGGCGATCCCTTCATGCGCGCACCCACACCCAACCCGATCGATCGCCGGAGAGCGGCTCCCGTACTATACGGACACATTTTCACCGAAAGTAGTTAGGTGGAATCGGTGTCAGTGTCAGGTCGCACGGCGGTCAGACCGGGACGGATGAACGAGTCACGTACGGGGTGACGCGTGGTTCAAGCAGTGGAAACGAGCCTGCAGGCGTCGCTTGGAGGTTCGAAGCAATACCAGGTCCCGCGCTCTACCAGCGCACCTACTCCTGGCAGGATGCCCAGCTGCCTCGCCGACCAGAATCGTGTGGTCGCCCGCCTCGTGCCGACGGTGGATGGCGCACTTCAACACTGCCAACGCGCCCGCGACGACCTGTGCGCCGTGCTCGGCGTGGAGCAGCGCGTCGTGCGTGAACTTATCGTCGGCCGGGCGCGCGAACCTTTCTCGCCAGATCCGACTGCCGCGAGCCCAGAAGGTTGGACGACGAACTCGTTCGTACCCAGGAAGACCGGGTGGCCGCGGGCCGAACGTGCCAGGCAGACGGACACCAGCGTCGGGTTCATGGATACGGAGTAGAACGAGCTCGCGGTAAATTCGTACGGTACACGAGCGGCGCCGCGGGTCGTCACGACGGCAACGCCGCTCGGAAAGTGCGCCAGGACATCCTTGAACTGATCGAGATCGAGGCCGCAGTCGTCGCCCTCGACGCTTCCCGCCGCAGCTTGCCGGCGCATCGTCCATAACCTTCTGCTTGGCCCACGCCCTTGCGTCGGCCGGCGCCCTCTGGTCAGCTCGTTATGGCCCGCGACCGGGTCAGACAGGTCAGTAGCGAACGCGCGCCGACGTTGACGTGGTTGCCGTAGCGCACGAAGTGCGAGAGTTGATCGACAGTCATCCAGGTGAAGTCCGGGGGAACGTCCAAGGGGAGATCATCGCTGGCTAGGACAACCTGGTAACGATTCTCCGCGTGATAGAAGCGACCGCCCTCCTCCGAGTGCACGACGTCGATGAGCACCCGCTCCGGCGGCGTCGACAGCACGAGGTCCAGAAACTGCGGCCGCTGGTCGGCACCGAACTCGCGGTAGTTGTCGGGATCGCAGTTGACGGTCGAGGACATCTCAACGACGTCGCCGGTCCCCGGCTCCGTCCGAGCGTGTACGAGCAGGTGCATGGTGCCCTTCACCCACTTCGCGACAAAGGCGATGACGCCACGCCCGGTTGGTCTGAACATGGGTTGGGACCAGCGGGCGACCTCGCGGTTGCTCGCTTGGACGTGGATGCCGATGACCTGGAAGAAGAGATCGAGCTCGTGTGATATCCGCTCGTTGGAGCGGATCCAGTTTTTGACCTCGACGAGCCTGACGAGGCGCCGCTCCAGCAGATACTGGGCCTTGGCTTCCGTGAACCAGCTCAGCAATTCCTGGGTCGTGTGCAGTGCGTCGCCGTCCCCGTCTCCGGGAGTACGTAGCGGCAGCCCCGACAGGACGGTCCGGGAGTCCATGTTCACGAGGTTCTCGGCGAGCACGAGCTCCCGGAGTTGATCTGTGCTCAGCCAGCAGAAGTCATCGAGCACGGGCACGTCGTCCTCGACCTCGACGATCATGTTGCGGTTGCGCTTGTTCAGGAACCACGAGCCCTGCTCGGACTGGAGCGCGTCGAAGGCGACGCGCCCGTGCCGGGGCGCGAGAAAGTGCTGCAGATAGGGGACCGCGTTTCCCCGGTGTACCCGGGTGTAGTTGCTGCGGGTCGCCTGGACCGTCGGCGACAGCTGCAGGAGGTTGATGTTTCCGGGCTCCATCTTCGCCTGCATGAGGCAGTGCGGGACCCCGTCAAACCTCTTCACCAGCACCCCGAGTATCCCGATCTCGGGCTGAAGAATGATGGGCTGGCTCCACGACGAGACCTCGCGGTGATCCGTCGTCACCTCGATACCCTCGACCGAGAAGAACTTCCCTGAGCGATGACGGAGGTTTCCCGAATCGGGGTCGAACTCCCAGCCGTCGAGATTGTCAAGCCCGACGATGGAAACGTGGTAGGTGTTCGCGGCCTTTCGCTGCTCGAACCAGGTGTGGAACTCCGACAGCTCACCGAACACGATCATCCTCCCGCCCTCGGCCAGACGTAACCGAACGGCACCACACTCACCCAGGCTCCTTGGAGAACTCGTGACGTCCGCTTGAGAACCACTGAATCTCGCGCCGTGGGACGGCGAATCCGACGCCGGGCTTTCGCCCAGGGCGACCCGCAAAGTCTGTTTTCGCAGGCAGGCGGTAACGCGCGGTGGGCGTAGGGCTGTGACCGGTGCTGGCGGAGTGCGTTGGGGCTGACGGGCGGTTTTGTGGGTCTCCCTGACTTTCGCCATACCGCGCCCGTCCCGCGCTCCAGCGGCCTTCGAGCAGTCGGGCCTACGATCTGAGCGCCCACGCGCGGCGGTGAGATCCCGTATCCGTGCCCGGCGAACTCCATCGAAACAGTCGTTGCTCTGGAGGAACTCGTGCGAGTGCTCGTGGTCACCTGTCCCTTGACGGGCCATTTCCTGCCGATGGTCTCGAGCACATGGGCTTTGTCGCTCGCCGGGCACGAGGTACGGGTCGCGGCTTCGCCGGCCTTCACAGGTCTGGTCCATGCGTCCGGCCTGCTGGCCGTCCCTAGTGGGCCGGACGCCCCGGACGGCCTGATCCAGGCCGTCCCAGCGGCTTCACGTCGCGGGACGGGGCCGGGCGCGAAGCTGCTCCAGTCGAGCGACTGGTTCGCTGCCGTCGCGACCGGGATGACGGATGATTTGGTCGCGTTCTGCCGCGGCTGGAGACCCGACGTGCTGATGCATGATCCGCTCGCTCTAGCTGCTCCTCTCGTCAGCACGCTGCTGGGTATTCCACGCGTCGAGCACCGATGGGGCGTCGACGTGTCAGACACTCTGGTCGCGCCCGCCGCGGCGGCGTTCGCGTCGACCGCGCGCCGCCATGGGGTCGCTGAGGAGCCGGATCCGCCAGCAATGATCATTGATCCTTGTCCTCCCCGGCTACAACTTCCGGATGCCGCGCCAGGACTTCGCGTTCGCTATCAGCCGTACAACGGGGGCGGCACCGTACCGGCGTGGGCATGGGAGGCGCCCACGGCCCCGCGGGTATGCATCACGCCGGGCACCGTCGTGGACCCGGACAAGCCGCTGCCCTGGCTGGGGGAACTGGCAGATGGGCTCTCGAGGCTCGAGGTGGAGGTGCTCGTCGCCATCCGCGCGGAGCACCGGGACGCGGCAGGCGCGCTCCCACCGGGGGTCCGGACCGTCGAGTCGGTCCCCCTAGGCGCCCTGCTGCCGCACTGCGATCTGGTGGTGCACCACGGTGGGTCGGGCACCGGCATGTCCGCAGCCGCGCACGGCACACCATAATTGATCATACCGAGATTCGTTGACTGCCTTCCCCTTGCCCGACAGTCGCGCGACGCGGGCGTGGCGCTGTGCGTGGACGAGGACGCGTCCGCCCGTGAATTGTCCGGCCATGTCGACGATCTCCTGCACGATCCGCGCTACCGGCACGCGGCCGACGCGTTGCGTCACGAGATGGCCGCTCAGCCGCCCATCACCGCGGTGGTGGAGCATTTCGAACTCTTGGCCCAGGGGCATGTCCCCGTCTGAAGACCCGCCGGGCCGCCCCTGGCATGGCACGCAGGGCTCCGGCAAGGTCGAAGATCGCGACTTCGATCGACCAGCGGGCGGCGTAGCGTTCGATGATCCGGGCGGGTTTGGCCAGGGTGTCGGTGGTGACGAGGGCCAGGTCGTAGATGCCGGCCCGCTCCCGGATGAGGACGACGGTGACGGGTCGGGCGGCGAACACGCCGTACCACAGGCAGCGGATCATCGCGGCGTGGACGGTGACGGTCTGGCCGTAGCGGGTCACGGTGACGGGGGTGAAGCGGGCGGTGGCGGCGAGCTGGGCCAGGCCGCCGAGCCGGTCGCCTTTGGTCCGGGGCCGGCTGTGCCGCCCGGTCCGCGGCGGGGCCGGGGTGTACAGTGCCGCGTCCTTACGCAGCCGGGTTGTCCAGGTCACCGACGCTGGCAGGGACCGGAGCTCGTCGCCGGCGTAGGCGGCGTCCGCGGCGACGGTCAGCGGCCCGGGTCCGGCGAGCCGGTCGACCACGAGACGAGCCAGCGCGAGGCCGACCCGGTCTGGTGACCAGCGGGCGGCGTTGAAGAACCGGTGTGCCCGGTCATGCGGCCACAGCGCCGACAGGCCGGCGCCGAGAAGCATCCCACACATCGTGCGCCGCCCGGTCGCGGCGAGCATCCCGGCCACCAGTGCGCGGAACAGCCGGAACGTCGGCGCGGTGAAACACGGCCGGAAACAGTCCAGCAGTCAGGGCGACCGCAAAGTCGTTGATGCAGGTCAGGCCGGGTTGTTCAGGGTGAGGATGGCCAGGAGCAGGGCGTTGTCGTGGTGGATTCCGCGGATGGTCGGGGCTATGCGGGTGTGGCCGGCGAGGCGGATGAGTCCGATGACGAGGTTACGGAATGTTGCCAGGACGCGGGGCAGTGGGCCGGTCCGGACCTTGGAGGCATCTTCACGAAAGGTGACGTCGCGGACCCAGTGGACCCCGGTTGTCCGGTAGCCCCGGCGCATTGCTGCGCCGGGGCCCCGTCAGAACCGTGCTTGCCACTCGTCGCGGCACACGGCTCAAGCACGCCTCAGGCGCTGGCATCGCCCCCACAAGGCCGCCCGCGCTCTCCTTGGTTTGGATCTCGCCCGTCTCAACCGCCTTCCATGGCGGCGGGCGTGTGCGCCGATGCTCGAGTCCTACTCGAGAAGCTGACAGTGCAGTTCCTGCGTCTCCGGCGCCGGGTTGATGCCGAGCTCCTCGCCGAGTGTGTTTCGCAGACTTCGGTAGGTCCACAGGGCGTCGCTACGCCGGCCGCTGCGGTCGAGCACTCGCATGAGCTGTCGGTGAAACCACTCGTCGAGAGGGTACACGGCCGTCAGCGAACGCAGCTCGGCGACGAGCTCCCGGTGCATCCCCATCTCCATGTCGGCCTCGATGGCGAGCTGGAGCGTGTTGCGGCGCTGTTCCTGCAGTTCGATCACCTGAGCGGAGAGTTGACGGCCCAGCCGCACATTGGCCAGCGGGTTCTCTGTCCACAAACGAAGGGCAGCGCGGAAATCCGCGGATGCCTCACCGAAACGGCGTTCCGCCACGTGCGCCCGGCCTCGTTGCCGCAACATCCAGAAGTTCTGCAGATCTATCTGTTCGGGCCGCACGCGCAAGAGGTATCCAGGATTTTTTGTGACCAGGATGTCACCGCCCGCCTCGGCGAGCGACTCTCGCTCGATGAGTCTGCGTAGGTGGTAGATGTACGTCTGAATGGTCGTGAGCGCGCTGCGCGGCGGCCTCTCCCCCCACAGCTCGTCGATCAGCGACTCCACCTCGACGGTTCGGTTGGCACGCAGTAACAGCAGCGCCAGCACCTGTAGAACTTTAGGGGTGGTGGGGGTGCAGTCTCGGTGTCCGTTCCAGATCTTCAGGGTTCCCAGAATTGTGTATCTAATCTGGCCGGGTGCGTTCCTGGTGGCCGCCCAGGACGGCTGGCTGAGCCCGTCCGATCCACCCGAATAGCCGGCACCCTCAAAAAGGTCGAACGTTTGCTCTTGGCATGACACCTCCCGTTCCGAATTCCACACGTCCTGAGTGTCGAACATCGGATTTACCCCCTCAAGTCCTTCATTACCCCCGAATTCTTGCTCTCGTACGACGCTATGTCAATGACCATCCTAAAGAATCTTGATCGTATTTCGGCTATGACCAGGGTGCTGGGCGCCCCTCCGCGTAGCGAGATTTCATGGAAGATCTTGCCGGAAAATGCACTCTGACCTGGACCGACAATGGCTCTCGCATTACGGATCGTCATGGCCGGCGCGCATGGCCAACACTGTTTCGCGCAGTGTCAACCTTCCAAAGCAGTGCTTTTCGTCACGTCGACGGGTCAGGGCTCCGGCGCGTTGGGGATTTGACCCAATGCCACTTAGCCTAAATTGATCTTCCGGGTGTGTTGGTGCTGGGTGTTCTGCCTGGTTGGCGGCATGATCGCGGGCTGTGGCGGATGATGGTGTGGTGGCGGGCGGCCGGTTGACGGACTGGATCTGGGACTGTCCAGCTAACGGTGTAACGGTTGATGTTGGTGCTACGGGTGGACTACTGGCGGGCTGGTCTACTTCCGGCCGGCGGAGACACGGCCGCCGAAGGAAGTGGCCGCGGGTCTTGACCGAGCGGCGAACCGGGCGTTCAACGACTCGATCGCGTTGGTCGTGCAGATGACGGTGCGGATCTCGGTGTCGAAGCGTAGGAACGGGACGAACTCGGGCCAGGCGTTCTCCCACAGGCGGATGATCGCGGGGTACTTCTTCTCCCAGATCGCGGCGAACTCGCCGAACCGGTCGAGCGCCGCGGCTTCGGTGGGGGCGGTGTAGACGGGCTTGGGGTCCTTCGCGAGTGCGGGCCAGTCCTTCTTGCTGGCGTAGCGGAACGAGTTGCGCAGCAGGTGCACGATGCAGACTCCCGCTGTCAACCTCCCAAGCCAGACTTCATTTTCGATCTTCACTTTTTTGGGCATGCTGACGCCCACCCG
>NZ_JAMQQF010000369.1 GCF_023716945.1 Frankia sp. AiPs1 | reverse complement strand
GGCCAGCGCCGGGCCCCGCCACAGGTGACACAGCGCCAGCGCCAACGCGTCGGCGGCGTCGGCCGGCCGTGGCACCTCGGCCAACCCCAGCAACCGGGTGACCATGAACCCGACCTGGGCCTTGTCGGCCCGCCCACTGCCGGTGACCGCGGCCTTGACCTCGCTGGGCGTGTAGAGACCCACCGGCAGGTCGCGGCGCGCGGCGAGCATGATCGCCACCGCACCGGCCTGGGCCGTGCCCATCACCGTGCGCACGTTGGCCTGGCTGAAGACCTTCTCGACCGCGACCGCGTCCGGGCGGGTGCGGTCGAGCCAGGCATCAATGCCGTCGGCGACGGCCCGCAGCCGGTCGGCCACCTCGGCACCGGCCGGCGTGCGCACCACCCCCACCTCGACCAGGCGGGCGCGGGAACCCAGGGCGCCGTCGACGACCCCCAGGCCGCACCGGGTCAGCCCCGGATCGACGCCCAACACCCGCATCCACCCTCCCGACCGCTCACCCGCAGGCCCGCTCGCCCGCAAGAACATCCGTTCGAGTGTAGATCGGTCGGCGCAACCGGACATCCACGACACGCCCAACAGATCGTCCCGGGCGCGGCGGCGCGCGGCTAGCTGCTGACGAGCTCCATGACGTCGTCGGAGATGTCGCCGTTGAACCAGACGTTCTGGACGTCGTCGAGGTCCTCGACCGCCTCGACGAGCTTGAGCACCTTGGCCGCGGGCTCGGCGTCCAACGGAACACTCACGCTCGGTAGCCAGGAGATGTCCGCCGAGGTGATCTCCAGGCCGGCGTCGGCGGCCGCCACCCGCACCGTGTGCAGGTCGGTGGCCTCGGAGATGACCTCGAAGACGTCGCCGAGGTCGTTGACCTCCTCGGCGCCCGCGTCGAGCACGGCGAGCAGCACGTCGTCCTCGGCGAGCCCGGCGGCCTTCGTCAGCAGCACGACGCCCTTGCGGTTGAACAGGTACGACACCGAGCCGGGATCGGCCACCGTGCCACCGTTACGGGTGATCGCCACCCGGACGTCGGAGGCGGCCCGGTTGCGGTTGTCGGTCAGGCACTCGACGAGGATCGCGACGCCGCTCGGCCCGTACGCCTCGTACGTGATGGCCTCGTAGTTCACCCCGCCGGCGAGCTCGCCGGAGCCCCGCTTGACCGCCCGGTCGATGTTGTCGTTCGGGACGGACTGCGACTTGGCCTTCGCGATGGCGTCGGCCAGGGTGGGGTTACCCGCCGGGTCGCCGCCGCCCGTCTTGGCGGCGACCTCCACCGTCTTGACCAGCTTGGCGAACAACTTGCCCCGCCGCGCGTCGATGACCGCCTTCTTGTGCTTCGTGGTCGCCCACTTGGAGTGACCGCTCATGTCCTGCCCCTCTTACTCGCGATCACCGACCGGATCCGGAAGATCGCACAATGTCGACGAATAGCCGGTGCATCCTGGAGTCTCCGGTCAGCTCCGGATGGAATGCGGTGGCCAACAGCGGGCCCTGACGGACCGCCACCGGCGCCTCGGCGACACGAGCCAGGACCTCGACCGCATCGCCCGCCTTTTCTACCCATGGTGCCCGGATGAAGACCGCATGCACAGGCGGCCCCGCCACGCCGTCGACGTCGAGGTCGACCTCGAACGAGTCGACCTGCCGGCCGAAGGCGTTGCGTCGGACGACCATGTCCAGCCCACCGATCAACGGCTGGTCCGGCCGGCCGTCCACGACGTCCCGCGCAAGCAGGATCATGCCAGCACACGAGCCGAACACGGGCAGGCCCGCCACGACCGCGGCCCGCAGCGGCTCCAGCAGCTCGAACACCCGCAGCAGCCGACCGATCGTCGTGGACTCACCGCCGGGCAGGACCAGACCGTCCACCGCGGCGAGCTCGGCCGCGCGCCGAACCTCCACCGGCCGCGCGCCGACGGCATCCAGCGCCCGAGCGTGTTCCCGCACGTCCCCCTGCAGCGCGAGGATGCCGATCCGCGGACCGCTCACCAGCCGCGGTCGGCGTAACGGGCCGCCGCCGGGAGCTCGGCGACGTTGATGCCGACCATCGCCTCGCCCAGGCCCCGCGACACCTTCACCAGCACATCGGGATCGTTGAACATCGTGGTGGCCTCGACGATCGCGCGGGCGCGCCGCGCCGGATCGCCCGACTTGAAGATCCCGGAACCGACGAACACCCCGTCCGCGCCGAGCTGCATCATCAGCGCCGCGTCCGCGGGGGTGGCGAGGCCACCGGCGGTGAACAGCACGACTGGCAGCCGGCCGAGCCGGGCCACCTCGGCGACCAGCTCGACGGGGGCGCGCAGCTCCTTGGCCGCGGCGTAGAGCTCCTCCGCGGGCAGCGCGGCGAGCCGGCCGATCTCGGCGCGGATGGTGCGCATGTGCACCACCGCGTTGGACACCTCGCCGGTGCCCGCCTCGCCCTTGGAGCGGATCATCGCCGCCCCCTCCGCAATGCGGCGCAGCGCCTCACCGAGGTTGGTCGCCCCGCAGACGAACGGCACCGTGAACGACCACTTGTCGATGTGGTGGTGCGGGTCGGCCGGGGTGAGCACCTCGGACTCGTCGACGTAGTCCACCCCGAGTGCCTGGAGCACCTGGGCCTCCACGAAGTGCCCGATCCGCGCCTTGGCCATGACCGGGATCGACACGGCCTCGATGATCTCCGAGATCATGTCCGGATCGCTCATCCGGGCGACGCCGCCCTGGGCGCGGATGTCGGCGGGCACCCGCTCCAGGGCCATCACCGCCACGGCGCCGGCGTCCTCGGCGATACGCGCCTGCTCGGCCGTGACCACATCCATGATCACGCCGCCCTTGAGCATCTCCGCCATGCCGCGCTTGACGCGGGCGGTGCCGGCGTGCCGGGCGGAGTCGGTCGCCGGGCCGGCGGTGGCGGCAGTCTGGCCCTGGGACATGATGTGCCGTCTCTTTTCGCTCCAGTCGGGCGCCACGGCCGGCCGGCTCCGCCATGTCAGGCACACCTGCATGTCGGATACCCAGCCAGGTGAATCCCGTGCGGGTAGGTCGGTTCCCCATCGTACGGCGCAGTCCGCGCCGACCGGGTGGCTCAGGAGGCCAGGCCCGGCCGGTCGTCGTGCCCGAGCGGCCCGTCGCGCCCCGGCCGGTCCTCGCGGACGCCGGTGTCGGCGCCGTACGCCGAACCTTCGACGAGGCGCGGCCAGGGTTCCTCGCGGATCGGCAGCGCATCGTCGATCTCGAAGTAGCCGGGCGGCGGGCGACGGCCGGAGAGGTGGAACACCCGGACCACCCGGCGGCCTGCGAGCGCCCGCTGGTCCCGGACAGCGTCGTTGTGGAACTGGCGGGCCAGCGCCACCCGGGCCGCCCCGGAGTCGACCGCGTGCAGCTCGACGGGAAAACGCTGCCCGGCCGCGGCGACCTGCGCGGAGCGCAGCGCCCGGCTCAGCACGTTCTCGGCCAGCTCGACCGCGGCGTCCAGCGGGGCGCCGGCCAGCAGGGCCGGGTAGGAGGCGCGCGCGCGGGCGGCGCTGGCCGCCAGCTCGTCCAGACCGCAGCGCTCGGCGAGTTGCGCCGCGGCGTCGGCGCGGGCGACGAGTTGGGTGACCAGACCGCCGCCGGCGTCCGACACCCGAGCGGCGAGCCGGTCGAGCCGGCGGGCCAGCCAGGTCAGATAGGTCGCAATCGCCACCACCAGGGCAACCACCACCACGAGGACGGTCATCTCGCGCAGCGTAGCCAACGGGCGGATGTGACCTGGCGCCGGTACCGACCACCGGGCTCGGCGCCAGCCGCCCGGCTACGTCGACGCGAGCGACACCCGCCGGTCCCCGGAGACCATCTCGTAGACGCCGACGATGCGCTCGGCGATGGCCCGCCAGTCGTACGTCTCGACGACCTCCCGGCCCCGCCGGACCAGCCCCGCGGCCCCGGCGGGATCGGTCAGCACGGCGGCGAGGGTGGCGGCGAGCTGCGCGGGATCGCCGACGTCGAACAGCCGCCCGGCGCGGCCGTCGTCGAGCACCCGGCGGAACGCGTCGATGTCGCTGGCCACCACGGCGGTCCCCGCCGCCATCGCCTCCAGCAGCACGATCCCGAAGCTCTCCTGGCCGGTGTTCGGGGCGCAGTACACCTGGCCGGAGGCGAACACCCGCGGCTTGTCCGCATCGGAGACGAGGCCCAGCAGGTCGACCCGGGACCGCAGCTCCGGCTCCAGGCGCGCGCGCACCGCCGCGGCGTCCCCGGGCCCGGCGACGAGCAGACGCGCGCCGTCGATCCGGGCGGCGAGCGCCGGCATCGCAGCCAGCAGCACGTCGAGGCCCTTGCGCGGCTCGTCGATGCGACCGAGGAAGGCGACGGTGGGCCGCCCGTCGTCGTAGCCGGGCAGCGGCCGGGCGTCGGCGAAATGCTGCACCGCGACCCCGTTGGGAATCAGGATGGCATCGGCGCCGAGATGCTCCACGAGCGTGCGCCGCGCCGCCTCGGACACGGCGATGCGGGCGCGCAGCTTCTCGAAGGACGGCTGCAGCGCGCCCTGTGCGGCGGTCAGGAACCGCGAGCGAGGGTTGGCCGTGTGAAAGGTCGCCACGATCGGCCCGTCGGCGAACATGCAGGCCAACAGGCTGACGCTCGGCGCACTGGGCTCATGGACGTGCAGGACGTCGAAGTCGTGCTCGCGCAGCCAGCGGCGGACCCGGGCGGCGGAGACCGGGCCCATGAGCAGCCGGGCGACCGAGCCGTTGTAGGGCAGCGGCAGCGCCCGGCCGGCGTCGACGGCATAGGACGGCAGGGTCTGCTCGTCGTCGACCGGGGTGATGACCGACACCTCGTGCCCGGCCGCGAGCAGTGCCTCGGCGAGGTCCCGCACGTGGACCTGGACCCCGCCGGGGACGTCCCAGGTGTAGGGGCAGGCCAGGCCGATCCTCACGGCGTCGGCGTCGGCGTCGGCGTCGGTGCCGGCGCGGCGCGGCCGGGCGGGGTCACGACTCGTCGCGCCAGACGCGCTGAAGCATGTGCCAGTCGGCGGGATGGGCGGCGATGCCGGTGGCGAAGGCGTCGGCGAGGTCCTGGGTCATCGTCGCGACGTCACTCGATCGCACCGCGGGGTGGATCCGCGCGCTCCACCCGTCCCGGTCGAACCAGAGGGTGACCGGCAGCAGCGTTGCCCCGGTGGCCAGCGCGAGCGCGGCGGGTCCGCCGGGCATCGTCGCCGCGGCGCCGAAGAACCGGACGGGGATGCCCGCGCGGGACAGGTCGCGGTCGGCGAGCAGGCACAGCATCCCGCCGGCCCGCAGCCGGTCGGCCAGCAGGCCGAACGGCGGGCTCTCGCCGCCCGTCAGCGGGATGACCTCCATCCCGAGCTCGGAGCGGAACGCGACGAACCGCTCGAACAGCGACTCGGGCCGCAGCCGCTCGGCCACCGTCGTGAACGGGACGCCCGTCGCCGCGAGCCAGGCGCCGGCCTGCTCCCAGTTACCCATGTGCGGCAGCGCCAGGATCGTGCCGGCGCCGCGAGCGTGCGAGTCACGCAGGAGGTGCTCGTCGAGGACCCGCATCCGGCCGACGATCCGCTCGGTGCCGAGCTCGCGCAGGCGGAAGACCTCAAGCCAGTAACGCGCGTAGGAGCGCATCGCCGCCCGGGTGAGCCGGTCCAGGTCGGTGCCGGCCGGCGCCACCCGGCTCAGGTTGGCCCGCAGTCGGCGCACCCCGCGCCCGCCGCGCCGGTACGCCGCGTCGGCGCCCAGCCGGAACGCCGCGGCTGCGACCGGTGCCGGCAGCAGCCGCACCCCGCGCCAGCCCAGCGCGTAGCCGAGGTCGGTGAGCCGCCCCTGCGTCACGACCGCCGCGCGGGAC
>NZ_JAMQQF010000368.1 GCF_023716945.1 Frankia sp. AiPs1 | reverse complement strand
GACACAGCCGCGAACACCGCTTGGGACATCGCCGGGAACATCGCCGGGAACACCGCCGGCGGACGGACCGCTCGCGGGGGGGGGCGGGCCCGCCCCCCGCCGGCCGCCCTGCCCCCGGCCGACACGGCGGCACCGTTCGCCTTCACCGCCCTGGGAGTCCCCGTGCCTCTTCTGCACCCGGCGCTCGTCGCCGACCCGGCCCGCCCCGCCGAACACCTCCTGCCGGCCCCTTTCCAGGCGGCCCCGTTCCAGGCGGCCTCCTTCCCGGCGGCCCCCTTCCTGCCGGCGGCGTGCCTCAGCGACGAGCCGGGCACCGTCGATCTGGCGACGTTGCGGGATCTGACTGCGGCCTTCGCCGGCGTGCCGGCGATCTGGCGCCCGGTGATCCAGCACCGTCCCGACCGCCGTTGGTACACCCGGCTGCTGCTCTCCGCGACGGTCGAGGTGTGGTTGATCGGGTGGTATCCGGGGCAGCAGACCGAGGTGCACGACCACGGGGGCGCGCTGGGGGCGATGACGGTCGCCGAGGGCCGCGTCGAGGAGGACCGGTACGACCGGAACTGGACGATCACGCGCGTCCGCGAGCACCGGACCGGCGCGTCCGTCGGGTTCGGCGCGAAGCATGTGCACCGGGTCGCCAACCGCGGGCAGGAGATCGCCACGACCATCCACGCGTACTCCCCGCCGGAGCTGCCGATGCGATTCGCCCCGACGCAGGACGGCGCCGACGCGCGCGCCGCGGCAGTCCCGGAGCCGGCAGCCCTGAAGCCGGCAGCCCTGGCGCCGGCGGTCCCGGCACCAGCAGTCCCGGCACCGGCCGGGCGGGACGTCGCGACGCTCGGCGCCGCGCGGTGACCGACGGCGGGAGCAGGATCGACGCGATGCTCGCCGCGGCCCGCTCCCGGCTGCGGCGCCTCGAGCCCGCCGAGGCGGCGCAGGCGTTGGCCGAGGGTTCGGGCAGCGTCCTCGTCGACATCCGGCCCGCCGCCCAACGGGCCGCCGAAGGGGAGATCCCCGACGCCGTGGTCGTCGAACGCAACGTGCTCGAATGGCGTTTCGACCCCACCAGCGACGCCCGGTTGCCAATCGCGACCGGCGACGACCTTCAGATCATCGTGATCTGCTCCGAGGGATACACCTCCAGCCTGGCGGCCGACGCGCTGCGTCAGCTCGGCCTTCGGCGGGCCACCGACGTGATCGGCGGATACCACGCCTGGGCCGCCGCGGGTCTGCCGATCCGCGGCGGTGCGTGACCGGTCCGACGCCGATCGCCCCACCCGGTGGTCTCCCATCGGAACTTTTTCGCCCCCGGGCCCCACCTGCGACGCTTGCATCAGCAAAGGCGTCGAATGTGGTTCTGCGCACACTTCGTGGCCGAATCCGGTCCGGTGGCGCCCCCCGGACGGGGTTCCCCCGTTCGTCATCTGTCCGCAACGCGGCCGCACGCGGCGCCGGGTGGGCGATCGTAGTCCTCTCGGTGGGAGCTTCGGTGTTCCGTGTCGGCCACCGGACAGCGATCTCCCAGGCGCCCGTTTCCGCTGCCCACCAGCCATTCTCCCCCGGCGGGCGGTCTCGCCCCGCCCGCGGCCGCCGCTCCCAGCAAGATCATCGGAGTGGGCGCACGCCGCCGCGAAGCGCTCCCACGGCGTCCCGGCGCGCGCCCCGACGGCCCGCGGGAGCACTCCGGACGTCCGCGTTCCGGAACCCTTGCTATCCGGTCGAGAGGCGTCTACGTTCCTCGGTTAACGAGACGAGACGGGATCGTTTCCGAGTGGAGCCCACCCCCGGTATGCCAGGCGAATGGCGCCGTCAGTGGATTCCACCCGGAGCCCCAGGGGGTTTCTCGCCGCAACAAGGTTGACCTGCCTGTCTGGGGTGTCGCGCTACGCCGGATTTGGCGGTCTGCAAAAGCATGTGTCCGCCTTTGCAACGTCAGCAGGAGACGGTATGCCCAGTCAGCCCAGCGTGCTATCTGCCAGAAGCTCCGCCGCACTCAGCTTCCTGTTCGCCGCGTGCCACTGCGTCTGCGGTGATGCCCGATGAGCGCCGGAGTACCCGTTCTTCCCGGTCGTGACCTGCCGCCGCAGCCGTTCGGCACCGGCTGGCCCGCGTACTGGCGCCAGGACGCGGCCTGCCGTGACGGCGATCCGGACGCGTTCTTCCCGCCGGACGGGCGTAACACCAAGGCCCGCGCCGCCGCCGAGACCCGCGCCCGCAAGATCTGCTCGGACTGCCCGGTGCAGCGTCCCTGCCTGGCCACCGCGATCTTCCGGCAGGAGGAGCACGGCGTGTGGGGTGGGCTGACCTCGGACGAGCGCGCCACCGTCGTCCCCCGCGGCCGCCTGAGCGCCGACGACGCGCTGGTGTTCGCCGACCGCCTGCTGCTGTCGGTCTCGGTCGCGAGCTGACCCGCTAGTACCGCACTTCCCTGGTACTCGCAGATCCCCTGGTACTCGCAGACCTTCAGTACTTGCAGATCCCCGGTACTTGCAGATCCCCTGGTACTGCTGACCTCTGGTCTTACTGCTGCCCCAGAGACGGTACGGCGAACGGCTCGACCCCCGCGCGGGGCCGGGCCGTTCGCCGTCAAGGTCTCCGGCTGGTACATTTCCGCATTCCGGCACCGCTCGACACGGCCATCCACGGGAATGCGGGTGAAGTCATGTTCTCCACGCGCGGCATCAGATCACGCGGTGGTGTCGGGTGAGCCCGCCGCGGCGGCTTCTGCTGCTGCGTCACGCCAAGTCCGACTGGGCCGACGGTTCCATCGAGGACATCGACCGGCCGCTGTCCGCCACCGGGCGTCGCGGATGCCGGCTCATTGCCCGCCACCTCGCCGACAACGGGCTGGCCCCGGACCTCATCCTGTGCTCGGCCGCGCTGCGAACCAGGCAGACCGTCGAGGGCATCGCCGAGGCGCTGCCGGCCAACGTGCCGGTGCTGGTCGAGGACCGCCTTTACCTGGCCCAGGCGCAGGACATGCTGGAACGGCTGCGCGAGGTCGACGACGGAGTGCCGAGCATTCTGCTCGTGGGACACAACCCCGGCATGCACACGCTCGCCGTGGCCCTGCTCGCCCCCGACGAACGCTTCCGGATCCCCACCTTCCCGACCGCCGCGCTCGCGGTCGAGGACCTCGCCGTGTCGCGGTGGGCCGAACTCGGCGAGGATTCGACTCGGCTCGTCTCCTACGTCACGCCCCGCGCGCTGCGGGCGGCAGCCGACCCCCCGGTCGACTTGAGCTGAGCGCGAGGCGCCGCCCGACTCGCCAGGCTCAGTACGCCTGCTCCATGATCCGGGAGGCCAGCGCGATGATGCCGCCGCCGACCAGGAGCACGGCGGTGACGATCCACAGCGGCACCGAGGCGAAGATGAGCGCGAAACATCCGACCACGGAGCCCGCGATCAGCAGCAGCACCGCCAGCCACGAACCCGTGTTGGCCTTGTGGTGACCGGTCTCACTCACGTCCACTCCTGTCCCTGTCATCGCACCGCCTGCCGGCGGTGCGACGCGCCTCGTTCCCGCTGCGAGACTACCTGCGAACACCGCCGCCGGAGGCCCGGGGCCGATGTGCATTCGCCCCTTCTTCCGACCCGTCCCCGCAGGCGGGTCGGCCGGGTGGTATCGGGACCGCACCGGGTCCTTCGGCCCCCCGGCCGGGGTCCGTCCGGGCTCAGATGAACCCGGCGATCCGCCGCAGATCGACGAGCTGGTCGTCGAGCCAGCGCCGGACGTCGTGGGTGCGGACCTGTTCGGCGGCGGCGGCAAGCCGGCGGTAGCGCTCCTCCATCGGCATCGTCAGCGCCGTGTACAGGGCGTCCGCCATCTGCTGGATGTCGAACGGCTGGAGGGTCACCGCGAACTCACCGAGTTCCTCGTGGGCACCGGCCATCTCGGACAGGGCCAGCACGCCGCCGCGGCGGTTGACGACCGCCACCTCCTTCGCGACCAGGTTCATCCCGTCGGCGATCGCGTTGACGATCAGCACGTCACAGATCGAGTAGGCCGCCACGGCCAGCGGGAAGTCCTCCACCATCCGCAGGTCGATGGGCTGGCGACCCTCCTTGGTGTGCCGGGCGTTGATCTCGGCGACGAGGGCGCCGATGAGCGCGATGTAGTCGGCGTACTCCGGCACGTCGGTGCGGCTGGGCTGCAACAGGGCCAGGAAGCTGACCTTGCCGACCAGCTCGGGATGCTGGTCGAGCAGCGTGCCGAAGGCGAGGAAGCCGCGCACGACGTTCTTGCTCGGGTCGGTACGGTCGACGCGAAGGAGGAGCTGGCGATCGTCGTCGAGGAAGATGTAGCGCAGCATCGCGATGTGCGCGGCGACCTCCTCCGACGCCTGGGTGGCGTCGAGGGCGGCCGCGTCGACCGAGATCGGGTAGTAGCGGGCGCGGACCACCCGGTCCCCCACGGTGACGGTGAGCCGCTCCAGGTCGACGGGCAGACCGAGGAGCTCCTGGGCGCACAGGACGAAGTTGCGGGCATAGCGGCGGGTGTGGAAGCCGACGACGTCGCTGCCGAGCAGCCCGCGCAGCAGCCGCTCGCGGATGTCGCCGGGCAGGATGCGCCACTCGTCGGGACCCGGCCAGGGGATGTGCACGAAGTGGGTGAGCACGACGTCGGGGCACTGCTCGCGGACCCAGTCGGCGACCAGGTAGAAGTGGTAGTCCTGCAGCAGGACGAGGGCCTTGCCGCCGCGGGCGCGCACCTCGTCGACGACCGCGTCGGCGTAGGCGCGGTTGACCGCCGCGTACCCGTTCTCGAAGGCGTCGTGCTCGGCCCTGGTCAGCACCGGCGCGAGCGACCGGCCGTAGAGGCCGTGCTGGATGAACCAGAGAATCGGGTTGGACCACACGCTGTAGAAGTCGGCGTAGGCGGTCGGATCGGTGACGACCAGACGGACCCGGATCGCCGGACCGTCCGGCTCGCCGTCCACCACGTGGGGGTGGGGAGCGGTCTGGACGAGGATGGAGCCGCCCGCGCTCTCCGCTGCGACGGCGGCGTCCTCCTCGCCGGCCGCGCCGCAGACCCAGACGGCGTCATCGAGATGTTCGGCGAGTCCGGACAGGGCTGACACGAGGCCCCCCGCGCCCCGGTTCACGGTGCGCCCGGAGGCGTCCCGGTCGAAGCTGACGGGACCGCGGTTGGACAGGAGTACGAGAGGCAGGTCGAGGGGGATGAAGTCCGACACGGCGGATGCAGCCTCCTGGTCACGGGCGGTACGCGGCGTCCGGTGCCGCTGATCGCTCGGGCGCCCGGGCGCACGGGGACAATCCGGACTGTAGTGAGCCCCGCTGTCGGATGCACCGCGTTGCAGGGCGCCTAGAGGCTTGTTACCCAGACCTTCATCTGGTCACTGTTGCCACCGGCGCGATACCCATCCGTAACACGCACTCCCCCCCATTGTGGGAAGCCGGCCACCCCCGACGACATCGGGTGTGCCAACGATCACGGCGGGTGGGCCTACAGGCCGTCCCGGTAGTCCCGAACCTCCTGCACCGCCGAGCCCAACGACGCAAGCGACATCTGCAATGTGTCACGCGTCTCGACGAGCGCGCTCGTGAGCTGCTCGACGGCGCGATGCTCGCTGCCGTCGGTCGCCGCGATCACCATCGCTTGCGCCTCTTCGATCATGCTCAGGGCGCCCTCGAGCTGGCCGGCGACCTCCTCGGTGCGCCGGAACGCCTCGTCGAGCTGCGCCTTGACGTCGGCGATCGTGCCTGACACCCGTCCTCATCCCTTCCTGGAGCCGCCGGCCCGCGAGCCGGACGCCGGCACCTGCTCGGTGCCCGAGCCGAGCCCCAGGCCGAACCGGGCCGCGGCCGCGAGCGCGAGCAG
>NZ_JAMQQF010000367.1 GCF_023716945.1 Frankia sp. AiPs1 | reverse complement strand
GGCCAGGCCTGCGCGGCGTCGCGTCGATCGACCGGCTGACCGTGCGTGGGCCGCTGGCCGGCCCCGTCCGGGTCCGGGCCTGGCGGCGGGAGGACGACACGTTGACGGTCGTCGTCGACGCGGACGGCGTCACTTCGGATGACGATTCGCCGGCGGACGGCGCAGGCGCCGCTGAGCCGCTTCTGGTGGCCGAGGGGCTGCGGCTGCGTCATCCTCACGAGGAGCGGCTGCCGGCCGCGGCCGTCGAGCTGCGAGCACACGAGATGCGCTGGCAGCCGGTGGCCGGCTCCCAGCGCGTCGCCGCGCTCGGAGCCGCCGCGGGCGGCTGGCTGATCCACAGCGTGGACGAGGTCGTCGCCCGGCGTTGGCACGAGCAGCTAGCCCTGGCAGGCGTGCCGGCGTTCGTGCTGGTGCCCGCGGGTGAAGCGGCCGCCGCGGACGACGGTTTCCTGACCCTGGACACCGAAAGTGACGACCCGTTCGAGCCGGTGGCGAAGGAGGTGGCCCGGCAGGGTGGCACCGTGGCCGGGCTGCTGCTACACAGCGGCGGTCTCGGCGAGCGAGCGTTCGCCGTGGTCCGCGGTTTCCTGCGCGCGTGCGCCGAACAACGGCCCGCCCTCGTCGTCTGCTCGTCCGCCGGGTCGCCCATGCCACACCCGGGGGACGGGCTCGCTGCCGCACTCACCCGGACCGTCGCCTGGGAGCATCCCGCACTGCGCTGCGTGTCGGTGGAGCTCGACGGCGCGCGGGCCGTTCCGGACGCCGTCGACGTGCTGGGACGGGCCACGCAGCTCGCCGGCTCGGGCCGGCTGTCGGTGCGGGACGGTCGCTGGTACGAGGCCCGCCTGCGGGAGCGTCCGCTCACGGACGCCAAGCCGCGGGATCACCGGCTCCTCCGGACGGGAGGTACCTGCCTCGTCATCGGGAGCGGACCGGAGGTCGCCGCGGCCGCCGATTGGCTCCTGGCGCGGGGAACGGCCTCGGTGACCCGGGTCGAGAACGATGCCGACCAGGTCGCGGCCGCGATCGACGAGGCAGGGACCAACCTGCGCTGTGCCGTGTACCTCCCGCGGCCGGGGCCGAACCGACCGGTGGCCGGTTGGGAGCCGGCGCTGTTCGCCCGCGCGCTGGAGCGGACGACGGCCGTGCCGCGGCTGCTGTACGCACATGCCGCCGCGCTCGATCTCCTGATCCTCTGCGCACCGGTGGCGACGCTGCCCGGCCAGGCGGGCTCGGCGGTCGAGACGGCGGCCGCCGAATACACCCAGGCGTTGGCCCGGCGCGGGCGGGACGCCGGGCTGGCGACGATCAGCGTGTCCGGCGGTCCCTGGCAGGAGGGCGACGGACACCCCGGCGCGGGGGCCGAGCTGGCAGCGCGGGGCCTGCATCCGGCGCCGATCGCCGCTGTGCTCGACGCCGTCGTGGCAGCGCTCGACGACGCCGCCGCGCACGTCGCGCCGGCCCGGGCCGACTGGAGCCGGTACCACACCGCCGCCGCCCGGACGGTCCCGTACGTCCCCCTCCTGGCGACGGCGGAAGCCGAGACGAAGACGGTGGGCTTCGGTCAGGGGAACAGTGATCCGGGCTGAGACCGGCCTGGTGGCGACACCGCCTCCGGCCCGGGGGCCCCGCTCCAGACAATGAATGCCGAATACGGCGATGGCCCAGGGCTCCGGCAAGTTTGCTGACGCGTAGGCGGTGGGCCAGGCCTGGGGTTTTTGGTGGGGCCGTGTAGCGGGAGGCCGGCGCGCGGCCGGGGGTCTCATGGGTGCGGGCACGACACCCGAAGATCATGGAGGTTCCTACGCCATCATGATCGACCTGAGGTGCCGTGCCCGCTGTTCCAGTATCACCGCCTGTCCCTGTTCTCGATCAGCTGGCTACCGCTGTCACCGATGGTCATCATCGGCCGTCGTCGGTGACAGGTCTGCTGGCGGTTTTCGGTCGGGTCCCGGACCCGCGGAAATCCCGAGGACGGCGGCACAGTCTGGCGGTGGTGCTGACCCTGGCGACGTGCGCGGTCCTCGCTGGCGCGCGGTCGTTCACCGCGATCGGCGAGTGGGCCGCCGATGCCGGCCTGGCGGTCGCTGACCTGCTCGGGATCGTCCGGGTGCCTGAGGAGTCGACGTTCCGCCGGGTGTTCGCCGCCCTCGACGCCGACGCGCTGGACTCTGTGCTGGGAGCGTGGGCTGCCGCGGTGACCAGCCCGCAGGCGGGGACGCGGCGGCGGGTCGCGGTCGATGGCAAGACGGTGCGTGGCTCCCGCGCCGGCGACAGCCCGGGTCGGCCTCTGCTCGCCGCCCTCGACCATCACACCGGTGTCGTGCTCGGCCAGGTCGCGGTGGACGCGACGACGAACGAGATCCCCGCGCTGCCGGTGAAAGCGAACCAGCCCCGTCTGTATGCCCAGCTCGCGGCCCTGCCCTGGGGTCAGGTGAAGACCTCCGCGCGCACGGTGGAGCGTGGCCACGGCCGCCGCGAGTGGCGCACCGTGAAAGCCACCGAGGTCCGCGCCGGGCTGCTGTTCCCACACGCCGTCCAAGCCGCGCGGATCACCCGCCGACGCCAGCCACTCACTGACGGGCCGGCCGAGACCGAGGTCGCTTACCTGGTCACGAGTCTGCCGACCCATCAGGCGAGCCCGGCCGAGCTCGCCGCGTTCGCCCGGGAGCACTGGCACGTGGAGAACCGGCTGCACTGGGTCCGCGATGTCACTTTCGGCGAGGACTTCAGTCAGGTGCGGACCGGTAACGCGCCCCACGTCATGGCCAGCCTCCGCAACCTCACGATCGCGCTCCTACGCCTGACCGGTGTCACGAACATCGCCGCGGGAATCCGCTACCACGCCCGCCGCCCCGAACGCCCACTAAAGACGATCATAAAGATCGCTTGCTAAGCGACAACTATGCCGGGGCCCTGGGCGATGGCCGCCCCGCGAAAATGCGAGGGGGCCATCGCCGCTTGTTCTGCTCGCCGACGACCTAGATCCCGAGCGTGGCCCCGCCGTCGACGGTGAGGTTCTGCAGGGTGACGTGCCCGGCCGCGTCCGAAAGCAGGAAGAGCACCGCTGCGGCAATATCCTCGGGGTTGGCTATCTTCCCGAGAGGAATACCCACCTTGTACGTCGAAGGGCTGCCGTCGATCGTGCTGCGCAGACCATCCTCACCATCCCAGAACGTGCGCAGCATGTCGGTGTCGGTCGAACCGGGGCTGACCACGTTGCAGCGCACGCCGTGCTGGCCGATCTCCAGGCCCAGGCACCGGGTGAACGCCAGCGCGGCGGCCTTCGACGCCGCATAGGCGGCCATCGAGGTGCGGGCGGTGCCGGCGGCGTTCGAGGCGACGGTGACGATCGCGCCCGACCGGCGGGTGACCATGCCCGCCGAGACCGCCTGTGACATCAGGAAGACGCCGGTCGTGTTGACCGCGAACGTGTGGTTCCAGTCGGCGGCGGTGATCTTGTGCACCGCGGCTGGACGCAGCACTCCGGCCGCATTGACCAGGTAGTCCACCGGGCCGAGCCGGCGGCGCACCGCCTGCACGAGCGCGCGGACCTGGTCGGCGTCCGTGACGTCGGCCGGGAACTCGTGGGCGGCCAGTCCGGCCTCGGCGAGCTCCTTGCCGCGTGTCTCCAGCCCTGCCGCGGGCAGGTCGACGGCCGCGACCACCGCCTCACGCTCGGCGAGCGCGCGGACGATCGCCGAGCCGATTCCCCCGGCGGCCCCGGTGACGATTGCGACTCTCCCCTGCATCTGCGACTCCTCGCTGGGTGCGGGCGTGGGTGCGCCCATCCGGCCGGGCGCGAGCGAACAATTCCTTCTATCTTTGTCGGCGCACGCCCACGGCCGGTACCCGTAACCACCCCTAGAAACGCCCGGGAACCGGCGGCCGCGATTACGGGGGCGACGTCTTAGGGGTCGATAGGGGCTGACGTTTCATGCGGGCGATCTGTAGCATTGCGGCGCTGTTGTTCCGCGCGAGAATATACCGTGTCGACGGGTTCTCCGCTTCCGATCCTCGTTTCATCGGAGGTCACTGATGAGCACCGATTCCGGCAGCGGAACGCGTCCAGACCGCGAGATGGAGCCCATCGCCGTCGTCGGCCTCGGATGCCGTTTCCCTGGCCAGGTCAGGACCCTGGAGGCACTCGGCCGAGTGCTGACCGCGGGGGCCGACGTCTTCTCCGACGTACCCACCGAGCGGTGGGCACACGACCAGCTCGCCCCCGGGGCCGTCGCCAACGGCCGAGGGGCGTTCCTCGACGACATCGACCGCTTCGACGCCCCCTACTTCGGCATCAGCCCCCGGGAGGCGGGCCTGCTCGACCCTCAGCAACGACTCGTCCTGGAGGTGGCCTGGGAGGCGATGGCGGACGCCGGGCGCCCCCGCGAGCAGTGGCTGGGCAGCCGGACCGCCGTCGTCCTCGGCCTTCTGGCCCACGACTACGAGCTGTTGCACGCGCGGACCCTCGGCCTCGACGGGATCGGGCGCCACCACGTCAGTGGCCTGGAGGCCAGCTTCGCGGCCGGACGGCTCGCCTACGCCTTCGACCTGACCGGCCCCGTCAGCACCGTCAGCTCGGCCTGCTCCTCGTCCCTGCTCGCCGTCCACCAGGCATGCCAGGCGCTGCGGGCCGGCGAGTGCGACGCCGCGGTCGCGGGCGGCGTCAGCCTGCTCCTCACCCCAGACATCAGCATCTTCCTCACCCAGGCCGGCGCGATCGCGCCCAGCGGCCGCTGCCGCCCGTTCGACGCCGCCGCGGACGGCATCGTCCGCGGCGAGGGTGCGGGCGCGGTGGTGCTGAAGCGCCTGTCGGACGCGCTGGCCGACCAGGACCAAATCCACGCGGTCATCCGGGGCTCGGCCGTCAACAACGACGGCACGAGCCTCGGCCTGACCGTGCCCAACGCGCTGGCGCAGGCCGAGCTGCTGGCCACGGCCTTGCGCCGGTCCGGCCTGACGCCAGCCGACGTCGACTACGTCGAGGCCCACGGGACCGGGACACCGATCGGTGATGTCATCGAGGTCGACGCCATCGGCCAGGTGTACGGATCGGGACGCGACGCGCGCAACCCGCTGCTCATCGGCTCGCACAAGGCGGTGCTGGGCCACATGGACGCCGCCGCTGGCATCGGCGGGCTACTGAAGTCGGTGTGGGTCGTCCGCTCGGGCACGGTGCCGCGCCAGCCGTACGTCGAGCGCCTCAACCCTCGCGTGAACTGGCGGGACGGAGCGGTCGCCGTGCCCGGCCAAGCCACGTCACTGCGCCGCGACCGGCCGGTGCGGGCCGGCGTCAGTGCGTTCGGGCTCAGCGGGACGAACGTCCACGTCGTGATCGAGGCCCCGCCGCCGGTGGTGGACGCGCCGGCGGCGCACCCCGCCGAGCGCCCCTACGTGCTCGCAGCATCCGCCAGCACCGCCGACGGCCTGCGTGAGCAGGTCGCGCGGTTGCGCGAGCTGACGGCCGGCGCCGATGAGGCCGACCTCGCCGACCTCGCCGCATCCAGCACCACCCGCGCCACCCATGAGCCGTACCGCCGCCTCGTGGTCGGGACTGGCCGCGACGAGCTCCTGCGGGGCCTCACCGGTCCGGACGAGCTGACCGACGGCACCTTCGACGGCCATGCCGCGGACCCGGAGACCGCGGCCGAGCCGGTGCTCGTCTTCTCCAGTGCGCACGACTGGCCACCGGCCGCGGTCATGGGCCTCTACGCGGAGGACCAGACGGTGCGCGAAGCGCTGGACCTCATCGCCGCGCACGTGCGCGCCGAGCTCGGCTGGTCGCTGTTTGACGTGCTGCGCGGCGACGGGCGCTCGGCGCGGGCTGACGCCGGCGCGCGCCTGCCCGCGCAGTTCGCGGCCCAGGTG
>NZ_JAMQQF010000366.1 GCF_023716945.1 Frankia sp. AiPs1 | reverse complement strand
GGGCAAGGCGGGCGCCGAGGACCGGCGGGCGAAGGCCGCGGCCGCCCGCGCCGCGGCGGCGGCCCAGGAGCGGCGGCGCCGCAACCTGATCGTCGCCGGAGTGGTCGTGGTGGTGCTCATCGTCGCCGCCGTGGTCGGCTTCGCCGTGCAGAACTCGCGGGAGGAGTCGAAGCCCGTCGTGCTGCCGACCACGGCCACCGGGAGCCACAACGGCATCGTCGTCGGCCAGGCGGCTGCCCCGGTGACGGTGGACATGTACGAGGACTTCCAGTGCCCCGCCTGCGAAGCGCTGGAGACCCAGACCGGCCCGACCATCCGCACCCTGCTCGACCAGGGCAAGATCAAGATCGACTATCACGTGATGTCGTTCCTCGGCCCCGAGTCGAAGCGGGCGGCGAACGCGGCGGCCGCGGCCGCGAACGAGGGCAAGTTCCGCCAGCTTCATGACGTCCTGTACGCCAACCAGCCGGAGGAGCACACCGGCGGGTTCACCAAGAGCATCCTGCTCACCCTCGGGGCCAAGGCCGGCCTGACCTCGCCGGCCTACAAGGACGCCGTCAACAACGGCACCTACGACGGCTACGTCGCCAAGGTCGACAGCGACGCGTCGAAGGCCGGCGTCGCGCAGACCCCGACCGTGATCATCGATGGCAAGCAGCTCGCCGGCGACCAGCTCACCCCCGACGGTTTCCGCGCCGCCGTCACCGCCGCGAGCTGACCCCGGCGGCCCCGCCCAGGGCCAGACCAGCACGCGCCGCGCCGGCCGTCTCCTCCCCTCGAACGAGACGGCCGGGAGCGGCTGCGCGTCCTACTCCCAGGCCACGGGGGACGGGGGTGGTTTGCCGTTCCGCACAGGCCACGACTACTTTTCGGGCCATGACTGAGACCGCCAGCGCCGCCCGTCTCGCCCCCGGCGACCCCGCTCCCGAGTTCACGCTGTCCGACGCCGACGGCAACGAGGTGTCACTGTCGTCGTTCCGGGGCCGTCGCGTCGTCGTCTACTTCTACCCGGCCGCGTCGACGCCGGGCTGCACGAAGCAGGCGTGCGACTTCCGCGACAGCCTCGCCCAGCTCAACGACGCCGGCATCGACGTCCTCGGGATCTCCCCCGACAAGCCGGCGAAGCTGGTGAAGTTCCGCGACAACGAGTCGCTGACGTTCCCGCTGCTGTCCGACCCGGAGCGCAGCGTCCTGGCCGCCTACGGCGCGTTCGGCGAGAAGACGATGTACGGCAAGAAGACCGTCGGCGTGATCCGCTCGACGTTCGTCATCGGCGCCGACGGAAAGGTCGAGGTGGCGCAGTACAACGTCCGCGCGACCGGCCACGTCGCCAAGCTCCTGCGCGACCTGGACCTCGCCACCGCCTGACCGCCCCGCACCCCTCGCCCGCCTTCCACCGAGGCACGCCGGGGTCGGCCGGGGTCGGCCGGGCCCGCGGCGGGTTCTAGCTTGCCGGCCGTAGATCCCAGCGCAGCAGAACGTTCTCCGGTCGCGCCGGATCCACCAGCACCGGGATGCGCCGCGGCCGGCCGGAGGAGGCGATCGCCGCGCGGCTGAGATCCATGTCCGCGTCGGGCACCACCGCGCTGCGCACGACGGGATACGGCGCGCCCCCCGGCCGATCGACGAGCAGGTGCACCTCGGCGACGGCCTGGCCGTTCACCCGCACGCCCGTGTCACACAGCGTGTCGACGGTCGCGGTCGTCGCCCGCCCGGAATGGATCAACGTCAGTGCCCGGTTGCGCTCGAGCAGGGCACGTTGGGCGGCGTGCCTGGGGCCGGACCGCCCCAGCCGGGACACGGTTCGCGTGGCCCCGTCGGCCGCCGCCGCACCCGCCGCCGTCGGATGCCCACCAGCAGCCGCCGGCGGCGGATCGTCCGCGTGGAAACCGTCGCTGCCAAGGTCGGCCCCGGCGCAGGCCGTGGCCGCAGCCGCGGGGTCGTCGGTGGCGGCGGTACCCGGGGCCTCCGTCGTGGTCATCTGCTGTCGTCTCCCAGTCGTCCTTGCGCGGACCGGCGCACGCACCAGCCTGCCGCCGGGCTACGGCCCGTGCGGGTCGGGCTGGCGACAGCGTGACCGCCGCGCCTGTCGGCAAGGCGACCGTCGGACAGACGAGGCTGACCGAGGACGCGGACCCTGTTGACGGCTGGGATGTGTCCGGCTCACATCTCCCCAAACCTCGCATCCCGCCAAACCTCGCCAAACCGAACAAGACGCATCTGGGCTGACCTCCCAGCGCACGGTGACCGGCGATCGACGCTTCGGCGGGCCGCCATGCCACCGTGGTGCCGGTCCTCGCTACCCTGGAAGCCACGCGGGAGTGGCGGAATGGCAGACGCAGCAGGTTTAGGTCCTGCCGCCCTAGGGCGTGGGGGTTCAAGTCCCCCCTCCCGCACCCACGCTTCTACGGGCGAGTTCATCCCGCCTCGGACGCCTTGAGCCGACAGCATCGTGGACGCGGGCGACGGCCGGCAGAGCCCCTAAGCCCCGCGTTCGACGCGAGTCATTCGCAGAACTGCACCCGGTTCCACGTCGTGGCGCGGGGTCGGAGCGCGAAGTTCTGAACTGCCGGGAAAGTAACGTATGCCGCCGACTCACCGGATCCACGCAGGCCACGCGCGGACCCGGTGAGCCATCGCTACCTTGGCCGGACTCCCCAGCGCTGCGGGCGCCGGCCGGGAGCGTGCGATCAGGACAGCGGGTGGTTCAGGCGGAGGAGGAGGATCTTGCTCTTGAGGCCGGAATCCCTGAGCTGACCGTTGGCGTCGAAGGTGCCGAGGCCGAAGTCGTTGTCGTTGGCGACGGCGATGGTGCGGGGGCCGAGGACGGCGACGCCCTCGATCTTGTCGGGCATGCCGGGGACGGCCTCGAGGTCGACGGCCAGGCGCTTGGGCAGGACCGTGACGCCGGCCGTGGCCGGGTCGGCGAGGGACTCCAGCGACGGCGAGGTCGCGGCGTTGTCCCACGCGGTGCCGAGGATGTTCGTGGCCTTACGCAGGTCGACGGTGTAGAGGCGGGCGACGGGGTCGGTGCGCTCGTCGACGAGCAGGGTGTGCTCGTCGACCGCGGCGAGCGAGGAGACCTTCATTTCGGCCGGGTCGCCGTCGGCGCTCGGATCGAAGGTCTTGACGTCCTCGAGACGGTAGACGAATTCGCCGGTCACCTTGTTCTTCGCGGTGTCGAACCGGAGAATCCGAGTGTTGCGGGAAGCCTCGCCGGTGTCGGTGTCCGGCACCAGCAGCGGGCTCTGCACGGCCAGGTAGAGCGTCCGGCCGTCGGGCGCCAGCGCGATGCCCTCGAAACCGCGGTTGATCTTACGGTTGGTGAGGATCGCGGGCAGCGACGGGATGACGGGGTAGTCCGTCCCGGTCAGCTTCAGGCCGGCGGGGACATACCGGGCCAGCACCTTTCCGCGGGCGCTGATCCGCAGCAGGGACGGGCTGTACTCATCCACCAGCCAGAACTCGCCGCTGCGCGTGCGGACGAGACCCTCCGTGTCCAGACCGTTCGGGTTGAACGGCAGTTTCGTCTGGGCATCCCAGGTGTACGGGGTCTCGTCGTAACCGTCGATGTTCGACAGGCCGGTGACGGCTGCTCCGTGCGCGGTGGTGATCGGCAGGGACTCCAGGACCTTGATGGCCGACCCGTCGACCCGGACCTTGAGGATGGCCGGGTCGAAACCGGGAACCGGGAAGGTCCGCCGGTTCTTGCCGGCCACCTTGATCTGCCCGTTCGGACCACGGTCGGTGACGGTCCAGAACTCGTTCGGCCGACCGGCCGGGTACAGATCACTGCCGATGCCGCCGAGGTTGACGCCGCGGTCGGTGTCCACCGAGCCGGGGATCAGGCCGTTGGAGAACTCGGCCAGTCCGGTGTCCGGCAGCGTTCCCGTCGCCACCACCGTCGGCACGGTCGACCCGGCGCTCGTCGGCGCGGCCGACGCGACCCCCTGCCCGGCGACGATGCCGAGCGGCACCGTCAGTGCCAGGCCCGCGACCGCCCATCCACGAAGTCGTCTCGACGCCACGACACTCCCCCCTGATCCCCGCATCGGAATCTCCCGTCGTTTCCCCAGGTACCGACCGTCGACACGGCCGACAACGGACGTTAGGGCCCATCAGTGGACAGCTGATGAACCGCAGCCGTCCGGCGACCCTCCGCACTACGACCAGCAGACGGAAACGTCCTAGTCACACGCCGCGCAGGCGCACGCGGGGGTTCCATGGGCCACCGTTCGGCCCCGGACATGGGCAGGACGTACGACGGTCGGCGACCCCGGTCCGCGGCGCCGCGAGACCCCGAGCCGAGGGATGCAGTCCGGGAACCGAGACGAGGGGCGCGGACATTACCCGGCATGGGGCGACGATGACGGATGAGGCCGATCCGGATGCGTTCCTGGTCGATCGACGACAGCGGATTCGGTCAGCCGTGGGTACGGGGCCGGCCCTGCGCCGGGCTCGCGTTCGACCACGACCGCTCGCGCGTGGTCATCGTGCCGATGCCCTGACCGTCGGGGCGGGGGTGGCGAGCCGGACGGGCAGGGTCTGCCAGCCGTGGACGATGAAGGAGGGGGCCTGCGGCAGGGCACCTGCCGGCGCGGCGAGCGCGAGGCCGGGGAAGCGGGCGAACAGGGCCGGCAGAGCGTACCCGGCCTCCAGCCGGGCCAGCGGGGCGCCCAGGCACCGATGGACGCCGACCCCGAACGCAAGGTGGTCGGTCGTGTCCCGGCCGGGCTCGAACCGGTTGGCTCCGGGGCCGTGGTGGCCGGGGTCGTGCCCGGCGGCGAGGATGCCCGCGACGATTGCCGCCCCGGCGGGGATCGTCACCGCGCCGGTGTCGATGTCGGCCACGGCGAAGCGCAGCGGGATGTTGGCGATGCTGGGCGCCCACCGCAGCGTCTCCTCGATGACCTGATCCCAGGTGATCTCTGCGGCACGCAGCCGGCGGAGCTGGCGATCGTGGGTCAGCAGCGCGTGCACGGCGTTGCCGAGCAGGTGCCGGGTGGTCTCGTGACCTGCGCTGATGAGCAGGAGCAGGGTGTCGAGCAGCTCCCGATGCCCCAGCCGGTCGCCGGTGACCGCGTCCCGCACCCCGATGAGCTCGGTGGTCAGGTCGTCACCGGGGTCGCGCAGCTTCCCCTCGACGAGAGTCGCCAGGACCGACCGGGTGCGGACGAGGTTCGCGGCGGCCTGTTCCGAGCTCACCGTCGTGTCCATGATCTGCTCGACGACCTGGGCGAAGTCCGGGCGCATCCGATCCGGGATGCCGAACAGCCCGCCGATCACCGCCAGCGGCAGCGGCTGCGCGAAGGCGCCCACCAGGTCGACGACCGACCCGCCGGACCCACCGGGCCTGCCGGACCCGCCGGACCCGCCGGCCAGGTCGTCGAGCAGCCGCTCGGTGATCGCCGCTACGGCGGGGCGCAGCAGCTCGGTGCGCCGGACGCTGAAACTCGGCGCGACCAGCCGGCGCAGCCTGGCATGATCGACGCCGTAGGTGCTGAGCATGTTCACCACGCCCACCCACTGCAGGACCCAGCTCCATTCCGGCCGGCGACACGCCTCCTCCCACTGCGCCCAGTGACGGCGGGGATCCTTGCTGACCCGCGGATCGAGCAGCAGCGCGCGCAGCATCGTGTGCTGGTTCACGGCGTACGCGGGGATGCCGCCGGGCAGGGTCACCGCGGCGACCGGCCCACGGGCACGCAGGGCAGCGGCCTCCGCGGCGAGGCTCGGCCCCGCGGCGGCGACGGACAGCGGCTGGGCGTGCACCACGCCGATCCCTCCGCGTCTCTCGGATGCGCGCGACCGGCCGGGACGGCGCCCGTGGGCGGCGCAAGGATGTCCGCGATCCCCGACCACGAGGTGATGCCCGCCGACCCGACCGTCGATGCC
>NZ_JAMQQF010000365.1 GCF_023716945.1 Frankia sp. AiPs1 | reverse complement strand
TCCGGGCGGCGCCGCGGGGGGTGCCACCCGACGCGACCAGGCCGGATCGCCGCGGTCCGGGCCGGACCAACGGCCTGTCCCGCACCTGCCGGCCGCCCCCCGGGATTCGGGCCGGTGGGCGGACCCGCCCGCCGACCGGCCCGCCCGTCCGCGGGCGATGATGATGTGTTGGGTTTCTCGTGCTGGGCAGCCGCCCTTTCGGGCTATCGGCGGCGTTTCTGGGCCGCCCCGACGGAACCGATGGTTTCCGATCAGCGCCCGTGGGACGGGGCCCGCCCGTGGGATGGGGCCCGCGGGCGGACCGGGTCGGCGCGGATCAGTCCGATCGGCGGGGTTGCGCGGGGATGACGGTCGGGGCGTCGAGGACGTCGCAGAGCACGGCGGCGCCGAGTGCCGCGACGATCGCGCCGTGCTCGGCGGCGGGACCGCTGCCCGCGCCGTGGTCCCGGTGGATCGCGCCGGGCCCGGCATCGCCGGCCCGCGGGGCGTGGGTGGCCTCCGCTGGCCTCTCAGTCACTGCTGGCCTCTCGGTCGCTGCCGGCGTCTCGGTCGCTGCCGGCGGCACGGCGAGCAGGTCCGCGCAGCGGTCCACCCAGACGCGCCGACGCTGCCCGAGCTGCCGGTCCTCGACCTCCAACGGCCCGGGGACGCCTCCCATCGCGGCCTGGAGGTGAGCCCACTCGTGCGCCGCCGACCAGCTCGTGAAGGAGCCCAGGTACTCGCCGTCGTAGTCGTAGACGTGACAGGGCCGCAGGCCCAGGTGTCGGTCCGCCACCATCACAGCCAGCCCTTCGGGGTCGGGAAAGCCTGTCAGGATCCATCGTCGCGCGGGTCGGAACTGCCTGCCGGCGGAACGGACCGGTCGGTCCGACCAGTTCGCCGAACCCGATCGTCCGGGATGTGCGCCCGGGCCGGCCGCGCCAGAAGCGCTGGTGTCGGGCCCGGAGGTCATACTTCGCTACAGGTTACGGGGTGTGCACGGTGGGCGGTAGTCCGGGGGATGTCCGACCTGAGCCGACGCCGGCCGGCGGGCAGGCCGGCCACGCCTGGCAGGCGGTGACGGTGGACAGGCGGTGACGGTGGGCATGTCGGTGCTGCCGGGCGGCGTCAGGTGATGATCGGGACGTTGCGCTGGCGCGGCGTCACGCCGGTCCCGCCGGACGCCCGGCCGAACCGCCAGGCGTCCGAGACGATCTGGTCGATGCCCGACCGGGGCGAGCCCCAGGCCAGCTCGGTGCGGATCCGCCGACTGTCCCCGATGAGCGCCTTGGGCTCGGGGACGGGTGGGCAGTGGATGCGCCGCACCGGGCGCCCGCTGGCCCGACCGACCGCCGCCAGCACGTCGATGATGCTCACCCCGATGCCGCTGCCCACGTTGAACACCGAGCAGCGTCCCGGCGTGGCCGCCGTCAGCGCCGCCTGGTAGGCGGCCGCCATGTCCCCGACGTGGACGTACTCCCGCAGTGCCTGCCCGTCCCCGTTGACGCGGAAGACGTCGCGGCGCCCGCTCGCCACCGCGATCGCCGCCGGGATGATCCGGCTGTCGTCCCGGTCGAAGTGCCCGTCGACGGCGCCCGCGACGTTGAACGAGCGCAGGATGACCGCCCCCACCAGGCCGGTGCCGGCCTGGTGGCTCAGCAGGCGCTCGGCGGCGAGCTTGGACGCGCCGTAGGGGTTCGACGGGTCCGGCGGGCGGCTTTCCGGGACGCCGGTCAGATCGACGTCGCCGTAGACGGCGCAGCTCGAGCCGAACACGAACGCGGGTGCGACCCCGGACCGCTCCGTGCCGATCTCCAGCGCCGTGAGCAGGTTGACGGTGCCCGTGAGGTTGGCCTGGAAGTAGCGCAGGGGAGCCATCCGCGACTCCCGGACCCGGGTCAGGGCCGCGAGATGGCACACCCCGTCGAAGCCCCGGTCCACCCCCGCCGCGGCGAGCTGCTGCGGGTCGAGCAGGTCCGCGGCCACGACCTCGACGCCGGGGGCGAAGACCGGCGCCGAGGAGTGGTCGCGCACCATCGCGGTCACCGCGTGGCCGTCGGCCGCGAGGGCGTCCGTGACCACTCCGCCGATGAAGCCGGACGCACCGGTGATCAGAACGCGCATGTCCCGGATCAGGACGCCGTCCGGGCGCGGACGCCGGGCAGCAACGTCTCGCGGTGGCGCCAGGCGAGCTCGAGGCACGCCGCCGCCGACGGAGCGATGGGCTCGGTGTCGACGAGACGGCGCAGCGCGGTGTGGGTGAACGGGATGCCCTCGGTCACCGCCCGGTTGGGGCCGGCCGTGACGACGGAGCCCTCGGCGTTGCTCTGGACCATCCCGCCGAACAGCTTGTCGAAGGCGTCCGCATCAATGACCACGACGGTGAGTATCTCGCCGAACAAGGTCAACGCGTCGAGGCCGATGCCGAAGTACGACACCCGCACCGAGCCCGCCCGCCGGGCCTGCTCGAAGGAGCGGAACGGCTCGTCGGCGTCGTAGTCGATCGGGCTGGACGAGCTGCCGTCGTGCTCGGGGTTGCCGAGCAGCTCCTCGCTGAGTTCTCGCATGATGTTGCGCCACAGGTCGAAGTCGGCCTCGTGGTGGAACGCGGTGATCCCCGACGGCTGGAACACCCCGGCGGGGATCACGTGGTAGACCCCGCCCGCGGTCGCCACCGAGCCCGCACTGCGCCGATGCAGGAAGAAACTCGCCTGACCGCCCCGATCGTGCCGGATCGTCAGGGTGTTGATCGACGGCAGGGCCACCCGGCGGCCGAAGTCGAACGGGTTGCCGATGCGCGCCCGGAACGGCAGCGCCGGCCAGGACAGCCCGGTGCCGGCCATCGCGGCGGCCGCCTCGTGCGCCACCGTCTCGCACACGTCGACGGCGTCGAAGTAGGTCGTGTGGCCGAAGTTCAGCGTCGGGCGGTTGTCCGCCGATGCCGGCGCCGTGCCGTCGCCGCCGATGTCCATCAGCCGGAAGCTCAGCCGGTTCTCGAACAGCGTCGGCCGGTCGAGGTCGCGCATCGCCCGGGTGTAGCGCTGGTACCGGGTCTGCGCGCTGCCGCCGCCGAGCAGCGGGCGGCTGCCGGCGGTCTCCGGCTCGTCCCCGCGGATCAGCGGCGGTTCGACCTTGTCCTGCCAGTGCAGGGCGACCTCGTCGATGTCCACCGGCCGGTCCCAGACCCAGCCCGGGCGGGCCAGCAGCCCACTGCCGAGCCGGTCGGTCTCCGGGTAGAGCCGCACCGCGGCCCGGGCCAGGCTGATCCGGTGGTGGTTGAGGTGGTCCCGGGTCAGCCGCCAGGCGCGCTGGCTGGCGGCGACCTGTTCGGCCGCGGGACTGCGTGGGCCGCTGTCCCGTCGGCGGTCCGCCATCGCGCCGGGCGCCAGGCCCACGTCCTCCGGGGACAGCGCGAGGTTTCGGGCGATGTGGCGCAGCGTGGAGATGTCGTGGATGGCCCGACGGCCGCTTTCCACCTTGGAGACGTACGACTGGTCGAAGCCAAGCCGATCGGCGAGTTGCTGCTGCGTCAGGCCGTGGGCCTGCCGGTAAGCCCTCAGGAGCTGGCCGACGCCGACGCTGGCTGGAGTGGCCCGCGGCGGCGTCCAGAGCCAGGTGTGACCAGTCACCCGCTGTCCTCTCGTCCGACAATCGTGTTACGCGAAGTGAGCATAACGAGTCGGGCATCTGGGAGCGCAGTGACATAAATCGACCACCCCATACGGAGGTGGCCCGGTGGCGTCCTGCAACGTCTTCGCTGCCTTGCGTTATGCGGTGCTGTTCCCGCCATCCCGGCGTTCATTGGTTGGGCAACCCGTCGGACAGATCGAGGATGACCACGATAATGATCGCGACGAGTATCCAGCGGAAGAAGCCGATGCGGCTCCACACCTCGCGGCCGATGCTCCGGCCGGCTCGACCGCCGAGTACGAGCAGAGCGAGCAACGCGCCGCCGACCACGACGATGAAGATGCCGGCATTACTCTGGTCCACGCTCAAGACGATCGCATGACGGCGTCGGACGACTACCGAGGTCCCGTCCAAATGCCGCCGATCGCCCGCGAACCGCGCCATCCGGGGCACACACCCGGCCGGCGCGAGGTCGGTCGCGGGCGTCGTCACGTCGAGGCACTCCCGGTCGCTGGCGGCATGGGGCGGCAAGGTGTGAGGGACATCATGCAGGATTGCGCCCGCCCCACCGCTGGACCAACACACCTCCCGGCACGGCGAACCCATCCCCTTGCGCCGCCCCCGGGATGGCGAGAGGCGCGCATCTCGACGGGCGCGTCCCTAGCCTGTTCCGGATGTCCACGGCACTTATGACCGATCACTATGAGTTGACCATGCTGCGGGCGGCGCTCCGCTCCGGGGCGGCCAACCGTCGCGTGGTCTTCGAGGTCTTCACCCGTTCGCTGCCGCCCGGCCGCCGCTTCGGCGTGTTTGCCGGTACCGGCCGGCTGCTCGACGCCCTGGCGGACTTCCGCTTCGCCCCGCCCGAGCTCGCCGCGCTGCGCGCCGCCGGCGTGGTCGACGACGACACCGCGGTCTGGCTGGCCGACTACCGCTTCCGCGGCGACATCCGTGCCTTCGCCGAGGGCGAGCCGTTCTTCCCCGGCGCGCCGGTCCTCGCCGTCGAGGGGACGTTCGCCGAATCGGTGCTGCTGGAGACGCTCGTGCTGTCGATCCTCAACCACGACAGCGCAATCGCCGCGGCCGGCGCCCGGATGGTCGCCGCGGCCGGCTCGCGGCCCTGCCTGGAGATGGGCTCGCGGCGCACCCACGAGGCGGCAGCCGTCGCGGCCGCGCGGGCTGCCTACCTGGTGGGCTTTGCGGCCAGCTCCAACCTGGAGGCGGCCCGGACCTACGCCGTGCCCAGCGTGGGGACCAGCGCGCACGCGTTCACCCTCGTCCATCCCACCGAGGCCGAGGCGTTCGCCGCCCAGGTGGCCGCCCTGGGCCGCGACACGACGCTGCTCGTCGACACCTACGACGTCCCCGCGGGCATCGCCGCGGCGGTGGCCGCCGCCGGGCCGGAGCTCGGCGCCATCCGGATCGACAGCGGTGACCTGGGTGGGCTGGCCACGGCCGCCCGGGCACAACTCGACGCGCTCGGCGCGCCCGGCACCCGGATCATCGCCACCGGGGATCTGGACGAGCACGCCATCGCCCGGTTGGGCGAGGCGCCCGTGGACGGCTATGGCATCGGAACCAGCCTGGTCACCGGGTCCGGGGCGCCGACCGCCGGGTTCGTCTACAAGCTCGTCGAGGTCGACGGTGTCGCCGTTGCCAAGAAGTCGGTGGGCAAGTCCAGCCGCGGGGGCCGTAAGCGGGTCGTGCGCCGCCACGACCCCAGCGGCCGCGCCGTCGCCGACGTCGTCCTCCCCGCCGCCTCGCCCGCCTCCGCCGCCTCCGCCGCCTCCGCCGCCTTGCCCGCCGCTACGGGCACCGCCGTCTCTCCCGCTTCCGCCGCCTCTCCTGCTTCCGCCGCCTCCATGGCCACTGCGGCGCCTTCCGCCGTGGGGCCCACCGCCGCCGTTTCCACCGCTGCGGCTGCGGCGCTGACAGCCGGTGTCCCCTCCGCCGGCTCGGCCTTCGCCACCGCACCGGTGACAGGGGCGGACCCCGGGTTCCGGGCCGGCGAGTCGCGGGACCGTGAGCTGCTCCAGTCGATCGTCGTGGCGGGCGAGCTCGTCGACACCAACCTGGTCGGGCCCGCCGGCACCCGACGGGCCCGCGAGCACCACGGCCGGATGTTCGCCGCGCTGCCCCCCACGGCGCGGGACGTGCGCTTCGGTCAACCGTGCCTGCCCGTCGTGCACACCACCCAGGCCTGAACGGACCCGGCCGTGGCGCAGGCCTGACGCTGCGGCGCGGGGCCTGACGGCTGCGGCGCAGGGCCTGATGGCCGTGGCGGGCCGTGGCGCGGGCCTGATC
>NZ_JAMQQF010000364.1 GCF_023716945.1 Frankia sp. AiPs1 | reverse complement strand
GCCCGGCCCGGCCGCCCCGGCCGGGCCGGAGCCCGCGTCGCCCGCGGGTCCGCCCGGCTCCGGCGGTGGCTGAGTCATCGAGGTGGGTCCGGTCGGACCGGTCAGGCCGGCCGACGGTCGATGACGATCTCCTGGATCACGATGTCGGACTTCGGGCGGTCCTGCGCGGCGGTCGGCGCCTTCGCGATCGCGTCGACGACGTCGGTGCCCCGGGTGACCTCGCCGAAGATCGTGTGCTTCCGGTTGAGCCAGTCGGTGGCCGCGACGGTGACGAAGAACTGCGAGCCGTTCGTGCCCGGCCCGGCGTTCGCCATCGCGAGCAGGTAGGGCTTGCTGAACGTCAGGTCGGGGTGGAACTCGTCGGCGAACTGGTAGCCCGGACCCCCGCGGCCGGAGCCCAGCGGGTCCCCGCCCTGGATCATGAAGTTCGGGATGACCCGGTGAAAGACCGTGCCGCTGTACAGCGGGGTTCCGGTCTTCTTGGCGCCGCTCGCCGGGTCCGTCCAGTCCTGCGTCCCGGTCGCCAGCCCGACGAAGTTGCGGACGGTCTTGGGAGCGTGATCGGGGAACAGACGGATCTCGATATCCCCCTGAGTCGTCCGCAGCGTCGCGTACAGCTCCTCGGCCATGAGCCTCTCTTCTCTTCAGATCTGGGTCGATGTCCGGTCAGACGGCGCCCGAGCCGGACCCGATCGTATGCGCCGGGCGCAGCCGGCGTTCCGCACCGCCCGCATCGGCATGCACCGCGTGACGGGCCTGTGCACACCCCGGTGCACAGCCCAGGCATGTCACGCAGGTCGGCGTGACACGCCTGCCGGGCGTCCGCGCGTTGGAGAGGGCGGACATCGGGGTACGGCACACTGCACAGATCTTGACCGCCCGCGACCCTCCGCCACGATCTCGGCTCCAGGGAAGGACGCCATGAGCACGACCTTTAAGGACCGTATTTCGCACGTCACCGACACCGCGCCGGTCAGCGGGCTCTCCGACGCGGCGAAGCACGCCGCCGACCGGGCCGGCACGGCCGCCCTGCGCGCGGCAACCATCGCCGGCGGGACCGCCGGCACCGCCGCATCGGCCACCCGGGACGCCGGGGTGACCGTGGCCCACCGGATCTCCGACGTCTCCGGCTCCGCGGCCCACGGGGGGACGGCCGTCCCGCGCGTCGCGGGTAAGGCGGCCGGTAAGGCCGCGGGGAAGGCCGTCGCCGTCTCCGGGCGAGCCGGCCGGAAGATCGAGAAGGCCCGGTCCCAGGCGGAGCTGTCCGCCGAGCGGGCCCGCGCAGCCGCCGAACTGCGCTCGGAACGGCAGCGTTCCCGCAAGGCCGTGGCCAACGAGGCGAAGGCCCGCGGCCAGGCCGACAAGGCCCAGGAAATCCTGGAGAAGCGGCTGGCCAAGGCCGAGGGCAAACTCGCCAAGGTGCACCGCCGCCGCCGGCGCAGCCTGCTGACGCTCGCCCTGGCCGGCGCCGGTGCGGCGGGCACCGTCGCGGTGCGCCGCTACCTGGCCCAGCAGAACAGCCCGACGGTCACCGCGGAGCCGGCGCCGATCGGCGGCACGACCGGCTCGGCCGCGGCCACCGACCGGGCCAGCGGCCGCGACGCCTTCGACGACCGCCTGTCGACCTCGACGAACAGCCTCGAGGAGATGCCGGGCGTGGACACGACGTTCGGTGAGCCCAGCCGGCCTCGCTGAGGCGTGCGGCGGCGGCATCCGGCCGGCGGGCGTCGAGCCCGCCACCGGCCGGATCCGCCGCCGACGTCGGATCAGCCGGCGGGCGTCCGGATCAGCAGGCGGGCGTCCGGATCAGCAGGCGACGGTCAACGACGCGGCGCGGCGACCGCGTCGCCGATGCGGTACGCGCCTGGGGCATCCGCCGGCACGGTCGGGCGGGCCGGCGACCGGGGATCGACCCGCCGATAGGGCTGCCCCAGCGTCGGACGGGGATCCGATTCCCCCTTGTTCGGCCAGAACGACAGGGCCCGTTCGGCCTGCGCGGTGATCGTCAACGACGGGTTCGCCCCGAGATTCGCCGAGATCGCCGCCCCGTCGACGACGTGCAGGCCCTCGTATCCGAACACCCGCTGGTAACCGTCGATCACCCCGCTGGACGGGTCCGCGCCGATGGGCGCGCCGCCGAGGATGTGCGCGGTCATCGGGACGTCGGCGATGTCGCCGACGGAGCCGCCGGGGTAGCCCCCGATCCGGGCCGCGATCCGGCGGACGGCGTCGTTTCCCGCCGGGATCCACGACGGATTCGGGTCGCCGTGGCCCTGCCGGCTGGTCAGCCAGCGTAGGCCGAACGGGCCGCGCCGCAGGGACACGGTCAACGAGTTGTCGCGCGCCTGCATCACCAGAACAATCATGGTCCGTTCGGACCAGCGCCAGGGCAGCCCCATGGCCAGCGCGTGGTGCGGGCGGACCAGCAGTTCCCGCAGGTACTTCAGCCAGCGCGGCAGCCGGCCCCCGCCATCGGTCATCGCCGCGCTGATCAGGGCCATCAGATTGCTGCCCCGGCCGTAGCGGACCGCCTCGACGTGGGTCTGCCCGTCCGGGTAGAACGACGACGTGATCGCCACTCCGCGGGCGACCCGGGGGTCCGGGCGGAACCGCGTCGCACCGAGGATCGACTCGGAGTTCGTCCGGGTGAGTTCGCCGAGCCGAGCCGACAGGGCCGGCAGGTCGCCGCGCTCGCGCGCCGTGAGCAGCAGACGCTGGGTCCCGAGGGTGCCGGCGGCGAACACGACCTGCCCCGCCGTCAACGTCCGCCGCCCGCGCCGGGGCACTCCCGGCGTCCGAACAACGTCGACCTCGTACCCACCGCCGGACCGCGGGCGGATGGCGGTGACCGTGGTGTCGGGCCGGACCTGCGCGCCGGCCCGCTCGGCGAGGAACAGGTAGTTGCGGTCCAGCGTGTTCTTCGCTCCGCGGCGGCAGCCGGTCATGCACTCGCCGCATTCGACGCAGCCCGTGCGGCCGGGCCCGACCCCGCCGAAGTAGGGGTCGGGTACCTTGACTCCCGGTTCCTGCCGGCCGTCGCGGCCGAAGAAGACCCCGACCCGCGTTGGCGCGAAGCTCGGCCCGACGCCCATCTCGTCCGCGACCGCGTGGAACACCTCGTCGGCGTAGGTCGTCGTCGGGTTCGCGGTCACCCCGAGCATCCGCTCGGCCTGCTCGAAGAAGGGGGCCAGCTCCGCGCGCCAGTCCGTGATGCCGCGCCACTGTGGGTCGGCGTAGAAGGCGTCCAGCGGCCGGTACAGGGTGTTCGCGTAGACGACCGATCCGCCGCCGACCGCCGTCCCGGACAGCGCGATGACCCGCCCCAGCCAGGTGATCTTCTGAATGCCGTGGCATCCCAGCCGCGGCAGCCACAGGTACCGGCGGATGTGCCAGTTGTTGCGCGGCAGCGTCTGCGGACTGAAGCGGCGACCCGCTTCGATGACGAGGACTCGGTAGCCCTTCTCCGTGAGGCGCAGGGCGCTGACGCTGCCTCCGAAGCCGCTGCCGACCACGATCACATCCGCGTCAAGATCATCGCCGGATCCGCGTTCCGCCATGTCTGTCACCTGCCGCCGTCGACGCCGGCTTCCCATGATGACCCACCGACGGGCCCGTGCAACAGTGCGCCGGATCCGGTCAGGCCGCGCCGCCCGCCGCCTGCTGGCGTTCCCGCAGCCGGGCCTCGCGCGCCGCTTGGGCGGCTCGCTCGATCGCTTCGAGGGGAGGCCGCGGAATCTCTACCGGCGGTGCCTCGGTCGTCGCGGCCGCGGAGCGTTTCGGCTCGGCCGCGGCCGGCCGGCCGGTGCCGCGACCCGTTGCGCCCGAGCGGTTGAACCGGCCCTTGGGAGAAGGGGCGGACGGCGACTTCAACTGGTCGGCCCGGCGCTCCCGGCAGGAGCGGCACTCGCAGTCGGTCGAGGCCCGCGGCAGCCGGTCAAGACGCCAGGACAGGTTGTCGATCTCGTCGCCGTCCCCGACCAGCACCCCGGTCTGGATGATGTGGACGAGGTGCAGGGCCAGCGTGACCGGATCCCAGTTGTCCTCGTCGAAGATGATCTGCAGCTTGCCGAAGATCTCCAGGAAGTCGGAGGTCGGGCGACGCATCGCGTTCGCCAGCACGTTGATCACCTGGGTCGCGGCGAGGGTCATCGGCGCGGGCGGCGGCGGGGGCAGCGGAACCGTGGGCGCCGGGGGCTCGTCCGCCGCGACCTCATCCACCGCGACCTCATCCACCGTGGCCTCGCCCGCCGTGGCCTCGCCCGTCACCGCCTCGTACATCGCCTTTGCATGCGGGGCCGCTGCGCGCGGGGCTTCCTGCTCCGATTCCTCCGTGGTCGTGGTCGTGGTGGCAGTGGGCGCTGCGGGGTGCGGCGGCGCACCCGCGTCGACGGTGGCCGGCTCGGCCGGCGCCGCGGGAACGTCCGCCGGCTGGTGCGAAGAGTCCTCGCGGCGCCAGCTCTCGGGAGCCTGATAAGCCTCGGGAGGCTGATGGGCCTCGGGACGCTGATAAGCCTCGGGACGCTGATAAGCCTCGGGACGCTGATAAGCCTCGGGAGGCTGGGCGGCCGCCGGCGCGCAGGGGCCACGATCGCGCGAGGGCACGAGGTCGACGACGAAGCCGCCGGCCCGGTCCTGTGCCTCGCTGCCCACGGTCGCCATCTCGCGTTCGCGGGTGTGGCGCCGCGCGGCGCCCTTCGGATGGGAGCCGGCGCGACTGCGGCGCCCGCGGCGGCGGCCCGACTCGCGCGAGGATTCCTGGGTGCCGGCGGCCCCGGCCGGCGTCTCACCGACCGGCTCGCCAGTCGCCTGGACGGGCGGCTCGACCAGCCGGACGAGACCGGCCCGGACCATCGAGTCGGGGATGCTCAGGGCAAACCGGGTCGTCCGGCCGGCGGCCGGGCGCGCCACGGTGGTCAGCCAACCCTGCCGGCGCAGCAGGGACACCTGCCGCTGCACGTGGGTCCGACTGTAGCCGGTCTCCTCCCGCAGGGTGATCAGCCCGGGGCCGCTCACCGCCGCACCGGCGGGGAGGAACTCCGGCGCCTCGGCGATGTGGCACGCCAGGGTGCACGCGACGAGTTTCGCCGCGGAGGGCATGGATGCGCGTAACACGGCGCGTTGCCATCCGCTGCGGTCCGCGATCAGGGTTCCCGGCTCCTGCACCGCCTGAACCGAAACCAGAGCACCGGGGATGGTGAGCTGGATCGTGTCCGGCGGCACAAGCCTCCTTCCCTCGGCTGGATCACTCGATGCTGGCGGACTGCCCGGACCCGATGTGGTCACGGCCGGCTGTCCGGGGATCAGCCCCACCGGAACGGGCTCGGCGGGGCGAGAGCGCGTCGACGTCTGTTCAGGCACCGTACTCCGCACCGGGTCAAGCGGCTCCCGTGGAGGGCCACCACGGTCACATGAAGAGGACATGACTCCATCACCGCCGTTGGGTAGTCGTGGTGTGACAGAAACATCAAACATCGCCCGACTGCTGCAAAGCAAAAAGATGGCGACGCGGCCACGAAAGGGCCACACTGGAGCAGCCGAACAGCGGTTCCGAGCAGCCGAGAAAAACAGCCAATCAAGCCGCCGAGGACAACCGGGCATCGATTTTGCCGGTTTGTTTTGGTCGAGCTCCCGGATTTCCGGTGAGGTAGCGGGGCTGGCCATGGACGAGTGGCCCTCGGCACCACGCCCACGCCCCGCGGCGCGCCTGTCTCTGGTTCGTCCGCGGCCCGCGCGGGCGCCCGATGGCGCCTCGCGCCGGCCGCCCGTGCCGATCCGCCCCCGACCCATCGCACGTCGGACGCGAGCCGACCGGCACCCGGCCCGGGCGCGGCGCCCGCCGGCGGGTGGTGCGGGTGTGGCGGGTGGTGCGGATGTGGCGGGGTCAGACGCCGGCGGCGGCCGGAGTCGCGTTGGTC
>NZ_JAMQQF010000363.1 GCF_023716945.1 Frankia sp. AiPs1 | reverse complement strand
GCGTCCGACGGCGCCGCGCCGGCCGGCCCCACCGCGCTCGAGCCGACCGCGCTCGACCCCGCCCTACTCGACCCCCCAACGCTCGAACCCGCACCGCTCGAACCCGCCCTGTCGTCCTACCCGGAGGTCGCCGCAACGCCGCCGGATCGGTCGGACCCCTGGGGCGTTCCCGACGCGTACGGGGCGGCGCCGGCCGGCAGGCCCGGCGTGGTCGATCCCCTCGGTGCCCCCGACCCGGTCGGTGCCCCCGATCCCTTCGGAGCTCGCGATCCCTTCGGAGCCCCCGAGCAGGTCGGCGTCGGCGAACCCGCCCCCGGCTCGGCGGTGGTGATCCAGGGGACCGGGGTGAGCAAGCGATTCGTCTCGTACAGCAACCGCGCGACGAGCCTGAAGGAACGGTTCGTCCGCCGTGGTGGTCCCGCCGGGGACGACTTCTGGGCGCTGCGCGACGTCGACGTGACGATCGGGCGCGGCCAGACGGTCGGGCTCGCCGGGGCGAACGGCTCGGGCAAGTCGACCCTGCTCAAGGTGCTCGCCGGCATCCTGCGCCCGACCAGCGGGCAGGTCTCGGTGCAGGGCCGGATCGCGTCGCTGCTGGAGCTCGGTGCCGGGTTCAACGGCGAGCTGTCCGGGCGGGACAACGTCTACCTCAACGCCTCGCTGCTCGGGCTGTCCAAGCGGGAGATCGACCGGTTGTTCGACTCGATCGTCGACTTCTCCGAACTGCGGCACAAGATCGACGATGACGTGAAGCACTACTCGTCCGGCCAGTACGTGCGCCTGGGCTTCGCCGTGGCCGTGCACGTCGATCCGGACGTGCTGCTCGTCGACGAGGTGCTCGCCGTCGGCGACGAGGCGTTCCAGCGCAAGTGCCTGGCCAAGATCGCCGAATTCCGGGCGCAGGGGCGCACGATCCTGTTCGTCACCCACTCCCTCGACCTCATCGAGAGCATGTGTGACCGGATCCTGGTCCTGGAGTCCGGCTCACTGATCTACGACGGCAACCCTGCCGTGGGCACGAAGCTGCTGCGGCAGAAGCTGGGCAGCCTGCCGGCCGAGGGTCCGGTGTCGTGGGAGTACGCCACCGTCCGGCCCCAGTCGGTGGCCTTCAGCCTGGATCCCGGCGGGCTGCCGCTGGTGCAGTACGACCCGGGCGAGCGGCTCACGGTCAGCGTCGAGCTCGACGTCACCGAGGGTGCGCCGGCGCAGATCTACCTGCACACCTACATCGTCGGGCAGAGCGAGGTGCCCATCTGGATGATGGAGACGCCGCTGGGCGGGCTCGCCGTCGGTCCCGGGCGGCACATCGTCGACTTCTCCGTCCCGCACCTACCCGAGCTGCTCGGGGCGTTCGCGGTCAAGGTGCACGTGTCGGACGCCACCACCGGAGCCCCGGTGACGACCCGCCGGTTCGAGGAGCTGTTCGGCGTCAGCGGACCGCAGGCAGACGGGCTTCTCAAGGTCGACTACGAGGCGAGGCTGCGCGGATGACGGAGCGGAAGCAGACGGCAATCACCGCCGGGCCGGGCGGTGGCGCGGCGACCGAGCCGTTGGCGACCATCGTGATCGTCAACTGGAACGGGGCGCACCTGCTGCCGGCCTGCCTCGACGGCATCGCCAAGCAGGACGCCGGCCTCGCCTTCCAGACCTGGGTCGTCGACAACGCCTCGGTGGACGGTTCCCGGGAACTACTCGCCGAGCGTTACCCCTGGGTGCGGATCGTGCCCTCGGACCGCAACCTTGGTTTCGCCGGCGGCAACAACCTCGCCCTGCGTCAGGTCACCACGCCGTATGCGGTGCTGGTGAACAACGACGCCGTGCCCGAACCGACGTGGCTCGCGGCTCTGCTGGCGCCGTTCGGTGAGCCCGGCGGCCAGCACCTCGGCGCTGCCACCGGCAAGGTCGTGTTCCTCCCCCGCTTCCTGCGGCTGCGGTTGAGTACGCCCACCTTCGTGCCCGGCCCGCACGACTCCCGGGAGCTGGGCGTGCGGGTGTCGTCGGTGACGGTGGACGGGCACGAGGCGCTGCGCGAGGTGCTCTGGGAGAAGCTGACCTACGGCGCCGAGGGACCGCCGAAGGCCCCGTACTTCTGGACCCGCGGCGACGGCGAGCTGTGCGTCCCGATCCCGGACGGTGGACCGGTCACCCTCGGGTTCACCTGGGCGGCGGAGTCGCGCAAGCAGGTCGTGCTGAGCTGGGACGGCCCGACCGGGACCGCCGATGGCGGTCGGGCCGAGCTGGCCGTCGGCCCCGAGTCGACGACGGTGACTCTGACCGTCGGCGGGGAGGCGCCGCGCGTCGACGTGGTCAACAACGTCGGCGGGATCGTGCTGACCGACGGCTACGGCGCGGACCGGGGCTACCAGCAGGTCGACACCGGCCAGTTCGACCAGCCGGAGGACGTGTTCACCGCCTGCGGCAACGGGATGGCGATCCGGTCGTCGCTGGGTCACGAGCTCGGCTGGTTCGACGACGCGTTCTTCCTGTACTACGAGGACACCGACCTGTCGTGGCGGATCCGGGCCCGCGGGTACACGATCCGTTACATGCCGGGCGCGGTGCTGCGGCACATCCACTCCGCGTCGAGCGTCGAGTGGTCGCCGCTGTTCGTCTTCCACACCGACCGCAACCGGCTGCTGATGCTCACCAAGGACGCGACGGCGGCGCTGGCGCTGTCCGCGGTGCTGCGCTACCCGGCGACGACCGCCTCCATCGCGGTGCGCACCCTGCGCCAGGCCTGGCGGGGCCGCAGCCGCCCGGCGGTCCGCCCGACGCTGCTGCGGCTCCGGGTCTGCGGCTCCTACCTGCGGCTGCTGCCCACGATGCTGCGGGCCCGCCGCGAGATCGGCCGCACCGCCGCCGAGCGGCGCTCGAGCCTGCAGAGCTGGCTGGTCTCCCGATGAGCGAGCTCGCGAGCGGCGCCACGGATCCCGCCGCGCCGACCACTGCGGTCGACCCGGCCACTGCGGCCACTGCGGTCGACCCGGCCACTGCGGTCGATCCGGCCAGCGGGTCCGACGCGCAGCCGGCGCGGGGGGTTCGGGCCGCCGTCTACAACCGGTTCTGGCACTCGATGGGCGGCGGGGAACGCCACAACGGCATGATCGCTCAGGTGCTGGCGGCCGAGGGTGCGAGCGTCGACATCCTCGGGCACTCCGAGGTCGACCTCGACCGGCTCGGCAGCCATCTCGGCCTGGATCTCACCGGCTGCCGTTACGTCCGGCTGCCCGACCGCGGCGAAGAAGCCATCGCGGCCCTCTCCGCGGGCTACGACCTGTTCGTCAACGGCTCGTACATGAGCCGCATCGCGCCGCAGTCCCCGCGGTCGGCGTACCTGTGCTTCTTTCCGACGCCCTTCGACCACGACATGGCGGCCTGGCGTAAGGCCGCCGTGCGCACCGCCGGTCCGCTGCTGCGCGGGGTGCGCCCCGCGGTCAGCTTCGGCCAGGGCTGGTACCCGCCGGAGGGCGGCCGCCGCCGGCAGTGGACCTGGACGAACGGGTCGGGCATCCTCGCCGTCAGCCCGGGTGAGCGGCGCACCCTGCGCGCCGACATCGGCCGTCCGGGCGCGCCGGCCGGCACCTCGCTGCGGGTCCTCGACGCCGGTGGCGGGGTGCTGGCCAAGCTGGAGATCGGCGCCGACTTCGCCCCGTTCGAGGTGCCGCTGCCGCCGACCACCGACGGCACCGAGCTCACCCTGGTCAGCGACGCGTTCTCGCCGGGCGCCGCGGACGTGCGCGAGCTCGGCGTCGCGGTGAGCCGCCCACGAGTCACCGACGGCGACGAGGGACCGATCGCCCGCCTGCCGCTACGCTTCCCCTGGCTGCTGCGGGACCCGGCGGACCTGGCCTACCTCGACGGCTACGACGTGGTCATGGCCAACTCGCAGTTCACCCGGGGCTGGATCCGGCGGTTGTGGAGGCGCGACGCCGACGTGCTGTTCCCCCCCATCCAGGTGCAGCGGCTGCACCCGGCGCCGACCCGGGAGAAGGCCGTCGTCACCGTCGGGCGGTTCTTCATGCCGGGTCTCGGGCACGCCAAGCGGCAGCTCGAGATGGTGCAGTGGTTCGGTGAGCTGTACCGTGCCGGCGACCTGCCGGGCTGGACGATGCACGTCGTCGGCGGCTGCGAGGAGTCCCAGCGGCCCTACCTGGAGCAGGTCCGCGCCGCCGGGGCCGGCCTGCCGGTGCAGGTCCACCCGAACGCCCCGCGGGCGCAGGTGGAGCAGCTGCTGTCGACCAGCTCGGTGTTCTGGTCGGCGACCGGCTACGGCGAGGACGACCGGCGCCGGCCCTGGACGGCGGAGCACTTCGGGATGACCACCGTCGAGGCGATGGCCGGCGGCTGCGTGCCCGTCGTCATCGACCGCGCCGGGCAGCGGGAGATCGTCCGGCACGGCGTCGACGGCTACCGGTGGACCGGGCCGGAGCAGGTCGCCTCGTTCACCCGTCGGCTCGCCGCCGAGGACGGCCTGCGCGGCCGGCTCGCGGCCGCGGCGGTCGAGCGGGCCCAGACCTTCTCGGACGACGCGTTCGCCGACCAGTGGCGCGACATCGCCGACCGCCGCCACCTCTACCAGGGCTGACCGAACCCAGGACTACCCGAAACCAGGACTACCCGAAACCAGAGCTGACCGGAACCAGAGCTGACCGGGAGCGGCAGCGCGGCATCGACACGACAGCGGCGGGAGCAGGCGGATGAGGATCGTGCTCGACGGCACGCCGCTGCTCGGGCGGCGCACCGGCGTCGGCCGCTACACCGAGCACCTGCTGGCCGGCCTCGCCCGGCTCGACACCTCCTGGGAGCTGGCGGCGACGGCGTTCACCTGGCGTGGGCTCGACGAGCTGGCCGGGAGCCTGCCGGCGGGGGTGCGCCCGGCCGCCCGCCGGGCGCCGGCGCGACTGCTCCAGGACGCCTGGATCCGCGGCGAGCAGCCGGCCGTGGAATGGCTCACCGGCGCCGCGGACATCGTGCACGGGACCAACTTCGTCCTGCCGCCGCTGCGTCGCGCCCGCGGCGTGCTCACCATCCACGACCTGTCCTACCTGCGGACCCCGGACACGGTCACGGCCGCCTCCGCCCGCTACAGCGATCTCGTTCCCCGCGGGCTGCGGCGCGCCTCGGCCGTACTGACGCCGAGCCGGGCCGTCGCCGAGGAGGTGATCACCGCCTACCGGCTCGACCCGGCGCTGGTCACCCCCACCCCGCTCGGCGTCGACGACGCCTGGTTCACCACCCCGGCGCCGACTGGGGCCTGGCGGCGGGAGCACGGGCTGCCCGAGCGGTACCTGCTCTTCGTCGGCTCGGTCGAACCCCGCAAGAACCTGCCGGTCCTGCTGGAGGCCGTCCGCCGGCTGCACGCGGCAAAACTCGGCGCGCCCCCGCTGGTCCTCGTGGGACCGCCGGGGTGGGGGCCGACCCTCGACCTCGCCGGGCTGCCCGCCGGCAGCGTCGTCACCGCCGGCTACCTCGACGCCGAGCAGTTGCGGGCTACGGTCGCGGGCGCCAGCGTGCTGTGCTTTCCCTCCCGCTACGAGGGTTTCGGCCTACCGCCCCTGGAAGCGCTCGCCGCCGGTACCCCGGTGGTCGCCGCCGACATCCCGACCGTCCGGGAGGTCACCGGGGCCCTGGTCGACACCGTCGGCAGCCCGGTGCGACTGGTCCGTCAGGCCGACCGGGACTCGTTCGCCGACGACCTCGCCGAGGCGATCCTCGCCCTGCTCAGCTCCCCCGGCGACGCCGAGGTGGGCCGCGCTCACGCCCGCACCTTCACCTGGCGGCGCACCGCGGAACTGACCGCGGCTGTCTACCGCCGGGTCGCCGAGCTTCCATAGGGCGACGGCGAGCAGCACCCCGCCGACGATCGCGCAGCCCGCCAGGGCCGCCAGGCCGATCCGCGGCGAGCCGGGGCCGGCC
>NZ_JAMQQF010000362.1 GCF_023716945.1 Frankia sp. AiPs1 | reverse complement strand
CCGCGCTGCGGCGGGGCCGGCGGCGCGGGCCGCGGCGGGTCACCGCGGCGATGGTCCAGTCCGACCAGGTGGATGAGGGCGGGCAGCAGCACCAGCCGCAGCACGAGGGCGTCGAGGATCACCCCGACGGACAGTCCGATGCCGAGCAGCTTCATCATCCGCACCTGCTGCATGGTGAGCGCCACGAACACCGCCACCATGATCATGCTGATCGTGATGACGACACCGCCGACGTCCGCGTGCCGGCTGCTGATCGCCGCCTGCGGATCCGGAGCGTCGGCGGTGCCGCGCAGCCGGCTCAGCAGCGTCAGGTGCATCCCGATCGACAGCCCGAACACGATGATGAGGATGAGCCCGAGGATGAACGGCTCGATCGGGCCGGTGCGCACCCCGAGCCCGGAGGCCAGCCATCCGTTGCAGAAGATCGAGGTGATGACGCCCAGGGTCGCCGCGAGGGCGAGCATGCTGGCCGCCGTGATCGCCAGGCTGTGGCGCACCGAGCGCAGGCTGAGCAGGACCGTGACCCCGAGCACGCCCAGTTCGAGGATCAGGAAGGCGGGCAGGACCCGGGCGAAGCGGTCCGACATGTCCTCGAAGATCGCCGTCTGGCCGCCGATGTACACCTCCAGGGAGGTGCCCGCGATCGCCGTCGGCACGGTGGAGTCGCGCAGCCGGTGGACGAGGTCGGCGGCCGCCACCGACCGGGGCGGGTCGTTCGGGAACACCTGGATCAGGGCGCTCGCCGCCTGGGCGTTCTGCAGGACGAGGAAGGCTCGCTGCACGCCGGGGGTGCCCTGCAGGGCGGTCAGCAGGTGGGGCACGGCGGTCGGCTGGTTGGCCGACACTCCCGTGGCCATGACGATGAGCTGCCCGTTGAGGCCGGGGAAGTACTCGTCGCTGACCAGGTCGTAGGCGCGCCGGCTCGTCGTCGACGTCGGGTCGACGCCGTTGTCGGTGCCGCCCAGGCGCAGCCCGACCACCGGCAGTGCCAGGACGGTGAGCAGCACGACCGCGGCGCCGGCCAACACCTGGGGGTGACGCCCGACGGTCCGGGCCCACCAGGACCGCAGGCCCGGGCGCACCGGCAGCCCGGTCCCGGTGACGCTCAGATGGGTCCGTTCGGCCCAGACCAGCAGGCCACGCCCGGAGATCGCCAGCATCGCGGGCAGCAGCGTGGCGACGACGAGGATGCTCACGGCGGCTGCGGTGAACCCGGCCAGGGCGAGGCCGTCGAACACGCTGAGGCGCAACGCGCTGGTGCCGAGCATGACCACGGCGAGCCCGAGGCTGCCCGCGATGGTCGCCCGGCCGGGATGGCGCATCGCCGCACGCACCGCGTCCTCGGGTTTGCGTCCCCGCCGCAGGCCGGTCTGGGCCCGGTTGACGATGACGAGGGCGGAGCCGAGGCTCAGCCCGAAGCCGAGCACCAGCGCCAGCAGTGGCGCGAGCTGCATCACGTTGGCCCGATGGGACAGCAGGGTGACGCCGTCCAGCGCTCCCGCGGTCGTCGCCCCCGCGGCGATGGCGCAGACGGCGACGGCGGCCGGGGACCGTACGGTCAGGCAGAGGATGAGCAGCGCCACGCCGATGCCGAGCGCGATCGGCCAGGGTGAGATCGTCCCCTGCACGACGACGGTGGTGGCGGGTCCGGTGACCTCGACCTGCAGATCGGGACCGTCGTAGTCGCGGGCGGTGGAGATCAGTCCGCGCATCGCGGGGAGGTCGGGCGTGGTCGGCGCGTCCTTCATGAGCACGGAGACGATCGCCGTGTGGCCGTCCGCGCTCAGGGGGCTGCCGCCCAGCGGCGCGGCGCCCAGCGGACTGTAGGGGTCGAACACGCCGGTGACGCCGGGGAGCTTGCCGAGCTGCGCGATCATCGTGGCGACCCGCGCCCGCACCTCGGGCGCCTGCACGTCACCCGCCCGGGCCCGCACGACGATCATCTCCAGATCCGGCAGTTTCCGGTCGGGCATGATGTCGGCCACCAGGTCCATCGCCTGCTGCGATTCGGCGCCGGTGACGCCGAGATCCTGGCTGAACCGGGCGCCCTTCTGCTGGGCGCCGTTCGTCGCGGCGATCAGCGCTGTCAGCCACACCGCGACGACCAGCCATCGGTACCGCTGGCACCAGCGGACCAGTAGCGTCACGGCACACTCCTCGGCAAGGACCGTTAATGGCCCATTTGGGTTCAATGTCGGATTCGTATGCGGGGCCAATCTGGCCCACGGACATGCACGGCGTCAACGTGAACCGGCTCTGGACCGGCGAGATGGGCACTCCGGTGGGGTGCCGGCAACGTGTCCGGGGGATCACAACACGTCCGGGTGAGCCGGCCATGGGGCAGCGACCGCGACCACGACCGCGGCACCGGTGGCGGACGGTGGCGACGACGGTGGCGGCGGGTGGCGGGCGGCGCGGTGGTGACGAATCCTAGTGCCCGACCACGCGGCGCCGCGCCGCGTGACCTTCTCCTGCCAGCGGCAGGACGTGTGCAGAGCATGTTGGCGACAAGCTGTCCCGACGTCGCTTCAGGCGTGTTTTTCGACCGTCTTCACTACCTGCCCCCAATCGACATGCAACGATCGGCCCGCTGCTCCCCCCTTGTCCGGCAGCGAAAGGAAGTTCCCTCTCCATGTCGATTACCGAAGTCGTGCAGCACGATCAGGAAATCCCCTCGTTTCCCTTTGCCGACACATTCTCGCCGCACTCCTCGGGACGCCTGGCGGAATACGCCCGGGAAGCACCCGCGATCCGTGTGCGTTTCGGCCCCGGCCAACTCCCGATCTGGCTGATCGTCCGCTATGCGCCGGCCCGTGCGATGCTCGCCGACCCCCGTTTCTCCCGCACCCGGACGCTGGACTTCTCCCCGCCCCTGACGGCGGGCCAGATGCCCGATCCGAACTCCCTGCTCTGGCTCGACCCACCGGAGCACACCCGAATCCGACGCATGGTCAACGCCGGTTTCGCGCACCGTCGGATCGAGCGGATGCGGCCCTGGATCGCGGCGACGGCCCGGGCCCGGATCGACGCGATGACGGCCCAGGGGGCGCCGGGTGACATCCGCACCCTCGCCTTCAATCTGCCGATCGAGGTGATCTGCCAGCTCCTCGGCGTCCCCGACCTGGACCGGGAGAAGGTCCGGACCTGGAGCGAGTCGCTGTTCCGGTTCCACCTGGACCCGAAGGGCTCCGCCGAGGGGCTCTTCGCGCTGTACGGATACATGGGCGAGCTGGTCCGGGCGCGCAAGGCCGCCGCCGGTGACGCCGACAGCCCGGAGGGTCTGCTCGACGTTCTCATCGCCGCGGCCGACGACGACGGCACCCTCACCGAGACCGAACTGCACTCACTCGCGATGACACTGCTCATCGGCGGGTTCGAGACCACCGGCGGCGTCATCTCGAACGTCATCACGACCCTGCTCACCCAGCGGTCGCACTGGGAGGCCCTCGTCGCCGATCCCAGCGGCATGCCGAACGCCATCGAGGAGCTCCTGCGCTACCACCCGCTGTCGATGACCTTCCCGCGGGTGGCGACCGCGGACGTCGACCTGGGCGGCTTCGTCGTCCGCGCCGGTGAGGTGGTCGTGGTCCCGCTGGCGGCGATGAGCCGTGACCCGGCGGTGTTCACCGATCCCGACCGCCTCGATCTCACCCGGGAACCGGTACCGAACCTGACCTTCGGCGCCGGCGTGCACCACTGCATCGGCGCACACCTGGCCCGGGTCGAGCTGACCGAGGTGCTCACCGCCCTGATCGAGAAGGTCCCCGGGCTACGGCTCGCGGTGGCGCCCACCGAGCTGCACTACGAGCTCAAGGCCCCGATCGGCCGACCGGAGACGCTGCCCGTGCTCTGGTGACACCCGGGCGCACGCCGCCGCCGCCGGAGCCGACGCACCACCCGGAGACATCATCCAGGAGACATCACCCAGGAGACGTCACCCACCGGCCCCGGCGGCGCGCGCCCGCAGCGCGCACCTGGAAGCACCGGGCCCACGGCCCGGGCCACGAAGAACCGGCGTGGTCAGTAGGACGCGGGAACCAGCCCGTCGATGTTCTGACCGCTCATCATCTTCGCGGGTAGCCCGGTGTCCCAGTAGTCCGTCCACCGCGTGATCACGCCCTCGCGCACGACGAAGGCGCCCATCACCGGCACCCCTCGGACACCGTCGGGAGTCCGGATCAGGTCGAGGCGCTCGGTCAGGACGACGTCGCCGTCGACCGCCAGATTGATCATTTTGTACTCGTAGGAGTCGGGGAACACCGCGAACTGGCCGGCGAGGTTCGCCAGCACCGCCGCGGCGCCGGTGGACGCGGGCGTGCCGGTGTTCTGGTAGACGGCGTCCTCGGCGAGGAACGGCCGCAGCAGCGCCGGATCCCGCTTGGCCATCAGGTCACAGAACTCACGGACGATACGGGCCGGGTCACTCATGGCGCCACTCCCTCGATGTTCTCCGAGACCTATCGCCTGTCACCACGCAGCCCGTGGCCCCACAGCCCGTGGACCTGCAGACCTGCAGCCCCACAGACATACAGCCCCACAGACCTAGGGCCTCACCGACATACAGCCTGTAGGTCTCTCATTCAGACTGTAGGTGGACCATACTGAGCGGGTGGACAGCGGTCAACGGACGCCGACGACCCGCAGCACCGTGAGAGCGGCGCTGGTGGCCGAACGCGCGGAGGCCACCCGCGCCGCCCTGGTCACGGCGGCCCGGCGGCTGTTCGTCGAGAAGGGCTACTTCGACACCAGCACCGAGGAACTCGTCGCCGCGGCCGGCGTCGGCACCCGCGGCGCGCTCTACCACCACTTCGCCGACAAGAAGGCGCTCTTCCTCGCCGTCTTCGAGCAGGTCGAGGAGGACCTGCTCGCTGCCGCGGGTCCCGCCGGCAGCGGCGACGCCCTCGCCCGGCTGCGCCACGGCCTGCTGGGCTTTCTGGACGCCTCGCTGCAACCCGAGGTGCAGCGCATCCTGCTCGTCGACGGACCCGCCGTCCTCGGCTGGCGCGACTGGCGAGCGATCGAGGAGCGCTACGGACTCGGCGCTATTCACGCCCTGCTCGACCTCGCGGTCACGGAGGGCACCCTGCCCGCCCAACCCCTCGACGTCCTCGCCCACATCCTGCTCGCCGCCATCGACGAGGCGGCGTTGTTCATCGCCGGCGCCGACGACCCGGCCGCCGCCCGAGATCAGGCCGTCGGCGCCGTGGACCGGCTGCTCGCGGGACTGACGATCCCCCACCCCCCGGCGCCACCGAGCACCTGATCGAGTGGCGCCCGGGCCCGCGGCCGGTCCACCTCACCCATCCACCGAACCCTGTCACCGATCGACCGAACCCTGTCGCCGATCGTTGGATTCTCCAACCCGCCACGACTAGGCTCCCCCCTGGCCGAGTCAGTCGTGTTTTCAAACTTACGGGTGAGGAATGATCGCGCATGGACCGCTCCTCCACAGGCCGCAGCTCCTCCACGGGCAGCAGCCCGACGAGCAGTGACGCGGGCGGCATCACGCCGGGTGGCGCGTCCGGTGGGCGGTTCGGGCGGGTGTTCGCGGTGGTGGCGGCCGGGGTCGCCATGACGAACCTCGACCTGTTCGTCGTCAACGTCGCCCTGCCGGACATGGGCCGGCACTTCGACGGGTCGTCGCTGTCCTCGCTGTCGTGGGTGCTCAACGGGTACGCCGTCGTCTTCGCCGCGCTGCTCGTGCCCGCCGGGAACCTCGCGGACCGGACCAGCCCGCGCCGCGCCTACCTCTGGGGCACCGGGATCTTCGTCGTCGCCTCCGCCCTGTGCGCCGTCGCCCCCACGGTGTGGTTTCTCGTCGCCGCCCGGGTGCTGCAGGCGGCGGGCGCCGCGGTGATGACCCCGTCCTCGCTCGGGCTGCTGCTCGCGGCAGCACCGCCCGCCCGGCGCGGGGCGGCGGTGCGGGCC
>NZ_JAMQQF010000361.1 GCF_023716945.1 Frankia sp. AiPs1 | reverse complement strand
GCGGCGATGGCCGCCGTGCGGGCGCGGCGCAGCCTGGCGGAGATGGACGGCTGGCTGCCGGCGGCGGGCACCGCGCACCTGCGCTCCGGTGCGGAGATGGCGCAGCGGTTCGCCCGGTTCCCCACCGCGGTGGAGCAGGCGGTCCGCATCGGCGCCGAGTGTGCCTTCGACCTGCACCTGGTCGCGCCGAGGCTGCCCGACTTCCCGGTTCCTCCGGGGCACACCGAGGCGAGCTGGCTGCGGCTGCTCACCATGCAGGGCGCCGCGCGCCGGTACGGCCCGGCGGGACAGGAACGGATCGCCGGTGCCTACGACCAGCTCGCCCACGAGCTGAGGCTGATCGAGCAGCTCGGTTTCCCCGGCTACTTCCTGATCGTCCATGACATCGTCGAGTTCTGCCGCCGGCACCGGATCCTCTGCCAGGGACGGGGCTCGGCGGCGAACTCGGCCGTCTGTTACGCGCTGGGCATCACCGGGGTGGACGCGGTCTCCTTCGGCCTGCTGTTCGAGCGTTTCCTCGCCCCGGAACGCGACGGGCCGCCCGACATCGACCTGGACATCGAATCCGGGCGGCGGGAGGAGGTGATCCAGTACGTCTACCGGCGCTACGGGCGGGATCGGGCCGCTCAGGTGGCAAACGTGATCACCTACCGGCCGCGGTCGGCGGTGCGGGACGTGGCACGTGCCCTGGGCTTCTCCACCGGGCAGCAGGACGCCTGGTCCCGCCAGCTCGACCGGTGGTCCCTGCCCGCGGCCGGGCCGCCGTCGGGTGCCGGCGGCGGCCCGGAGCACGACATCCCGCCCGAGGTGACCCACCTGGCCGATCGGCTGCTGGGGTTCCCCCGGCATCTCGGCATCCACTCCGGCGGCATGGTGATCTGCGACCGCCCGGTCGGCGAGGTCGTCCCGGTGGAGTGGGCCCGGATGCCCGGACGGACGGTGATCCAGTGGGACAAGGACGACTGTGCGGCCGCCGGCCTGGTCAAGTTCGACCTGCTCGGGCTTGGCATGCTCTCGATGCTGCACAAGGCGTTCGACCTCATCCGCGGCCACCACGACCGCGACCTCGACCTGTCCCTGATCCCGCCGGAGGATCCGGCGGTCTACGACATGTTGTGCGCGGCCGACTCCATCGGGGTGTTCCAGGTGGAGAGCCGCGCCCAGATGGCGACGCTGCCCAGGCTGCGGCCCCGACGCTTCTACGACCTGGTGATCGAGGTGGCGCTGATCCGGCCCGGGCCGATCCAGGGCGGGTCGGTGCACCCCTACATCCGTCGCCGCAACGGGGTGGAGGAGGTCACCTATCCGCACCCGCTGCTGCGTCGCTCCCTGGCGAAGACCCTCGGTGTTCCGCTGTTCCAGGAGCAGCTCATGCAGATGGCGATCGACATCGCCGGGTTCTCCGCGGCGGAGGCCGACGAGCTGCGTCGGGCGATGGGCTCCAAGCGGTCCGCCGAACGCATCGAGCGGCTCCGCGAGCGGCTCTACACCGGGATGGCTGCCAGCGGCATCACCGGCGCGCTGGCCGACGACCTGTTCACCAAGCTGTCCGCCTTCGCGAACTTCGGGTTTCCCGAGAGCCACTCGGTGAGCTTCGCGTTCCTGGTGTACGCCAGCTCCTGGATCAAGCTCTACTATCCGGCCGCGTTCTGTGCCGCGCTGCTCAACGCGCAGCCGATGGGCTTCTACTCGCCGCAGAGCCTGGTCGCCGACGCCCGCCGCCACGGCGTCGAGGTGTTGCGGCCGGACGTCAACGCCTCCGCGGTCGGGGCCGGCCTGGTCGGCGCGCAACCGCGGGTCCGGCTCGGCCTGGCCGGGGTCCGGCGGGTGGGGGAGAGCCTGGCCCGCCGCATCGTCGAGACGCGGGCGGCGGACGGCCCCTACGCCGACATGGCCGATCTCGTCCGCCGGGTCGGCCTGTCCGTCGATCAGGTCGAGGCGCTGGCCACCGCGGGGGCGTTCGCCTGCTTCGGGGTGACGAGGCGCGAGGCGTTGTGGGCGGCCGGCGCCGTGGCGCAGGCCTGCCCGGACCGGCTCGACGGGATGGTCTTCGGCGCCGACGTCACCGCCGTCGCGCCGCACCTGCCGGGGATGACCGAGGTCGAGGAGTCCGTGGCCGACCTCTGGGCGACGGGGATCACGACCGAGGGTTACCCGACCCGTTTCCTGCGGGAGCGGCTCGCCGCCCAGGGGGTGACGGCGGCGGCGAGTCTGCGCGATGCTGAGGCGGGCCGGCGGGTCCTGGTCGCCGGGATCGTCACCCATCGTCAACGGCCGGCGACGGCAGGCGGCACGACCTTCGTCAACCTGGAGGACGAGACGGGCCTGGTGAACGTGATCTGTTCGCCCGGCGTCTGGGCGCGCCATCGGGTGGTGGCCCGCACGGCGGTGGCCCTCGTCGTCCGGGGTCGCCTCGAACGGGCCGACGGGGTGACCAACGTGATCGCCGAGCGGATGTGGCCGCTGCGGGTCGCTGTCACCTCCCAATCCCGGGACTTCAGATGATCCACTCGCCCGCTGTTGCACGCAGCGTAGCTGTCGTTCACTATCAGTCATCTCTTGGGGTGCTGTGCGTGACGAAGCAGGTGATCATCAATGGCTCTCACCGGTTCTGGGCTCCGGCATCAGGGCGCGCACCGGGCCGTGCCGTCCGCCGTGGCCCGCCGCAACGCCTGGGTGCTACGAGTCCTGGGACTGTCGGTCGGCGGGCTCGCGGTCGGCGTCGCCATCGGCCTCGTCGTGGGCCGCTGACCCGCCCGCGCCCGACCGGGCCAACCGGGGTGGGCGGCGGGGGGGAGGAGACGATGTCGATGGCCGACCCTGTCACCGGCGGCGATGTGACTGGTGGCGATGTCACCGGGGGCGATCTGCGGCAGGCCGCGATCTGGCACGGTCTGTGGGCAGTCCTGCCCCGCCTGGCCCCGGTCGACCAGGCCACGGGGGCCGGGGCGGGGGCACCGGGTGAGCCGGTGGTGGGGGCGCGCCGACCGCTCGTCGTCGATGCCGGCGGAGGCAGCGGCGGCTTTGCCGTGCCGATCGCGGCCGCCGGCTATCCGGTCGTCGTGGTGGATCCCTCGCCCGACGCGCTGGCCGCCCTGCGCCAGCGGGTAGCCGAACGGGGGCTCGGCGGGCGGGTCACCTCGATGCAGGGGGACCTGCGTGACCTGACCGGCATCGTCGGTGCCGGGCAGGCCGATCTGCTGCTGTGCCATTCCGTGCTGGACGTCGTGGACGACCCGCAGACCGCGCTCGCGCAGGCGCTGGGGGTGCTGCGGCCCGGTGGTGCGCTCAGTGTCGTCGTGGCCGGGCTCGCCGCCGCGGTCCTGGCCCGCGCGCTGGCCGGGCACTTCGAGGCTGCCCTTGCGGCGCTGGTCGAGGACGCGCCCGGTGCGCACCGGAAGTCCGGCGCGGATCACGGCCCGTCGGCGGGCAGGGAACCGGCAGCCGGTCGGGCGCCCCGGCGGTTCACCGCCGCCGAGGCCGTCGCGCTGGTCCGGGCCGCGGGTGCGGAGGTGCTCGACGTCCACGGGGTGCGGATCTTCGCGGATCTGGTGCCGGGGGAGCGCCTGCCCGACGCCCTGGCGACGCGGCGGCTGCTGCGGCTGGAGCTCGCGGCCGCCGGGCGCGAGCCGTTCCGGTCGTTGGCGGCGCAGCTACACATCCTTGCCCGCAGCCCGGGCGGCGCGGTTGCCCATGCGCGCTGAGAGCACGATCCTGCACGTCGACATGGACGCCTTCTTCGCCTCGGTGGAGCTGCGCCGCCGGCCCGAACTACGCGGCCGGCCCATGATCGTGGCGGGGGGTGAGCGCGGGGTGGTGCTGTCGGCGACCTACGAGGCCCGGGCGTACGGGGTCCGCAGCGCGATGCCGATGGCGCGGGCGCTGCGCCAGTGCCCCACCGCGGCGGTGGTCGCCCCCGACCACGCCGCGTACCGGACGGCCTCGGTCGCGATCATGAAGATCTTCCGGGACGTCACCCCGCTGGTCGCGCCGCTGTCGGTCGACGAGGCGTTTCTCGACGTCGCCGGCGCCCGGGCGCTGTTCGGATCGGCGCCGCGGATCGCCGCGGACCTCCGCCGGCGGGTGGCGGCCGAGCAGGACCTCACCTGCTCCGTCGGCGTCGCGCCATCGATGTTCGTCGCCAAGATCGCCTCGACCCGGTGCAAGCCGGACGGGCTGGCGGTCATCGCCCCCGACGAGGTGCTTGCCTTCCTGCATCCACTGCCGACCGGGGCACTGTGGGGAGTCGGCCCGCGGGCGGAGGCCACCCTGACCCGGCTGGGGCTGCGCACGATCGGGGACATCGCGGACACCCCGGTGGACACGCTGTGCCGGGCGCTCGGGGCCGCCGCCGGAACCCACCTGCACCGGCTGTCGTGGGGAATCGACGAGCGACGGGTGGATCCGGCCACCTCGGAGGTCACCGTCGGCGCCGAACGCACCTTCGCCACCGACATGACCGAGCCAGCGGCGCTCGCTCGGGAACTGCTGCGCCTGTCGGGACGGGTGGCCGGCCAGCTCCGGCACCGGCAGCGGCGCGCCCGGACCATCTCGGTCAAGGTGCGCTACGGCGACTTCCGGACCGTGACCCGCGCCCGCACGCTGCGTGATGGCACCGACGTGTCCCAGGCGATCTACTCCATCGTGACGGACCTGGTGGCTGATCTGGGCCTGCTCGGGGGCGGCCGGGTCGCCGGCGCCGAGGTCATGGCCGTGCGCCTGCTGGGGGTGCGGGCCGGCAACCTCGTCGATGCGGGGGGCGGCAGCAGGCAGCTCATGCTCGGGGAGCGGCCCGACGGCTGGGCGGAGCTGGACCGGGCCGCCGACCGGGCGCGGGACCGGTTCGGCGTGGGGGCGGTGGGTCCGGCGGCCCTGCTCGACCGGCCCGAGGGGCCCCCGCCGGGCCCGACGTGACGACGGCGAGTCCGGGCATGAACGGCGCTGCTGCGGGCACGGGACACGTGAGGTGATTGGCTCGGTTCCAACCGGCATGACGGGTTGCCTACCGCACCCGCCCGCGCATGCCTATTCTTGGTTGTCAGGTTCCGTCTGCCGGGCCTGTAGGTCGTGGGAGGAGCGTCGATGCCGCTCTCGGAGAACGAGCAGCGCCTTCTGGAGCAGATCGAGCGCGCTCTCGTTGAGGATGACCCGAAGTTCGCCAGCACCGTGCGGTCGACGGACCCCCGCACGTACCTGCTGCGTCGGGTGCGCCGCAGTGCGGTGGTCTTCCTGCTTGGGCTCGCTGTCCTGGTGGTCGGTGTGGTACTCAACCAGGTGCCGCTCACCGTCATCCTCGGCATCCTCGGGTTCCTGATGATGCTGTTCGCTGCGCTGCGTGGGGCCGCTGACCTGCGTCGCATCAGCGGACGCGACACGGGCGGCCGCCGGCCCGGTGGCCGGGGCCGATCAAAGGGACGCTCTCGGACGAAGGCGTCCTTCATGACGCGGGTCGAGGAGCGCTGGCGGCGCCGCTGGGAGGACCGGCCCTAGCGGGCGGCTCAGCGGTCGCAGAGTCTCTCCCCGGTCGCAGGTCTCTCCCCGGTCGCGGACTCTCCCGGTCGTCCGGGCGGTCTCAGGGGCCGTCCGGTGGCGCTGATCCACCGCTACGCGCCGGCTCGGGGACACGGGCCTCGGCATCATCCGCCGTCGTCGGCTGCGGTCCGTCACCCTGCGAGTCCAGGCCGGAGCGGCCCGCGCCGTCAACGGCGGGCTGCCGCCGCAGGTACCGGCGGATCCGGCTGGCGCCCTTGCGGCCCGGTTCGTCCGACTCGCGACGGCGGAACACCGACGGCGGCGCGAGGCGGGCCATGATCCGGCGGGTTCGTGGGGCGAGCGACCAGAGCGTCCCGGCGGCGGTCGCGACGTCCCGCCTCACCTCGGCCTGCTGCGGCGGGGCGGCGAGTTCCGGAGGCGCGTACCGGGCCCGCTCCTCCGCGGCCGCCAGCCGGGCCAGCGC
>NZ_JAMQQF010000360.1 GCF_023716945.1 Frankia sp. AiPs1 | reverse complement strand
CCGAGGTCGGTAGCGGCAGCGGGCAGGCGGCGGCGCCGGACCGGCCGACGGCGATGACCGCGGTCAGGAAGTCGGCGTTGTTCCGGCTGAACACCCCGACCCGTTCCCCGGCCGTCACCCCCTCGGCGACCAGGGCACGGGCGAGCGCGGTCGTGCGCGCGGCGAGCTCGGCCAGGGTGAGCCGCTCGGCCGAGGAGGGGAAGCTGACGGCGACGTCGGGCCCGGTCGCGGCCGCCTCGTCGAGGGCGCCAGGCAGGGTCGTGCCTCGCATCAGATGCTCTCCCGTTCTGGGCAGGTGTCCGGTGCGGTGCAGGTGTCCGGTGCGGTGCAGGTGTCCGGTGCGGTGCAGATGTCCGGTGCCGAGATCACAGAAACAGGCGGCCGGGAATACTTCCGGTCCGGCCGGACGGTGACGGCGCCTTTCGACCGGTCTGCCGACCCGCTCGATGCCGCCGCCGCAAGCCTGACAATCCGATGCCGGCGGGTCAACGAAAGAGCCGCCTCTCCAATCGATCCATCGCCGGGGACAATAAGCGCACCGAATCGACCGCTGGTGGCCGGGCGAGAAATACCAGGAGTCGCGTTGTCGCGGTTCACCGAATATTACGACCAGCAGCCCCGTGGAGTCGACGCGAGTTCGGCCGTTGTTTGCCGCGTGGACAGTACGCCGCGGCCGCGACTCGGCGACACGGGTCCATCGATGCGGATAACGTGTCCGGACATTCACCCCGGCCGGAACAGACCGAAAACAGACCGGAACAGAGAGGTGCAGCCGTGGAGCACAACGGCATCAGCGCGCAGGCGGCGGTCGCCAAGCGCATCGACGATCTTCGCGTACTGCTGGAACACGGCCTCGCGCAGGGGCTCGGCGTGGGCCACTCGCTGGGCGTTCGCATGCGGACCCTGGAGGTCGGGCGGACGGTCTGGACGCTGCAACCGTCGCCGGCCGCGGCCAACGCGATGTTCACGGTGCACGGCGGCGTCATCGCGACGCTCATGGACACGGCGATGGGCAGCGCCGTCTACACCAGCCTGCCGGCCGACCTGTTCTATACGACGCTGGAGCTGAAGGTGAATTTCGTGCGGTCGGTGAATCTCGACGCAGCGGCGCTGGAATGCGTTGGCCGGGCGGTTCACGTGGGGCGCCGGACGGCGACGGCCGAGGCTCGGGTGACCAATTCCGCCGGCAAACTCGTCGCGCACGGGAGCTGCACCTGTCTGTTGACCCCGGCGAGCTGACGGTCGATGGCGGCATCGCCGGTCCCGGGGAACCGGCGACGCCACCGCAGCGGCGGCGCGGACCGCACTGTCCGCGCGGCGGGTCAGGCCGCGGCCGGTCCGACCGCCGTACGGATCATTCCCTTGGTACGCATGAGAACCTCGCCGAGATACCCGTCGTGCGGAATTCCCGGACGCAGCCAGGTGGTGGGATTGTCACCGAGATAAAGATTGATGATCGACGGCTCGTCGAGCAGCGCGTCGATCAGCTCGGCCCGGGTGGTCATCGCGGTGAGGACGAGCGAGTCGCGCAGCGGGGCGATCCCGTCGGCCGGCTGCCACGGCCCGACCCAGACGCAGGGGAAGGGCAGTTCGACGCCGAGCTGCGCGGCGCCGCTGGAGTCGACCAGGTGCACGGCCGGGCGCAGCACCGCACCGCCGGAGGCCAGCTCGTCGACGATGGTGTCGCCGCCGAGCAGCGCCCGGGCGTCCCCGGCGACCTTGTGCAGGTACTGGTCGACCTCGATCACCGACGCGGTCGGCTGGACGGTGAGGGTGGCGTCGGGATGGTCGGCCGGCAGGCTCGGGATCCGTCCCAGCCGCTCGGCGAGCGCCCGGGCGAGCGGCTCCGGGTCGCCCTCGACCAGCACCGCGCTCGCGCAGGTGCAGGCCGTCCCGCCCAGGTGGCTGACGGAGTCGGCGATGATGTCGATCTTCTCCCGCCAGTCGACGTCCGCCGTGACGAGGATCTTCGAGCGTCCCGGGCCCTGGGTGATCACGGTGGGGCTGGCACCGTACTTGTCGACGACGTCCTGGCCGCCGTAGACGATCGCGTAGTCGGCCTCGGCGATGATCACGTCGGCGACATCGTGGTCGGTGGGCAGCAGGGTCACCGTCGCCGGCGGGAAGCCGGCCTGACGCAGCGCCTCGACGAGCCGCAACGCCGTGTACGGCTCGCGCGCGGACGGGCGCACGACCACCTTGTAGCCCAGGGCGAGCGCCTCCGGCCACAGCCCGTGCACCGCCGGGGTGTTGCCGGCCGCGTGCACCGCGAACACCTCACCGCGCCGCGCCCACACCGCCGAACCCTCGCTGGTCCGCTCGTCGCGCCAGTCGCCGACGGCGCCCCGCGGCATCGCCAGCTCCACCGTGGTCCGCTGCGAGCGCAGCACGTCCGCGATCCACTCGACGGACTGGCGGACCACGGCGCGCGGCACCCCCGAGGCGGTGGAGACCAGGTCCACGTACTCCTGCGGGCCGAACCCGCCGAGGGAGGCGGTCAGGAACAGCTCGGCCGCGGCGTCCAGCGCGTCGAAGCGCTGCGCGCCGGGCAGCACCGGGGCGGCGCGCATCGCCGCGATGGTGCGTCGCACGTACAGCGCCGGCACCTGGCTGATCTCGCCGATCTGCGCGCCGGACAGCGAGGTCAGGGGGCGGCGGTGGCGGCTGCGGTAGGGCCCGGTGGGCCCCAGCGCGTCGATGTGGATTCCCTCGCCCATCAGTAGACCCCTTCGATGACTGCATGATCATCGAACGTGGCGACCGGCCCGACGTCGGCGACCGAGCAGCCGAGCCAGCCCGGCGGCGGCTCGACGGCCACGGCGTGATCACGTTCGAGGTTGTTGGGGATGAGGGCGTACTTGGTCAGGTGGTTCATCACGACCTGCCCGCGGTCACCCAGGGCCACATCCTCGCCGGTGTCGGGATCGACGACCCGGAAGACGACGTACGGGCTCGGCGGGTCGAACAGCGCGAGGCCGTCGAGTCCCTCCCCCGGCCGCTCCCGGGACATCCCGAGGATGGTGGTGCTGCCGTAGAGGCCCTTGAGCGGGATGCCGGGGAAGACCTCCGCCTGGAAGATCTCGCGGGTGTCGGCGTCCATGTGGGCGCCGCTCCAGCAGATGAACCGGACGTTCTTGCGGATCAGGGCGACGAGGTCGTCGCGGCGAGCCATCCGTTCGAGCAGCGGGGGCGTGGTGATCAGGATGCCCACCGCCTGGGTGGTCAGGATGTGCGCCGCCTGGTCGATGATGTGCTCGGCGTAGAGGTCGGCCGCGCCGGGACCGTCGCGCTCGATGAGCCGCTTGATCCACCGCGGGTCGAGGTCGACGGTGAACCGCACGCCGTCGTGGCGCCGCGCGCGGCGCGCGGCGAACTCGCCGAACATGTGCGGCCCGCTGGGGGCAACCGCCAGCACGTTCGCCGGCCCGAGATCGGCGTAGTGGAACTCGTCCCAGCCGAGCGCGAACTCCATCCAGCGGTCGAACATGACGAACCGCTTCGGCGACCCGGTGGTCCCGCCGCTCTCGTAGACGCCGGCGATCACCCGGTCCTCGCCGGTGAGCCCGCGCGGGATCAGGTCCTCGACGCCCACGTCGCGGAACTCGTCCACGACGTTGGGGAACAGTCGCAGGTCGGCGAAGGTGCGCACGTCGGCGATCGGGTCGAAGTCGAGGCTGCGCGCCCGGCGCAGCCAGAACGGGCTGCCTGTCGACGCGGTGAAGTGCCAGCGCATCAGGGCGGCGATGTACTCGTCGGGGTCCACGGCGGGTTGGCCGGCCCGGGGAAGATCGAGAACGGGGGAACTCATGCGCTGCCTCCGCGGGCGCGTCGGATACCTCGGCGGGGTCATCGTCGCCGACCCGCGGTGGCCGCAGGCCCAGGTGGGACCCGTGCCGATCGGGCAATTGGAAGTTCCGCGCGCCCCCACCCCGCCACCTCGTCACCCCGCCGGCGACACCCAGGCTTCAACGCTCATGCCCGCAGCATCCAGAAAAAGTAAAATAGGTCACACACCGCTTCGGCCGGTAGGATCCGATCTTCGACGTAGGTGCATGTGCCTTTGCCACCCGTAATACCGAGCCGGACTATGTTGACGAGTTGAACTTCAAATGGTTAGATTCGGCACGTGTATCGTTCGGCCACGTTGGTAGCCCGGGGTTACATCGACTTCCTGCGGGTGTGTTCCGCTGCGTGTACCAACGGCTGAACGGGCTGCATTCCCGGCCGTCGCGGCCCCGCGCACCCCGTCGCAGCCCAGCTAGGGCGTCCTCCCGGCCCAGTCCGGTCGATGGCCCCAGGATCGCGATTGTGGCCACTGGTCGCCGGATTTCCGGCCCCCGGCCCGCCGTCATCCCACGGCCCCGCGCCCGCGCCGTCGGCACGGATAACCCGGAAACACATTCGGTAACGGTCAAGGAGATGACCCGCCGTCCCACCGAGCGCCGGACATCCGACGATCCGAGCGCGGAACATCGGCGCCCGCAGCCCGCCCACCCGCAATCCGCCCATCCGCGATCCGGCCGCGCCGTCGCTCCACCTCGACGGCGGCGATGTGCCATGACGCAACCCGGCGCCGTAGTCCACCCGACCGTCGCCATCGGCCCGACCGTCAGCAACGGCATCGTCAGCAACGGCCCCCGTCAGCAACGGCATCGAGAAGGAGTGACCAGGGCATGAGCACCGCCGCGACGGCCATCGCCGGGAAGACTGCGACGGGCCCCCACAGCACCGTCCGAACGGCGGAGCACCGTCAGATCATGACCTTGCTCGGCGGCAGGGACGAGGGGCGCACCTCGCTCGTCGAACTGACCGGTGATCCGGGCTGTGGAAAGACCCGGCTGCTGACGGCCGTCGCGGGCGAGGCTCGCCGGCGCGGCGTCGACGTGCTGCGGGCACGCTGCACCGAGCCCCGCTCCGACGAGCCGTTTCATCCCTTCATCGAGGCGTTCAGCACCTGGCGGCCGGCGGGGGCCGCGTCGGTGTCGCCGGCCACCACGTTCATCCGGGCGCTGGCGGCGGCCGCGGACATGCTCGACGACGCGTCGACCTCGCGCTGCCGGTTGTTCGCCGAGCTGCGTTCGCTGCTCGGCGACTGTCTGGCGGCTGCGCCGGGTGGCCTGCTGCTGCTGCTCGACGACCTCCACTTCGCCGACCGGGCGTCGGTCGACCTGCTCGAGGTCCTGGCGCGCTGGCCGCTGCTCAACGCCCTTCCCGTCGTGGTCGCGCACCGGCAGCGCCAGGTACCCGCCTGGATGCACATCACCATCCAGGCGGGGGTCGAGCTGGGTGCGGTGGAGCAGATCCGGCTCGCGGCGCTCACCCTGCAGCAGAGCGCCGAGCTGCTCGGCCTGCCGGGCCGCTCCCCCGGGGTCGCCGAGCTGCACGAGCGCGGCGCCGGCAACCCGCTGTACCTGACGGCGCTGGCCGAGCAGGAGGCAGGCGGCGACCCCAGTCACCCGAACGGCTTCGGTCCCGACGGCAGCCACCCGAACGGCTTCGGCACCGACGGCACCGACGGACCGTCCGACCACTGGGCGCGCACCACCCTCGGCCTCCGCCTGCTGGGCGAGATCACCCCGCTCGGAGCGACCCAGCGCCTGGTCGCGCGGGCGGCGGCCGTGCTCGGCGACACCTTCACGGTCGACGCCGTCGCCGCCGTCGCGCAGCTCGACCGGGACGAGACCTGCCGCGATCTGCGCGAGCTCCGCAGCCGTGATCTCGTCCGCACGACGCCGGACGGCGACCTGACCTTCCGCCACCCGCTGGTGAGCCGCTGCCTGTACGGCGAGTCGGACCCCTGCTGGCGGCTCAGCGCGCACCGACGGGCGTTCGAGTACCTGCGGACGGTCTTCGCCGCCCCGGCGCTGTTGGCCTGGCACGCCGAGCGGTCCGGCCCGCGCAGCCCGGCCGGCGACGTCGCCGTCTTCCTCGACGCGGCGCGGGCCTACCGGCTGGCCCACCGCCCCGCGC
>NZ_JAMQQF010000035.1 GCF_023716945.1 Frankia sp. AiPs1 | reverse complement strand
GCGATGCTCGGTGCGGGCTGCGCCGGTGCGGCCGCCTGGCCTGGCGCCGCGGCCGCACCGGCCAGCCCACCGGCGCTGATCAACGGAGCCGCGCTGCACCTGCCCCTCGACCGGTTCCTGCAGACACCACCGCAGGCGGAGGCGATTGCGCGGGCCTACCGGCTACTTCTCGCCCAGTGCATGGACCGGTTCGGGATCGCCGATCCGCCGCGGGAGGTCAGTCCGGACGAGCCCGCGACCCTGAACGAACGCCGCTACGGCATCACCGACCCGGTGCTCGCCAGCAAGGCCGGGTACCGCGTCTCGACGCGGGCGATCACCGACCCCCCGGCCCGGCCGGCCCCGCCGACCGGCTCGTCCGATCCGAGGACCCTGGACGTCCTCACCGGCCAGCACGGACAGGTCCTCCAGGGCAGGACGATCCCGGCCGAGGGCTGCTCCGGCGAGGCGAAACGCCGGTTGACCGCGGGCGCGCCGGCCGGCACCGACATCTCGCTGGCCGAACGACTCTCCCAGGACAGCTATTTCCGCTCGGCCCGCGACCGACGAGTGCAGGCGGTGTTCGAGGCGTGGTCGGCGTGCATGCGCACGCGCGACATGAGGTATCCCACGCCGCTCGGCGCCGCCGCCGACCCGCGATTTCGCCGCGGCCCGGTGTCCACGACGGAAATCGCCGTCGCGGCGAGCGACATCGACTGCAAGAAGAAGACCAACCTCGTCGGCGTCTGGTTCACGGTCGAGTCGGAACTTCAACGCCCCGTCCTCGTGCGGAAGCGCGACGCGTTGGACCGGGTCCGCCGAACCAACGAGGCCGAGCTGAAGGTCGCGCGGAGCCTCGGGCTCGCCTGAACGCCTCCCCTCCCCCGCACTGGTACCGGTGCGCCCGAAATCCCGGCGATGCTCTGGAGGAGCACAATCATGAATCGACGACTGTTCAAGCTCGCCGCGTCCGGCGGCCTGATCACGGCATTCGCCCTCGCCCAGCCGTTCGCGACGGGTGCCGCGACCGCGGCCTCCCCCGCCGACCCCACCACCACCCCGGCCGCCTCGGCCGCCCCGGCCGCGGCGGCGGCAGCCGAAGCCGAAGCGGCCGGCCAGTACATCGTGGTGCTGAAATCGCTGCCGCCCTCGAACGGCGGCACCGCGCCCGCGGTGGGACGCGCCCGGGCGCGGGGCGTTCAGGTCAGACGCGAGTATCAGAACACCGTCAGCGGATACACCGCGCGCCTCGATGCCGCGCAGTTGGCCACGGCCCGGGCCGATCCCGACGTCGACTACATCGAGCCCGACGTGGTGGTCCACGCCGACGGCGTCCAACGCCGACCCGACTGGGGCTTGGACCGCCTCGACCAGCGCAACCGCCCCCTGGACGAGAAGTACAAGTACGACTCGACCGGCGCGCGGGTCACCGCCTACGTCATCGACAGCGGCATCCGGACCACGCACCAGGAGTTCGGCGGCCGCGCCTCGGGCGGATACTCCGCCGTCGATGACGGCAACGGCACCAACGACTGCAACGGCCACGGAACACATGTCGCCGGGACCATCGGCGGCACGACGTACGGCGTCGCGAAGTTGGCGCATCTCGTCGCCGTGCGGGTGCTGGACTGCAACGGCTTCGGCACGCTCAGCGGTGTGATCAACGCCGTCGACTGGGTCACCTCCAACCGCACGAGGCCCGCGGTGGCGAACATCAGCATTGAGAGCACCCCGTCCAGGGCGCTCGACCAGGCGCTGCGCCAGTCCATCGCCGCCGGCATCGTCTACTCGGTTTCCGCCGGCAACGGCGACACCGACGCGTGCGACGTCTCCCCCGCCCGCGTTCCCCGCGCCATCACCGTGGGATCGACGACTCTCACCGACAGCCGGAATCCCACCTCCAACTACGGTCGCTGCGTGGACGTGTTCGCCCCCGGAACCGACATCACCTCGGCGGGGATCTCCTCCGACACCGCCACCGCCGTGGACAGCGGCACGTCCATGGCTGCCCCCCACGTCGCCGGAGTCGCGGCGATCTACCTGGGGACCCACCCGACCGCCGCGCCCGACCGGGTCCGCGACGCCATCGTCCGCGACGCCACCCCCGGCCTCCTGACCGACATCGGTGCCGGTTCCCAGAACGCCCTGCTCTACTCCGGTAGCTCGGGTAGCTCCGGTAGCGCGATCGGCTGACCGTCCGGCCTGCACCCACCGCCACCGCCGCGTCGGTGGCGGTGGGTGCGATCCGTTCGGGCGCGTGTTGAGCACACCTCACCGACCGGTGGCGCGGTTCCGCGGAATCGCCCTTCGTGTCGTCAGAGGCCCGGTATCAGCCCGTCGTGATCGACGAGTCGAACGGAGCGGCCGCGCCGGTGACGCCGTTGACCCAGCCGCCGGGCTGGTTGACCACCTCGCCGCCCTGGTAGCGCACGAACACCACGTAGGGGTTACCCACGGCGGGCGCGCCCTTCGGCGCGACCGCTCGATTGTACTGATACGACATGAAAACCGGCACGGTCTCGGTGTTCAGTACCTTGATGAGCGACGCGCTGGAGAAGGTGGCGAATCCGTGCTTCTTCGCGATGGCGTAGTTCGTCATGATCGTGGAGAACGACCACTGGCCGAGCACGGTACGGCCCTCATCCTTTTCGTACGTCTTCATCGCCGTGCGGTAGGTGGCGATGTCCGGCTGCGCGGTGTCGTCGAAACTGACGAAGATGTCGCCGTAGAGCGAGCCCTCGATCGCGGTTTTCGGCGAGACCTTGGCGAAGAAGTTGGGAACGTCCACAGCCGAAGCCTGGGCGATGATGTTACGCGGGCTGAACCCCTGCTTCTCGAGCTGCTCGTAGAGCGTCGCGTCCTGCACCCCGCTGAGCGCGGTGAAGATCGTATCGGGCTTGGCCTTGACCGCCTCGGCCACCTGTGGCGAGAGGTCGGCGGTGGTGGCGGGGACGGTGATCGCGGTCACGCTGCCCCCGGCCCGACGGAAGAACACGTTCATCGAGTTCACCACGGCGCTGCTGTCGCCGAGGTCCGACACGACGAGCACGCCCTTCTTCGCGCCCAGCTTCGAGGTCGCGTACGCCGCGTTGGCCGGGTACTCGGTGAACGAGCCGCCGCCGTAGGGGAAGCTGTCCGGGCTGGAGTACTCCTGCGGCGAGATCGGCACGCTGTGCACGGGGATGCCGGCCTTGGCGAAGATCGGCAGCGCGTTCGCGCCGATTCCGAGAGCAAAGCCGGAGACGAAGTCGACCTTGTCCGCAGCCAGCTTGTTCGCGCAGGTCAGAGCACCGGCCGAGGTCGACTTCGAGTCGCATAAATCAATCTTCAGCGGCCGTCCGCCGAACCCGCCGAGCTGGTGGTTGATATGAGCCACGGCCGCTCTGGTACCCACCACCCACTGGTTTTCCTGCGCGGACGCCGCCACGCCCGACTGCATGACGATCAGACCGACGGTGACCGGTTTACCCTTCAGCGTGTCTGCCTGGTCGGCGGCAGCCGAGCCGGTCCCGCCGCCCCCACTGGATCCGCAACCAGTCATCGCCGCGGCGACGCAGACGGCAGAGAATCCCGCCGCGATCGCTCGTCTGATGGGAGTCCGGATCGGCTGCACGAGGTTTCCCTTCGCCGGCGGCGCCGTGCTGATGAAACAGCGCCGGGTGGTGAACTGAAGCGGGGAGGAATTGGGCGCCCGGAACCGCGGGATCTCAACCATGCCCACTGCCGGCGCGCGGCGATCACGGCGCCGTCCGGATTGGCCACGATGGTCAACAGCAACAGCAGGCCGGACGCCAGGCCGTAGTAGCGGGCGACCGAGCCGATCGCGTCCTGCACGAGCAGGTAGAACACGCCGCCCTCGGCGGCGAGACCCGCGAAGATGGCGCCGCTGACGATGGACACGCCGCCGATGTAGACGAGCACGATCAGCCCGATCGACCCGAAGACGTCGAAGCGATCGAAGGAGACGGCACCGATCTGATAGGACAGCAGCGAGCCCGACACGCCGGCCACCGCGGCCGACACCGCGAAGGCCTGAAGTTTCGCGCTCGACACGCTGATACCCGACGCGGTGGCCGCTCGCTCATTGCTGCGCACGGCCAGCATCCGCAGTCCGGACGGGCCGCGCCGAAGATTTCCCGTACCCCAGACGAGCAGGGCGGTGAGCAGAACGCAGAACAGGCCGAACCGAATGCGGTGCAGCGAGGGATCGAGCGAGAATCCGAAGATCGACGGGGAGGGTGCGAGGCTGCCGGTCTGCCCGCCGGTCCAGCTCCGGTTGAGGAAGAGCACCGCGTTCACCGCGACCGCGGCGCCGATGGTGACGACCGCCAGGTTGAGTCCCCGCACGCGCAGCGCCGGCAGACCGAGAAGCATCCCGATCGGCATCATGCAGACGGCCGCCAGGACCAGCGGCAACGGGAACGGCACGTTCAGGTCCTCGGCGAACTTCGACGTCAGCAGGCCGCCGATGCCGGCGAACGTCATGGGCATCAGCGAGGTCTGGCCGACGAAGCCCGTGACGATCACGACGGACAGTGCGGCACTGACCGTGACGAGGGAGGTGGTGAGCCCCGACTGATAGGTGCCGTTCAGCAGGGCCAGACCGGCGACCGCGACGACGATGAGGGCCACCGCGGAGCGCGGGCGGATCCCGTCTCGGGGCGCGAGCGGCAGCCGGACTGTGGAGATCGTGCCGCGCTCGGGGATCAGCCGTCCGGTCAGCACAACCGCGGCGATCACGACCACGAACGGCAGCGCGTCGGTGACCCCGGTCTGCTTCCAGTAACGGCCGATCTCGGACTGCGCGGACCCGATCAGAATCCCGGCGAGCGCGGTGAGTCCGAAGGAACGGAATCCACCGAGGAGAGCGGCGGCCAGGGCCGGCAGAATGAGCAGGGTGAGGCCGCCGATGCTCAGGCCGACGATGGGCGCGATGAGTATTCCGGCGAGGCCGGCCAGGGCGCACCCGATGGCCCAGTTCGTGGCGGCGATGAGATCGGGCGAGAAGCCCAGAAGGGCGGCGCCGCGCGGGTTCTCGGCGGCGGCTCGGGTCGAGACACCGATCAGGGTGAGGCTGTACCAGGCGGCGAGGGCGATCGCGATCACGATGGTGATGCCGAGCAGCCATAATCGGTCCTGGCCGAACTGGATGCCGAAGACCCCCACGTCGCCGGTGGGCAGAACCTTCGGGGCGTTGCGGATCTGGTCACCGAACCAGAGGCTGGCCGCTCCTTCCAGCGCGGTGAGCAGGCCGAGGGTGACGATCACCTTGGCCAGGATCGGGGCGGAGCGAAGGGGCCGCATGACCGCCGCATGCCAGCCCGCGCCGAGGGCCCCCGCGGCGAGGAGGGTCACGACGAGCGCCAGCGGTTTGGGCACTCCCTGCTCGACGAGGCGGGCGAAGAGGAAGGCGGCGAACATGCAGACGGCGCCCTGGGCGAAGCTCAGGGTTCCCGATCCTCGGTGCACCAGGACGACGCCGCAGGCGAGGATCGCATACGCCGCGCCAGAGCCCAGCCCGAGAATGGCGAAGAGGACGACGGTGCTCACCGGATCGCCCCGCCATGGTCGCCCTGAGCACCCTGGTCGCGTTGAGCACCCTGGTCGCGTTGAGCACCCTGGTCGCGTTGAGCGTCCTGGCCGCCCTGGTCGTCCTGAGCACCGAGGTAGCTCGCTTCGATGAGGTCGCGCTGTCGTCTCAGCTCCGCGGCGGGCCCCTGCTGGACCATGGCCCCGTGGTTGAACACGTACGCCCGGTCGACCACCGCAAGCGCGAGGTCGACGTGCTGTTCGACGAGGAGGATGGCGCAGCCGAGGTCGTCGGCGATCCGCCGCATGACCGGCAGCAGCTTCTTCACGACGACGGGAGCGAGGCCCAGGCTCATCTCGTCGACCATGAGCGCCCTGGGACGCATCGTGATGGCCCGGCCGATCGCGAGCATCTGCTGCTCACCGCCGGAGAGCAGACCGGCGCGCATCCGCAGCCGGCTCTCCAGGGCGGGAAAGTAGTCGAGGACCACCCGGACGGGATCGCCGTACCGCCGGCCCCGGCCCATCCGGATGTTCTCGCGCACGGTGAGGTCGAAGAACACCGAACGGTCGTCGGGGACGAGGCACAGGCCGCGGCGCGCCACCCGGTCCGGTCGGCCGCCGTCGACGGGGGCGCCGAGGAAGCGAACCGCCCCGCCGATCGGTCTGAGCACGCCGGCGATGGTCAGCAGGGTGGTGGTCTTGCCGGCGCCGTTGGGACCGAGGACGGCGACCAGCTCGCCCTCGCCGACGGTGAGGTCGAGATCGCGGATGACCGGGACCCCGGCGTAGCCCGAGGTCAGACCCGCGCAGTCGATGATCGCCGCCATCATCGCGCCGGCCCGTTCTCGTGACCAACGGCCGCCTCGACCGCCTCGACCGCCTCGACCGCCTCGACCGCCTCGACCGCCTCGACCGCCTCCGGATCGTCGTCGACGCCGAGATACGCCTGGATCACCCGTGGGTCGAGACGAATCGACTCCGGGTCGCCGCTGGCGATGAGCCGGCCGAAGTCCAGGACATGGATCTCGTCGCAGACCTTGAGGACCATCCCCATGTCGTGGTCGATCATGATGATGGTCAGGCCCTCCTCGACCAGTTCCCGCAGCCGCGCGGCGAAGGCCAGCGCCTCGCTCGTTGCGAGTCCCGCGGCCGGCTCGTCCAGCAGCAGCAGTCGGGGGCGCAGCGCCAGCGCGCGGGCGACGGTGACGAACTTGCGTTGCCCCAGGGACAGATCGGGCGGCAGCACGTCGGCCAGGTTCTCGATGCGCAACCGCGACAGCGCGTCCTCGACCGCCTCCGCGGCCGCCCTCGACGGGCGGGGCCGGACGAGGTCCACCAACGGTGACCACCAGGTGGATTTCTCCGCCGCCGCGGTGAGGTTCTCGCGGACGGTGAGGTCCTCGAACAGTTCAAGAGTCTGGAACGTGCGTCCGATGCCGGCCCGGATCCGCCGGTGGGCGGGCACCGTGCTCAGATCCTGGCCCTCGAACAGCACGGTTCCGGTGGCGGGGGTGAATCCGGTGACGGCATCCATGAAGGTCGTCTTGCCCGCCCCGTTGGGGCCGATGAGGCCGACGAACGTGGCCGGTTCGACCGTGAAGGAGACCTGGTCGAGCGCCCGCAGCCCGCCGAACTGGACGGTGAGGTCGTGGACACCGAAACGTGTCATCACGCACCGGTCTCGGGTAACGGGGACTCGACGACGGGCAGCAGAAGATGGGACGGTCGACCGCTGTCGTGGAAGATCTCCGTGTTAGACGGGTGTTGGTTGACCTCGAAGAACGGGAAGTCGGAGGTCGAGACGTCGACGCGGATCCGGTGGCCGGTCCTGAACACGTTCGCGGTGGGCCAGATCTCGATGTCGAACTCGTAGATCTGGCCGGCCACCAGCGCGGTCGGATTCTCGTGCCCGCCGAAATGCGAACCCTTCAGGGCACCGGTGTTGAGCAGCCGCGACCGGCCGTCGGGAAACACGTCGCAGAGCCGGACGCAGAAGTCGACGTCGGGCGCATCCGTGGTGGCGTGCAGGACGAGGCGCGGGGTGCCGACGACCGTCAGGTCGGCCTCGAGGACCGCCGAGGAGAACGTCAGGCAGCCTTCCTCGAAGGACCTCTGGTCGGCGGGGTCCGGTGGCGTTCGGTTTGGATTGGCCGGGTCGTGCTTCAGCAGGCTGGATGTGTCGGTCGCCCGGGCAACGGCCAGCAGCGCACCGTCGAGGCCCGGCCCGGCCGCGCCGTTCGCCGAGGAGGCGAGGTGGTATCTGGTCGGTACGGCCGGTACCGGCCAGGTCGGCACGTCGACGTAACGCTCGTCGCCCAACAGGTACAGCCGGGCCTGGGGGCCGGCCAGGACGTCGTTGTTCGCGCCACGTAGAAAATGGTCGAACCAGGCGATCTGCAGCGCGGTCAGGCCGCCGTCGCCGAGATCGGGCCGCATCGCCAGGCCGCCGGGGCCGACGAACAACCGCTTCGGACCCTCCGATGCCTCATGGCTCGCCACAGTGCCGCGGACGAAATGGTCGTGCCAGACGCCGCTGTGCAGCGTGGGCAGTGACGTCTCCGGCGCCCGGCGCAGGAAACTGCGGGACCGCCAGAAGTCGTCGTAGGCATCGTGCTGGTACATCTCGGTCAGCCAGTCGAGGTTGGCGGGATTCTGGCCGGCCGCGATGCGCCGGTACCACTGGTCGAACCGCGCCTCGTACACGGCCCGCCGGCGTTCGTAGCCAGGACTCTCCGGGTCCCCCGGGTCGATCGGGGAGATGTTCCCGTACTGGCTCGTCGCCCAGCCGATGCGGTTCTCGTAGCGGAAGACGCCGCCGATCCGCCACTGGTCGGTGTAGAAGTCGGCCGGATGCATGTTCGGGGCCATGGCCCGCAGGTGCGGAGGGTGGGTCAGCGCCGTCGTGTAGCAGGAGATGGCGGCCGCCGATCCCCCGGTGATGCCGACATTTCCGTCGCACCAGGGCTGCTCGGCGAGCCACTCGACGAGGTCGTACCCGTCGAACGGCCCCTCCACCAGGTTGTAGTAGTCGTAGTTCCCTTCCGAAAAACCGGTCCCACGGGCGTCGGCCACCGCCACCACGAAACCCGCGTCGACCAGTGGTTTGACGCTCAGGAGCATCGGGTTGACTCCGGGCGGAATCACGATGGGCAGGGCCGTCATCCGGCGTCCGTCGGAGCCGATCGGCAGGTCGAACTGGCCGTCCTTCTTGTACGGCGTGATGATCAGCACGGCCGCGTGCCGAGAAAGCACGTCCGGCCGGTAGATATCGACGGCCAGGTGAACGCCGTCACGCATCGGGACGAACTGATCCTTGTCGATTTCCATGGCGACCCCATGTGTCGTGGTCCACGAACCGACGGCCTCGGCCGGGCGGCTGATCCTGAGGGCCAGATATGGGGAACGAGACGTGGCCCGGGTCTCATTGCGGTCGGGCCATCGTCGATTACCGCACGGTTTCGTGTCCACCGCGATCTGGCGGCAAATCAGGGCCTTTCTCCCGCCAGATGGTGTCCGGCGTCCCGCCGATGGCCAGCCTCTCCCCCTCTGACGGGAGACTGATCCTGCGGTTGCGAACCTGGACGAGAGTGCACCGAACCCTTGTCAGCCTCGGCCGCTGGCACCGAGGTGGTGGGTGCGCCCGACCCGGTCCACCATCCACCGATGGTCTTCAGGGAGTCGTCGCTCCCCGTCGTCGTGACCTGGAGTCCGGGATGATGTTGCTGCACGGGCCCGTGCGGTTCCGCGGAACCGCGTCATCACCTCCGCGCGACGGGGCGGGGCGCGACGGGGCGGGCGGACCTGCGGGGCCGCCCGCCCCGGGCGGGACGTCAGGATGAATGTGCGGGTCAGGATGCGCGGGTCAGGATGTGCAGTTCAGGGTGCCGCTGCGCAGGGCGTGGCTGGAGTCGTTGTCGTCGTCGGACCAGACGACCGGCTTGTGCCCGCCCGAGCAGGTGTCCTGCGGTGCGAGAGCGAATCCCTCGTTGTTGTAGTTGGACATCCCGCTGGGACGCTTGTACACGGCGGTGACGGCGAGCCCGCCCTGGGCGTTGATGTCGAGGGTCGCGGTGCGGCCGTCGCAGGTGTCGTCGCAGGCCGCCCACAGGTGGCCGGTCGCGGGCTCGTACTCGAGGTCCATGACCGCGGCGAAGCCGCTCGAGACGGTGGCGATCCGGGTGTAGCCGCCGCTCTGGTTGAGCGCGTAGGCGTAGACGGTTCCGTTGGCTTCAAGGCCGACGAAGTACAGGCCGCTGCCGTGACCGGGATAGGCGCCAGGGTCGTAGGCGGTGTTGGTGTGCTCGTCGTGGAAACCGTGTGCGGTGAGGTACGTGTCGGGAATCCACGAGATGGCCTCGAGCCCGCTGTTGGCCGCCACGGACGGCAGGTCGGCGGTGAGGTTCCACTCCGCGGTCGCGGTCAGCGAGGTGGCCGTGGAGGAGCCGTCGTACCGGAGGACCTTCAGCAGGCTGGTGCCACTGTTGCTGTTGTCGCGTTCGGTGGCGACAACCACGCCGTCAGGAGTGGAGACCACGCCCTCCGCATCGGGATCACCGGACCCGCCGGCGTAGTGCAGCGCCTTACCCGAGGACCAGCCGCCGGTCGTGTCGGGCGTCCACTTCGCGCCGTTCGGCACGAGCCGGTAAAGCGTGCCGGGGCCGTTCTTCACCGCCCACAGAACACCGGAGCTCTGGAAGGACAGCCCACTGAGGTTCGTGCCGAACACGTTCGCGTCGTCCGCGGTGGCGACGGCCGTGCCGCCGGGCCACGTGCCGGGAGGGCAGGCGTTCGCCGCGCCGCGGGTCGACGAGGAGGTCGTCGTGAACGTGCCGGTGCCGTCCGGGCAACGCCCGTAGGTCGTCGACGCATGCGAGGTCCAGGTGTAGGAATCGACCAACGTCGTACCACCCGGCTGGTAGAGCCGCACCGAATCGGAGCTACCGAGGCCGAACACCGGATCGACATCGAGCACCAGATGCCCGCCGGGCGCCAGCGACGTGCCCGACGCCACCGTGAACACGTGCGAGTTGTCGTTGTCCTTGACGACCCAGCCGGAGACGTCCACCGCCGCCGTGCCGATGTTCGTCAGCTCCACCCAGTCGCCGGGCGACCCGCCACTCGACTCGACCTCGTTGATCCGAACGTCCGTCGGCCCCTGCGCCATCGCCGGCATGCCGGACAGGCTGAGGGCGGCGGCGGCCAGAACTGTGGCGACACCGAGTCGCACCATCCCACGCGAATGTCTACGCAATGCAGTTACTCCTCGTGCAGGGTCACGGGCAGGCGGAGACGATCTCGCGCCCCTCGCGGAGCCTCCTGCACACCGACGACCAGAGGTTGAACGCGCAACCAACAGCGTGGGCAGCACGGATGACCACACAGCACGGATGACCAGACTGTGCGGATGACCACGCAGCACGGTCCGCTCACCGAGATCCCGCGGTGGGCGGCCTCCAGTCGGGACGGCTGATCGCGTAGATGTGCCGCGGCTGGCCGTTGCGTTCGGTGGCTTCCGCGAACGTCATTCCGAGCTTGACCGCGACCCGGAGGGACGCCACGTTCTCCGGATGAATGATCGAGATGACCCGGTCGGCGCGCAGACCGGCGAAGGCGTACTCGATCGCGGCGGCACCGCCCTCGGTCGCAAATCCCTCCCCCCACCGCTCCGGGCGGATGGTCCAGGCGGCTTCCAGCCCGGGCCAGCCGTACTCCCGGTAAAGGCCGGCACGCCCGATGAACTCCCCGGTGACCCGCTCGTGCGCGAGCCACATGCCGAAGCCGTTGAGGGCCCAGTGGCCGATCTGTAACGCGAACATGTTCCAGACCGCGCCCTCGCTCGACGGCGATCCGGTGTAGCGACTCATCTGCGGGTTGAGGGCCATCCGGGTGTAGGCGGGGATGTCATCGGCGGTCCACCCGCGCAGGATGAGCCGCTCGGTACGCACGGTCGGCACCATGACCGCAGGGAGCGACTCGCCTATGTCGAGGGTCATCCATCCATCAAACCCGGCCGGGAAACGGCGGTGAGCCGTTCGTGGAAGTCCACGACCTCCGGGACGGGTGCATGCCCGGCGAGATCGGCCGCGAGTCGGCCCGCGCGGCTGAACAACGTGTGGGTCGGGCTCGCGGCCAGCATCGCCAGGGCCCGCATGCCGAGCCGGGCCGCCTCGGCCGGATCGGGTCGCGGGCGGCGCACCAGGGCGGTCGCGAGGACCATGACGGCGTGGCCGTGGTCCTCGAAGCCGACGGCCTGACCGCGGTCGAAGGCATCGACGGCGGCGCGGGCGATCGGCTCCACCTCGTCGCCGGCGCCGAGACGGGCGAGGACGCCGGCGGTGAACGATTCGGCCGTGGCAGGTCCGAAGGGCGAGCTGCCCGGCCGGGCCGGCACGTCGATCACGGCCCGCCGCATCCGGGCCAGCGCCTCCCGGGTGCCGCCCGCATCGCCGAGGGCGGCCAGCGCCCGCGCCTCGTAGGCGGCGAGTCTGGCCCTGGTGTAGGGATGGTCCGGCGCCCGGCGCGCGGACTCGACCGCTTCGGCGTACTGGTGACCGTAGAACGCCAGGGTGGAGGACATCGCCGCCATGGAGGCGGCCAGCACCGGGTCGTCGATCTGGTCGGAGTGGTCGCCGGCCTGGGTGATGAAGCGCCGTGAGGCGGCCTGATCACCGAGATTGAACGCCAGTCGCGACAACATGTACGCCGAGTAGCCGGCGATCTGGGTGAGCTTCGCCTGCGTCCTGGTCTTGGCGCCCGCGTCGAGGAGCCGTTCGGCGGACTGCCAGGTGCGATACACCCGCGGGGCGAGGATCGCGTGGGGCGTGACCGTGAACACCGCCGCATGACCGTCGACCTCGTCGCCGAGTTCGGTCAGGGTGAGCGCGTCCGGGTTGCGACGCGCCCGCCGCCGGTAGGTGTCCGCGGCGATCAGCCCGGCCGCCGAGAACTCGAAGACCACCTGCCTGCGGTCGGTCCCGGCCGCCCCGTCGCCGCCTCGCGCCGCCTCCAGCCGGGCCTGCCACGCGGCGATCTCTCCGCCGGTTCGCCAGTAGTCGTCGAGAGCGGCGCACAGATCGGCGGAGGGCAGCTCCCCGTTCTCAGCCTTGGAGATCCGGGTCCGGTGGAACCCGATCCGCCGGCTCAGGGTGTCCTGACTCATCCGGCCGCGCATACCCCGAATCCGCCGACCCAGTGCCACCGCACCGGTCTTGTCCTCGTTCACCCGTCGCTGTTCCTCCCGTTCGCCTGACGCCGGATCCGCGGCCGCAGCGGCGCACAGCACGGCACAGCACGCATCGTGCGCACACCTGGCGGTCGCCCGGTCACGTGCACAGACTGCCCATGTCAGTGAGGAACCCGGATGGTCCCGCGCCGACGGGTCACCGGAGACCACTACGCAGGAGCGACCATGACCAGCCCCCCGGACCAGCTCGCCTGGTGCCGGCCCGCTGTCAGTCCCGACGTCGGGTTCGCCAGCGACGGCGAGACCGTCGCCATCAGCTACACCCCCGGCACCGCCCCGGACCTGCGGATGCCCGGGGCGATCTGGTCGGCCCTGCGGACGGAGATCCGCGCGGGCGAGCGGGGGGCGTTTCACCGGCTGAACGCCGCCTGGACCCCCTGGATCGCCGCCGGTGGCGGCCTCGCCGCCGAACGGGACGGGCACATCCATCTCCGCTACGGCTACCTCGGCAGCCACCACATCAAGATCCCCGCCGCCATCTGGCGCCAGATCTGCACCGCCGTCCGCACCGGCGCGATCAACCACCTCACCGACTGAACCGGTCGTTGCAAGCGGACATGGTCGGGTACTGACCCGTCGGATCGACGTTCCCCCGCCCTGGTTGCCCGGTCGGAAAAGGGGTCGACAGAGCCGCCTTCTGGCCGTTAGCCTGCGGCGCCGTGACGAGCAGCGAGGTGTGGGACGACGAAACGGCGGAGCGCTACGACATCACCTCCGCCGAAAGGTTCGCGCCGGAGGTGCTCGGTCCGACCGTCGATCTGCTGGCCCGCCTGGCCGGTTCGGGTGCGGCGTTGGAGTTCGCGATCGGCACCGGTCGCGTCGCCATCCCGCTGGCCGCCCGGGGAGTTCCCGTGACCGGCATCGAGTTGTCGGCGTCGATGGTCGCCCAACTGCGGCGCAAGGCCGATGAGGCGACCCTGCCCGTGGTCGTCGGTGACATGGCCACGACCACCGTGCCCGGCGAGTTCTCGCTCGTCTATCTGGTGTGGAACAGCATCTCCAACCTGCGCACCCAGGCGGAGCAGGTCGCGTGCTTCCGCAACGCCGCTCGACACCTCGGCCCCGGCGGGCGCTTTGTCATCGAGCTGTGGGTGCCGCCGATACGGCGCCTGCCTCCCGGCCAGTCCGCGGTCCCGATGAGTACCGGTGATCGGCACCTTCTGTTCGACACCTACGACCTCGTCACCCAGCAGTGCACCTCCCATCACTACTGGCCCGAGGACGACGGGACCGTGCGCTACGGCTCCGGCGACTTCCGATACATCTGGCCAGCCGAATGCGACCTCATGGCGCAACTCGCCGGCCTGGAGCCGGAGACCCGACTCGCCGACTGGGACGGCAGCCCCTTCACCGCCGAGAGCGAAAGTCACGTCTCCGTCTGGCGCAAGCCCCTTGGAGCCACGGATCAGCGTCCCGATATCGGCGGGTCCGATGGGTGTGCATTCGCCAAGAAAGGGCCTGAACGGGTGCTCGGCGGGTGACAGTCAGGGGGTGCCACGACGTCACCGTCACCGCTATCCGTCTGATCTGACCGACGCCCAGTGGGCGCTGATCGCGCCGCTGCTGCCGCCGGCGGCGGCGATCGGCCGCCGCGAGAAGCACGACCGTCGCGATCTCGTCGACGCGATTCTGTACGTCGCGCGCAACGGGTGTGCCTGGCGGGCGCTGCCGTCGGACTACCAGCCGTGGCAGACCGTCTACTACTACCTGGCCGAATGCGACCTCATGGCGCAACTCGCCGGGCTGGAGCTGGAGCACCGGTTCGCCGACTGGGACGGCAGCCCTTTCACCGCCGACAGCGAGGGTCACATCTCCGCCTGGCGTAAGCCTCCGGCCGGGCCCGAGTCGGCTTGAATTCCCCCAGGCCCGGCCGGCTCGGGCGACCGAGGGCGGCAGCTAGGCAACCGAATGTGTGAGGGTCGCGCTGTAGGTTCCCGCGATGATCCCGACGGCGGGGATGGTAACCGTGACCGTTGGGTTCCAGGCGGCGGAGTTGAGACCGGTTCCGCCGGTCGCGCGCACGATCTCGCCAGGGGCGAGCGACAGAGCCGGGACATTGGTCACCGTCGGGGTCACGTCATCACCCGTTAACGTCACCTCGCCGGGGCTGTAGGAGGCGTTCGAGGGGCTGATGCTGCTCGGGCCGGACACGAAGGCGGTACTGCTGACGGTGGTGATCCACCCGGCGGGGTCGATGTCCCGGTTGTCGGTGACCGTGACCGTCCCGAGCTGGCCTGCGACCCGGGCGCTGCTCAGGGGCACGGTGCCCAGGCTGACCGGTCCGGTCGGGGCGGAGATCCCCAGCGTGCCCGGCGGGTTGCAGTCGGCCCTGGTGATCGCGTTCTCGGCGAGGGTCACCGCGGCGCCGCGGGCCAGCGCCCGGCCGTTGATGCTGGTGCCCGCCGCCACGGTGATCGACTGATCGGCCGCGACATCGCCCACGATCACCGAGTTCGCCGCCAGCGTGGCGGAGCTACCGACCTGCCAGAACACATTGCACGCCTGGGCTCCGCCGACGAGCTCCACGCGGGCGTCCGCGCTGGTGATGAGCGTGCTTCCCATCTGGAAGATGAAGACCGCGTTGGGATGGCCCTGGCCGTCGAGGGTGAGCGTGCCGGCGATGCCGAGCGAGGAGATCGAGTGGTAGACGCCCGGGGCGAGTGTCAGGCCACCCAGGTCGCCGGAGACGATGGCGGTAGGGGTGCGCGCCGCAGCGTCGTTGTACGCGGTGTTCAGGTCGGACTGCGCCTGCGTGGCGACCGGATCGCCGCCGTGCATCATCCCGTCCAGGGTGCCCGGGGGGAACCCGGTCACCGCGGTGCCGGGACTCACGCCTATGTCACCGATGACGTGGCTGGCACCCGAGTTCGTGACCGTCGCCGCGGCAAGCACCGCGAAGTTCTGGACCGATCCGATCTCGACTGGTGCTGGCCGCGCAATGCGAGCGGCCTGCGCCCGGGGCTGACCGCCGACCACCAGCGCGCCGGCGGCGGCCGTGAGCGCGATGTTGACGGCCGCCCGGGTCAGTCTGCGGCGGCCAGAGATCGCGCTCACCGGCGAGATCTCCCATGCCGACCTCCCTGAGCAGCCAGCCTGGTCACCGTGCGGCGGTCGTCGCGAGTCCCGCGGTCCGCCACGCCGCGCACGCAGGTCTCCACAGCCCGGCAATGTAGTCCGCGCGGCCCCCGTGCCCCGGGTACGGGCAACCTTGCGTGAGCCGCCGTAGCTCGATTCGGCATGGATGCGTCGAACCCGGCGCCACGTGCCGACGCTCGACCCCGAATGGTCGGACCGACGCCGAGAGATCGCCGCTGCGATGCGCGCCTGCCCGGCGCCTCTCGATGCGCGGGGCAACCGCACCGAGAAGAGGCGTGCTGCCCTGGCGTACATCAAAGGCTGGTAACGATCGAGGCCCGACCATAGACGGTCTCCGGACAGGGAACTGCTGGTGGTCTCACCGAGGAACAAAACCGATCACGTCTTCACCCACGATGGGCCAGCCCGGCAACCCGGGGCGCCCCGCAGAAACCGCGGCCGCACTCGACGGCGTCACACCCCAACAATTCACCCCATGTGAGCGCCCCGGTAACCGCCGCCGGGGGCATGGGGGGCTCGGGCCCCCCACCAGACATCGCGGCCCCCACGAGCCTGATCGAAGATCAGCGAGCAGGCGAGACCAGCGCGTGGGCGCGGCAGGGATCGAACCTGCGACCACTCGCTTGTAAGGCGAGCGCTCTCCCGCTGAGCTACGCGCCCGGGAGACGAGAATAACGACGCTGACTAAGACTACGCATGCCGCGATGCCCCGCGGAAAGATCGGGCGCCCGATCGGCAGATGGTGACCGGCCGGTCGGGCGCCGACGCTCCAGGAGGCCATCGGCAGCGGGAGCCGGCCCCACGACTACCCAGGTACGCCAGGCCGGCTCCCGTACGTAGATCTTAGAGGGCGGCGAGAGCCTTGAGGTACTCGGCCTGGTCCCGCGCGTCGGGGATGTTGTTGACGACCTTCCAGCGCACGACGCCCGCCTTGTCGATCACGAAGGTGCCGCGCACGGAGATGCCCCGCTCCTCGTTGAAGATGCCGTACGCCTTCGCGACCTCGCCGTGCGGCCAGAAGTCGGCGAGCAGCGGGAACTCGTAGCCCTGCTGCTCGGCCCACACCTTGTGGGCGAACGGCGAGTCGACGGAGACGGCGAGCACCTGGACGTCGTCGTTCTGGAACGAGCCGAGGTCGTCGCGGACCGAGCACAGCTCGCCCTGGCAGACACCGGTGAAGGTCAGCGGGTAGAAGAGCAGGACGACGTTCCGCTTGCCGCGGAACTCCGACAGGGTGATGGTCTCGTTGTTCTGGTCCTTCAGCGAGAAGTCCGGGGCGACGGAGCCAACCTCGACGGTCACGGGCGCTTCCTCTCCACGACGATGGGTCTGTTCACAGATGACGCTGATCGCAGCGACATGATCACGATGACGGAACACCGAGGACGATGTGCGGGCCGATCCGGAGGATCACCACAGATCGCATGATCACAACGGCGGGTGGGAACCGAAGCGGACCGGCGAGGGCACCCACCGGTTCAGGCGCCCCCACAGATCGGTCCGCCGTCCCAGAGCCAGCATGCCAGTTCCGACCGCGATGAAACCGGCCGACCAGCCGCGGATGGCCCACACGGACCCCGGGGAGCCGCCGGCCCGCCGCATCGGCCGCCCACGACGTCGACCGCGACCTGCGAGGACGGCCGACGGCCGACCCACGCCGAGGAGAGGGGATCTCCCCGGCCGGCCGATGTCGATCACGTGCTTCCGGCCACCGCTCGACTGCCGCCTAGACGAAGGTTCACCCGCATTCGATCCCGACGGAAGGTATCTTTCGCGCTCCCGGGGCACTGATGCGGCGAGTGTTCGGGTTTCCTACGTCAGACTGGCCTAGTCTGGCCGATCGACACGGGAGCCATCGGCCGGACATGCGCGTAACACGGTGCGTGCTCCGCGTGCGCCACAGGTATGGACACCGATGAGGGCAGGACCACCTTGACCAATCAGAGTGCGACCCCGCACGGTTACCCCGAACCGCACGGCTACCCCGCGCAGGAACCCCACCCGATCGACGGTCCGGGTACCTCGACCGGTGGCTTCCCGATCTATGCCTTCCGCGAGTCGCTGCCCGGCCCCGAGCCCGAGGAAGGCTATCCCGCGACTCCCGACTACGGCTCGCCCGGCCCGGATGGGCCGACCGGCACCCCGGACTCCTTCACCGGGGCGGGGGTGCTCGGAAAGCACCGCAACCCCTTCGCCGTATGGCTGGGCCTGCCCCTGATCACCCTTGGGATCTACTACTTCGTGTGGATTTACAAGACGAACCGGGAGCTGGGTGAGTACGACCGGCGTATCCAGACCAACCCGGCCCTGTCCCTGCTGGCGTTCCTCGTCGGCTGGCTGGTCCTCGTGCCGCCGTTCATCGCCGCCTGGCGGCTGGGCACCCGCACGCGTGCGGCCCAGCACGCCGCCGGGGTGCCGGAGACGAACCCGGTGCTCGCGTTCGTACTGTTCCTGATCGGCTTCGGGCCGTTGTTCCTCCAGCTCGAACTCAACCGGCTCTGGGACCGCTACCCGGGGGCCGTCGAGGGCCAGCAGGTGCCGCTGTACCGATGAGCCCGCCCGAGGGGCACCCAGCCCCACCACCCGGGCCGTTCGGGCTCCCTGCGACGCCGGTGGGGCCGCGCGCGGGCCGGCACTGGTGCCCGACACCCGACCCGGACGAGGGCATGACTCGAAGGCGTCCGGGCCCACGGGCCGCCGGACGCCCTCGCGCCGGCCTCAGCGGTGCCGCACGCGCTGCGACTTCGGCGCGGCCAGCCGCTGGCCCGACCACTCCTGCGCGACGCTGAGCGTGCTGGTCTGCACCAGACCCGCGGTGGGCACCGCGTCCAGCACGTCGCTCGGCGCGACATGACCGTCCCGTCCGGCCTTGGGGGTGAGCAACCAGATCACCCCCTCGTCGGACAGTTGGCGGCGCGCGTCGATGAGCGCGTTGGCCAGATCCCCGTCGTCCTCTCGCCACCACAGCAGGACGATGTCGACGACGTCGTCGGAGTCCTCGGGGACTAGCTCCGTCCCGCTGGCGCTGGTCACCGCGTCCAGCAGATCCTGGGCGATGTCATCGTCCTCGTTGAGCGACTGCACCTGGGTCCCGGCGGAGACTCCCAGTCGCTCCGCCCGGCGCTGACCCTCGGCGTTCGCCGCGGTCGGACTCACCTGCGCTACCTCCTGTTCGTGTGTGACGCTCCGCGAGGGCCGCGGAGACGTCCCGTGCGTCAACGCACCGTCGCGATGGGGTCCATCACCCGGTGCGTCTCGACCTAGTCCACCGGACCTCCCGGTGGCTGCGCAAGTGCCACGCCGTCGGTTGTGGACCGATGACGCAGTGGTCGACGTGCGGCGACCTTCCGCCGGTACCCGCAACTGGCCTCGATCATTCCGTCGCCGGGCGCTCGATCATCCCGCCAGGAAGGACAGGCGGACCGTTCGGTCGGGGTTGTCCACGTTGAGATCGACCAGTGCGATCGACTGCCAGGTGCCGAGCGCGAGCCGACCGCCGAGCACCGGGACGGTCAGCGACGGCGGGATGAATGCCGGCATGACGTGGGAACGGCCGTGTCCGGGCGAGCCGTGCGCGTGGCGCCACCGGCCGTCGGCGGGCAGCAGTTCGGCGAGGGCCGCGAGCAGGTCGGGGTCGCTGCCGGAGCCCAGCTCGAGGATGGCCAGCCCGGCCGTGGCGTGCGGCACGAACACCGACAGCAGGCCGTCACCGGAATCAGTGACGAACTCCACCGCGTCGGGAGTGAGGTCGACCACACGCTCCTGGCGGCCGGTGTGCACGGACAGCGTCGTGGTCTTCATCCGGGTGTCCATCAGGGAGATTGTCTACCAGGCGGGGGCCCTTCACCGGCTGCGTTGCGGACGACATGTCGACAACGCCGCGCGTATCGCTCGATTCTCTACTCGAAAGTAACCAAGGCGTGCGTGACGAGGTCGCGCGAACGGAGCACGATGGGACCCATGGCGTGTTCGCCCGCCGGGTCCCGCCCTCGGCCGATCGGAGTCGGCCGACTACCCGCAGCGGCACGCCGCCAGGAGAAGGTGACGAGCGGCCAGGACGCGGCGATGCATCGATCATGCGGGCCCCCGCATCCGCGTGCACGTGAAGTGACACATGGGCCGGCGGACGCACGAGGAGGATCTTCTCGAGTGGCACCGGCGGCCCCGGAAGCTTGAGGAGCAGGAGAAGGCGTGGCGCAGGACACAACCCGGAAGTTCTCGGTCATCACCGACGGGCTGCCGAGTCAGCTGCCGGACATCGACCCCTCGGAGACCAACGAGTGGCTGGAGTCACTCGACGCGGTCATCGAGGAGTCCGGCCGCGGCCGGGCCCGCTTCCTCATGCTGAAGCTCCTCGAACGAGCCCGTGAGAAGGCGGTCGGGGTTCCCGGTCTGACCAGCACGGACTACATCAACACGATTCCGCCGGAGCGCGAGCCCTGGTTCCCCGGCGACGAACATGTCGAGCGCCGCATCCGGGCGTATATCCGGTGGAACGCGGCCATCATGGTCAGCCGCGCGAACCGGCCCGAGTACAACGTCGGCGGCCACATCGCCACCTACGCGTCGAGCGCGAGCCTGTACGAGGTCGGATTCAACCATTTCTTCCGCGGCAAGGACCACCTGAGCTCCTCGCCGGGAAGCGACTCGGGTGACCAGATCTTCATCCAGGGGCACGCCTCACCGGGCATCTACGCCCGCGCGTTCCTGGAAGGTCGGCTCACGGAGTCCCAGCTCGACGCCTTCCGCCGGGAGAGCGAGTCGGGCGGACTGTCGTCCTACCCGCACCCGCGGCTCATGCCCGACTTCTGGGAGTTCCCCACGGTGTCGATGGGCCTCGGCCCGATCGACGCCATCTACCAGGCGCGATTCAACCGCTATCTGCTCAACCGCCAGATCAAGGACACCTCGAACAGCCGGGTGTGGGCGTTCCTCGGCGACGGCGAGATGGACGAGCCGGAATCGATCGGCGCGCTCGGCGTCGCCGCCCGCGAGGAGCTCGACAACCTGATCTTCGTGGTGAACTGCAACCTGCAGCGCCTCGACGGCCCGGTCCGCGGCAACGGCAAGATCATGCAGGAGCTGGAGTCGCTGTTCCGCGGCGCCGGCTGGAACGTGATCAAGGTCGTCTGGGGTCGTGACTGGGACCCGCTGCTGGCCAAGGACACCGACGGCACCCTCGTCCACCAGATGAACACCACCCCGGACGGGCAGTTCCAGACCTACACCACGTCGTCCGGCGAGTACATCCGCGAGCACTTCTTCGGCGCGGACGCCCGCCTGCGCCGGATGGTCGCCGATCTCGCCGACGACGACCTGCGCAAGCTCTCCCGCGGCGGCCACGACTACCGCAAGCTCTACGCGGCCTACAAGGCGGCCACCGAGCACACCGGTCAGCCCACGGTCATCCTCGCCCACACCATCAAGGGCTGGACGCTGGGCAAGGACTTCGAGGCCCGCAACGCCACCCACCAGATGAAGAAGCTGACCAAGGCGGAGCTCAAGGAGTTCCGCGACCGGCTCTACCTGGAGATCCCGGACTCGGCGCTGACCGGCGACCTGCCCCCCTACTACCACCCGGGGCCGGACTCCGAGGAGATCCAGTACATGCGGGAGCGCCGGGCCTCACTCGGCGGGTCGATCCCACGCCGGGTCGTGCGCGCCAAGCCGCTCACCCAGCCGCCCGCGAAGATCTTCGATGAACTGCGCAAGGGCTCGGGCAAGCAGCCAGTCGCCACCACGATGGCGTTCGTCCGCCTGCTCAAGGACCTCATGAAGACCAAGGAGATGGGCGCGCGGTTCGTGCCGGTCATCCCCGACGAGGCCCGCACCTTCGGCATGGACGCGATGTTCCCGACGGCGAAGATCTACTCGCCGCACGGGCAGCGCTACGAGGCCGTCGACCGCGAGCTGCTGCTGTCCTACCAGGAGTCCGAGTCCGGCCAGATGCTGCACGAGGGCATCAGCGAGGCCGGTTCCATGGGCTCGGTGCTCGCCGCCGCAACCTCGTACTCCACCCACGCGCAGTACATGATCCCGGTCTACGTCTTCTACTCGATGTTCGGGTTCCAGCGCACCGGTGACCAGATGTGGGCGCTCGGCGACCAGCTCGGCCGTGGCTTCCTGCTCGGCGCCACCGCCGGGCGGACCACGCTCAACGGCGAGGGCCTGCAGCACCAGGACGGCCACTCGCTGCTGCTCGCCTCGACCAACCCGGCCTGCGTCGCCTACGACCCGGCGTTCGCGTTCGAGGTCTCGCACATCGTCCGCGACGCCCTGGACCGGATGTACGGCGAGCGCGACGAGAACGTCTTCTACTACCTCACCGTCTACAACGAGCCCGTACCGCAGCCGGCCGAGCCGGCCGGCCTCGACCCGGCCCAGATCCTCGCCGGCATGTACCGGTTCCGGCCGGCCGAGGAGCTCGTCGGCGGCCTGCCCAGCGGCGGCGCCGAGAGCGGCTCGGGACCGCGGGCGCAGTTGCTGGCCAGCGGCACGTCCATCCACTGGGCGCTCGCCGCGCAGGAGATCCTCGCCGCCGACTTCGGCGTCGCCGCCGACGTGTGGTCGGTGACCTCGTGGAACGAGCTGCGGCGGGAGGCCCTCGACTGCGAGCGGGCCAACCTGCTCAACCCCGAGGCCGACGACGCCGTGCCGTACGTGACCCGCATCCTCGACGGCGCCCCCGGCCCCGTCGTGGCGGTCTCCGACTGGATGCGCGCGGTGCCCGACCAGATCTCCCGCTGGGTGCCGCAGGCGTTCACCTCGCTCGGCACCGACGGCTACGGGCGCTCCGACACTCGCCTGGCGCTGCGCCGACACTTCAAGGTCGACGCCGAGTCCGTCGTCGTCGCCGCCCTGGAGTCCCTGGTCCGGGCCGGTGAGGTCAAGGCCAGTCTGGTCGAGGACGCGATCCGCCGCTTCGGCCTGCGCGACGACGACGACGCCGTCGGCGGCACCGACGCCGGCTGAACCACCCCACCGGCTGCGCTCCGAGGCAGGCTGCGCTCCGAGGCAGGCTGCGCTCCGAGGCAGGCTGACCGGCGCGAGGCAGGCTGACCCATGACGGGCCCGGGGCGGACGACCAGACCAGGTCGCCTGCCCCGGGCCCGCTGGCTTTCCCGCAGCCGGACGCCGCCCGGTCCCACCCGTCGGGGGGAGGCGGCGCCGCCGCGGCCGGCGGTCCCGGGACCCCCGGTCCACCCCGACGGGGGCGCCACCATCGGCGGGCCGCGACGCTCCGCAACACCCCCGGTGCCACCCCCGCACGGAGACACCCTCCGCCGGCGCGCCAACATCACCCGCTGGTGCCAGCACTCTCCGGGAAAACCCCGCCCAAGCGGGCCCCGGTCGAGCCCGTCGGCCGGCAGCCGCCGGCCCGGCCGTGGTGTCACGAGCCTCACCCCGCCGGGGTTCGGCGGCGGCGCGCGGGTGCGCATCGGCGCCGCCGTCGCCCTGCGTCACCAGGATGGCCGACCCCGACGTGCCACACCGCCTCCGGCAGCCATGCCGATTCGTCCTGGGGCCGCAATGGCACAGCCGTGCCACCACTGTCATGCCCCGCCTAAAGGCACAACGAGTTCCACATCGGGGCCGCAAACACTAGTCTCACGGAGGTGACATCGGGAGATCGGCGACGCGGCGTACCACGCCGCGAACCCCACGCAGGCGGCACTGCCCGCGCACGCCGCCCCGCGCAGCTACGGTGTCGGAGAGCGACGAGATGTGGCCTGCCTGGTACGCGGGACCCTGAAGTGATCAGGTACGGTCGCCGCATCCGCCGCGCCGCCCACGATCCGGCCGGTGACGGGATGTCCGGCCGGTTCACCCGCACGGATTCTGACGACGGCTGCCCGGCGCAGGCCGCGACGGTCGAGGAGGACGAGGTGAACGGTGTCACGACGACCCCCACACTCGCGGTGGCACCATCCGCGCCGTGGCCGGGCAGGCTCGCGGTGAGCCCGCGGCGATCCGTGCGCGCCAGGGCCCCCATCAGCGGCGGGCCAGCGGCATGATTCTTCGAGCCCGCCGTATCGAACGGCTGGAGGAGCATCCCAACCTGCGGGGCATCCTCGGCATCCTCGCTCAGCTTGTGCACACCACCGACGCCGAGCTCGGCTCGCTCGCCGCCGCCTGGCGTAACTCCGGCTACCTGGCCGCCGCCCGGGACAAGGCGCTGGCCCCCGACTCGCCCCTGATCGTCGAGGTGCTGGCCGCGTTCGACGCGCTGAGCGCCATCTACGCCGACGATCTCGCCGGCGCCGACTACGTCACCGTCGAGCCGTCGGTCGCGGCCACCGCGCTGCGCGCGATGCGGGACGCCGTCGCCGCGTCCTACGCGCGGCCCATCCTCGGCCGGGCCGAGTACGCCGCCCTCATGCGGCCCTGGCGGGCGGTGTACCCGCGGGCCCGCTCACACGAGCCCGACCTGGGCCCGGCCGCCGCGGACGTCAAGCGGGTCCTCGCCGCACTGCCGGTCCTCGCCGGTCGCTGCCACGACCCAGACAGCCTGGAGGTCTTCGACGGGCTGCTGGTCAGCGCCCTGACCCGGGACGACTCCGCCCACCAGCAGGCCATGGACGCCGCGTTCGCGAGCGCCGTGGTCACCGGTCGCCGCCGGGTGTGGACGCTGGTGCGTCGCAGCGCCGCCGAGGGGTTCTGGCGGCTGTGCCCGGACTGCCGCGGCAAGCGCGCCGCGACCGACGCCAGCGAAGATCACCGGGTCATGGAGCTGTGCGCCGACCTGGCCTGCGCGCTGCTCGTCGAGGATCTCCTCGACACCTCCCAGTTCACGCAGCTCACCCGCCCGCTGCACACGCTCATCCCGCTCCAGCACCGCGGCGGCTGAGCGCGGCTCAGCTGTCGCCGGGGCGGCGGGGGCGGTAGACGATCAGCCGAGCACCACTCGGGGTGATCACGATCCGTTCCACCCCCTCCGTGACCTCGCCGTCGCAGGCGAAGGGCAGCGGCCCGGGCTGACTGGAGGAGATCAACACCCGCTCGACCGTGCGCTGCTCGTACACCCGGCTGCGGCCGAGCCGGCCGGTGAGGACCGCCCCCACCAGCCGCAGCCGGGCCAGCGGGGCTGACGCGTCGACGATCCGCAGGTCGAGCAGGCTCTCGTCGAGCCGGTTGCGGTAGGTCGGGGCGAAGCCGTCGGGGCGATACACCCCGTTGCCGACGAAGATCAGCCAGACTCGGCGGCGCTCGGAGTCGATCTCCACCTCGAACGGCGGCTCGTTGCGCAGCACCCAGCACAACGCAATGATCATCGCGGGCCACTTGCCGATGCGCCGCTCGAACCGTTCGCGCACCGCCACCATGTCGGGGTAGCCGCCGAGGCTGGCGGTGTTCACGAAGATCCGGGAGAACCGGTCGAACACCGCGGAGATGCCGTCGGCCCGGCCGAGGTCGACGGCGACCGCCGCACCCTCACGGATCGCCTGCACCGAGTCACCTGCGCCGACCAGGCCCAGATCGGCGGCGAAGTGGTTGAGCGTGCCCGCCGGGAAGACCGCCAGCGGCATGCCGCGGGCCAGCGCAACCTGCGCGGCCGCGTTGATGCTTCCGTCACCGCCGGCGATGCCCAGCACCCTCGACTTCGACGCGGCGCCGGCCAGGGCGGCGGCCATGTCGTCAGCCGGCCCGACCTCGATGACCTCCGCCCGCGGCAGGTCGGCGCGCAGCACGGCGAGCAGATCGGCATGGTTGCCCTGGCCGGAGCGCCCGTTGACGACGACGGTGAGGCCGTCTCCCTCGGGCAGCGCCGGCGCCCAGGCCGACGCCGGGCTCGCCCGCGCGGGCACCCAGGGCCGGCGCGGCATCACCTTCGTGGTGAGCAGGCCCGCGCCGACACCCAGCAGGATCCCCGCGGCCACATCCCCGGGGTAGTGCACCCCGACGTACACCCGGGAGAAGGCCACGGTGGCGGCGAGGGCGGCGACCGGCACCGCCACCCCGGGCGCGTCGAGGGCGACCCCGGTCGCGAAGGCGGCGGCGGACGCGGCGTGCCCCGAGGGGAACGAGAAGGTCGTCAGGTCGCGGGGGAGCCGGCGCAGCGGCGGAATGCCGTGCGTCGGCGGGCGGTCGCGGCGGAAGACCAGCTTGGCCGGCCCGTTCGCCAGGACGCTGGCTACGCCGAGCC
>NZ_JAMQQF010000359.1 GCF_023716945.1 Frankia sp. AiPs1 | reverse complement strand
AAAAAATTAATATGGTAGGAGGGAAGGTAATTTTTTTTATAAGAGCCGGCCGGGGGGGGGGGCGGGGGCGGGGGGGGGGGGGGGCCAGGGTGGGCGGGTGAGCCGGCAGGTCGGGTGCCCGGCAGGGCCGGCTGGCGCGACTGCGTCGCGGCGTCCATCGGGGGACGGCGCGAATCCAGCGGCGGGCCGTGGCCGCGGTCGCGCCCCGCGTCCGGGTGCGTTTCGAGGCTGCGACCGTCGCGGTCGCGGCCGGCGTGAGTGCGACTCTCCGGCTGCCGGCTGCCCGCCTCGTGTTCGTCGAAGCGTCGGTCGTCGGGCTGCCGGTCGTCGAAGCGCCGGTCGTTGAAGCCGCGGTCCTCGGACCGGCGATCGTCGAAGCCGCGGTCGTCGAAGCGCTGGTCGTTGACGTTCTGGGGGGCGAACCGCCGGTCGTCTGTCCGCTCGCCCTCGAATCTGGGCTCGTCGAACCTGGGCTCGTCGAACCTGGGCTCGTCGAACCTGGGCTCATTGGGCCGCGGCTCGTCGAAGCGCGGCTCGTCGAAGCGACGGTCCTCGGCGCCATGGTCGGAGCGGTCGTCTCGGCTGTGCTCCCGGTCGTCGTAGCCGGCAGGCGGCGGGGCAGACGCGTGGCCGGCGTCGGGGGCGTGGGCGGCCGCGAGGGCGCCGCTCTCGGCTCCTGGCTCGTCGTAGCTCGGCTCGGCCTCGCCGTCGTGGCCGTCGTCCCCGGCGTCCTGCGAGATGCCGGTGATGGCGATGATCGAGGCGCAGGGCCAGAGCCGGTCGCAGCTCAGGCAGAGATCAAACTCGTTCGGTTGATGCAGATCAATGAGTGTGATCAGGGAATAAATATGCTCGATGATCTTCGGACCGACCAGAACGGGCCCACGTGCGATGACGTCGAGCTCGGAGCGCAAACGCCCGTGATATTGCTCGACGTCGGCAAGGCGCGGATCGTCCATCACAGGCAGCATGCACCATAGCGGGCAAGAGGGTGCGAACGGCGTAGAACCATAGAGGGTGCCGTCACGGCTGACTCACAGTCTGCGTCCGATGAGCGGCACGGGGAGACGCTGACGGTCTTCTCCTCCTCACCTGCCGTGAGCGTGGTGGCGGGCTGCCGGCCCGACGGATGCGCGGTCACGTCCCGCCCGGGACCCCGGAACTGCGGCGGCGCGGCGAGGCTAATCGCTGATCAGGAGCGGTCCGGCCGGACCTCGTCGGTGCGCCGAACCTGGCGCATCAGGCCCTCCTGAAGACGGGCGAATTCCTCGATGTAGGGACTTTCGACCTGCCCGGGGGCACCTCCGGGCTCCTTGCCCGGTCCGGATCGATCAAATGGCTCGAACCCCGCGAACTGACCGCCACCGTTCGGTGACATCCGGTCGGGCTGGCCGTCGAAGGCGGGGTAATGGCCGCCGGGCGCGGGACCGCCCCGATCGGTCGGCGCGTCGTAACCGGGACCGTAGGGCGGCAGGCTGCCGCCGCCCGGCGCGCCGGCGCGATCCTGGCCGTTGTCGAAGGCGGGGTAATGCGTGCCGTTCTGGGCGGCGTTCCGCTCGGCGGAGCCTCCGTCGTAGGCGAATCCCGAGCCGTTGGGTGCAGCGCTACCAGGGGAGATCGAGAGCGGGGCACCGCGCAGGCCATCACCGGACGCCTCCGGCTGCTCCGAGCTCAGAAAGCTCTCGGTCGCCGGGTAGATGCGGGCGGAGAGGCTGACCGACATCGGGTCGCTGCCGTAGGTGATGACGTCGACCTGATCGTCCGCACTGATCCCGCCGTTGCGGGCCAGATCGACGAAGCGGAACAGATCGGCCCAGCGCAGCCCATCGAGATCGACACTGATGCGCAATGCCATGGTGGTGCCCCATCCCTGAGGTTCGTGACGTGCCGACGGTTACCTGGGCGCCAACGGACGATCGAGAGGTGCCACGGCACGCCGCCCGTCAGCGCCAGCCCGGGCAGCGATGGGCGGCAGCTTATACCGCGTTGGGAGACCATTCCCCATCCGGGGAGGTTTCGGAGGGCTCTGCGCCGATAGTGCGCGATGCCGGCAACGCCGATTGCGTGCATCAACTCGTTACCCCAGGTCAATCGGTCGCACGATGTTGATCCGGGTCGGCGTGCCGAGACCGTGGACGCCGGGACCGCGGGCACGCGGAGGGCGGACGGGCGTCGGGCGCCATGTCCGAGATGGACGGTGACCGCAGCTGTCGGGTGCGCGCCCGGGCGCCGTCGGCGCGCAAAGACCGCCGGGGGGTGCCGCGAGCCTGGCGCGGGCGGGTAGTGTCCGCCCCGTGAGCGTTGTGTCCGGCGGTGTCGACGGGTCGGAGACGTGACCGGGGTGGGCACGCAGGTGGGTGTCATGCAGGCCGGAGCGTTGCCGATCAGGCTTCTCCACGACCGGGTGCTCGTCGAGCCCCGGGAAGATGCGGTGGACCGGCGATCGAAGGCCGGGATCGTCATCCCGCCGACCGCGCATATGGGCAAGAGGCTGTCGTGGGCCGACGTCGTCGCGGTCGGCACCGCGGTGCGGGCCATCCAGGTCGGCGACCGGGTCCTGTTCGATCCCGAGGATCGCGCCGAGGTCGAGCTGCACTCGACCACCTACGTCCTGCTGCGGGAGCGGGACGTGCATGCCGTCGCGGCCGAGCGGCTCGATGACGGGCTCGCCGGTCTCTACCTCTGAGGCCTCACCCTGGGGCCTGGTAACCCCGCCGAGTGCGCGTCCGCGTGCCGTCCACCGACCACCCGGCGCTGCCCCCGGGCTCGGATGGTGTACGGTGCCGCATCGATCGGGATGCAGGCGATCCGCCTGGGTCGTGACCTCCGGTCGTGAATGTGGTGGGAGCGACACCGCGCCGATGGCCCCCTGTCTGGCCTGACGCGGTTGCGCCCCGTATCCTTCGCTCGGCTTTGGAGATCCGCGTTCCGGCCGGGACCCTTGGATGTGGCGGAGGCACCGGGAAATGCGGACATAAGGCACTGCATCCCCCATCCTCGGGGTCATTGCATACCGTAGCCAGCCGATGTCCCGGGGTGCCGTGTTGAATGGCTCCCCGTGTTCGGCGGGAACCACTACCCGCGGGTTGGCATAACCCCTGGGTGAACGACGGCAGGGAATGGAAGGAGACGCATGGCTCGTGACTTCGACGCTCGGCGGAGCACGGATGTCGAGGAGGACGAGCTCCAGGAGCAGAGCCTGGAGACGCTCAAGGCACAGCGCGCGGGCGCCGCGGCGGATCTCGGGGACGACATGGACGCCCTCGAGGCCGAACTGGACCTGCCCGACGCCGAGGTCCGCGACGAGGAACTGTCGCTGCGGGTGCTTCCTCGGCAGGCAGACGAGTTCACCTGCACCCAGTGCTTTCTGGTGCAGCACCGCAGTCAGCTTGCGGACCCGCGTCGCATCGTCTGCTCGGACTGCGCGGCCTGACGGAGTCGGGAGATCGGCGGCCGGCACGGTGCAACGCCAGTTGCGGCGGCCGACACGGCGGGCGTCATGACCGATCCGACGCCCCCGGTCGGCCCGCCGCCGCCCTCGTCCGGGCCGTCAGCACCGGCAATGCCCGCAGCACCAGCACCGCCAGCACCGGTAATGCCCGCAGCACCAGCAATTCCCGCACTGCCAGCACCGCCAGCACCAGCACCGGGGGAGGGCCGCGACGGGGATGACCCGGCGGGGCGCGAACCCACGCCGGACGGCGTGCCGCGACCGCATCCGTGACCGTGGCCGCCGTCCTGTTCGTCCACTGCTGTCTGCCGATCCACGAGGCGGTCCAGGGCGTGACGCTGGCCGGCCACCTCGTGATCCTCTACTTGACGGTGTCGGTGCTGACCGCCGCGGCTGCGCGGGACACCCGAACGCGGGCCCCCGATCCGGTGCCCCCGCGCCCCGATCCGCCCGCGCTGTGGCCGCTGCGGAGGTCGGCTCGAGACGGCCGCGCACGGCGAGTCGTCCGGGGCCGTCCGGCCTGCACCGTCGCCCCGCCGCTGCTGGCCGCGGCGCGGGCATCAACAGGTTGCTCATACGGCCGAGTAGCTGTACCACTACCAAGGGTAACTTGCCGTGGGGGTGGTGTGGAATGCTCGACGAACAGTCGCAGGTGCCCGGTGCCGTCCCGTCCCATCCCGGTGCGCCCGCCCATCGGGTCCCCCTCGGCTCGGCCGGGGCCGCCTCCGGCATGGACCCCACCTCCGATTCGGACCATGACATGTCCGATCCGGATCATGGGATAGCTCATCCGGATGAGACTGTGTCCGGTCCGGACAGCCGTGCGCTGCCCCGGCCCGCCGCGGCCGCCGGGCTGCCCCTGGTGCGAGGCCACTTCGTCGTGCCGACGCCCCCGTCCGACTGCCTCGACCGGCCCCGACTGCGCCAGGTGCTCGACGAGGCCGTGACGCGCCCGCTCACCGTGGTCCGGGCCCCGGCCGGGTGGGGCAAGACCACGCTGCTCGCCGGCTGGGCCGCTGCCCGGCCCCCGCGGCCACCACTCGTGTGGATCCGGATCGATCCGGCGGCGACGCCGACGATCGTCGGTGGTCCGACCGTGCCGTTGTGGCCGCAACTTCTGCACGGTCTCGGCCGCGCCGGCCTCATCCCCGCCGGGGCCGATCTCGCCCGTGCCGATCTCGCCGGTCCCGACGCCGCCGCGGCCCACCATCCGCCCGACCGCGGTTACCGGCAGCTTGCCAACCTGATCGCGGACCTGCCGGCGCCGTTCGTGCTCGTCCTCGACGACGTGCACCTCCTGCGCGGGCGCAGCGACCTCGACGGGCTGGACCTCCTGGTCAACGAGGCCGGCGAGCGGGCCCGGACGATCCTGGTGGGTCGGACGGTGCCGGTGGCGCTGCACCGGTTGCGCGCCGCCGGGCGGGTCACCGAGATCGATGCGGACGCGCTGGCGTTCACCCGGTCCGAGGCCGCCGAACTCCTGCGGGCACAGGGGGTGTCGGCGCCGGCGGAACTGGTCGGCGGCCTGCTGCACGCCACCGAGGGATGGGCTGCGGGCCTGCGCCTGGCAGCGGGTGCCGTCAGCCGTGGGTCGGTGGCCCACCTCGGCGAGGTCTTCGACGCGGAGCACGCCGGCAGCCGGACCGGGGGGTCTTCGCCGTGGGTTTCGTCGGCGTCCGCGCCGCAATGGGCGCCGGCCGGGGGACGGGTGCTGGCCGCGGATCCGGATCCGCCGTCGGCCGCGCTGGCCTCGGCCCCGGAGATCGTCGAGTTCCTGCGCGCCGAGCTGCTCGCCCGCCAGCCCCCGGCGGTCCACCGTCTCCTGCTGCGCACCAGCGTGCTGGAGTCGATGACCGGCCCGTTGGCCGACGCCGTGGCGGGAGAGGCGAACCCGGCCGCTGCGGCGCAGGTACTCACGGAGATCGCGCAGCGGTACGGGTTCGTGGTCGCGCACCACGACGGGATCCGGTTCCGGTACCACCGGCTGTTCGCTGCGCTGCTGCGCGCCGACCTGGCGCGGGACCGTACCGAGGACGTCGACGAGCTGCATCTGCGGGCGGCGTTGTGGTTCGCCGCGCACCGTCGACCGGCCGAGGCGGTGCGGCATGCGGCGTGGGCCGGCGACTGGTGGTACGCGTCGTGCCTGCTCGTCGACGGCGCCGGGATGGTGGACGCGCTGTGCGGTGCCGCGCTCCGGCTCGAACCGATACTCGCGGCGATGCCGGCGTCGTGGGCGGCGTGGGCGCCCGAATGCGCGCTGGTCGCCGCCGTCGGGCATCTTCGCTATGGCCGGGTGACGAAAGCGACCAGGTCCCTGGAGACGGCCCGGGTGGCGATCGCGGCGGCAGCGGCCTCCCGGCGTCGGTCGTTGTCCACCCAGGCCGATCTCGTCGAGCTGCGCCGCGCCGAGTTGGCCGGGTCAGGCGAGGAGATGCTCGGGGTGGCTCGTCGGCTACTGCGTGCCAGCCCGGACGCCGGCGCCGGCCAGCGGCGAGGCGCCGGCCGGCGGGTGGGCACGCCGTCGCGC
>NZ_JAMQQF010000358.1 GCF_023716945.1 Frankia sp. AiPs1 | reverse complement strand
GGGGATCAACCGTGAGGTGATCGGCGCGCCGGTCGGCGGCCTCAGCCGCAACCTCACCACCTGGGGCTGACCCGCGGGGGGGGGGGGGGGCCCCCCCCCCCCCCACACCGATGCCCGGCCGGCGGCGGCGAGGCCCTGGGACCGACCTGACGACCCCCGCGAGTCGGATCGTCGAGACGTCCGGTAAGCTCGCCTACGGTGGAGTCGCCTAGTGGCCGAGGGCGCACGCCTCGAAAGCGTGTGAGGGGGCAACCCCTCCGTGGGTTCAAATCCCACCTCCACCGCCCATATGGCAGGCAGAACGCCGGGTCCGACGCTCACGTCGTCGGCCCGGCTTCATTTTTGATCTTTTTTGGGTCTCATCTGCCGTTTCCGGTGTCAACGCGACCGCTCGGCGTCCCGCCGGGCTGCCTGTCGCCCCGACTCGGGCGACCCCGGACCGCGCCGCTCGACGTCAACTTGCGGCGGCTGCGCAGCGTGAAATAGTCAGCGCGGACAGTAATTAACTTACTGACCATGGCGCCGTCGCAACGAGGCGGCGGACGTCATTCATCACGCGCACGACTATCCATCAGTTGCACGACCGGTGAGTCGGAGGCAATGGCATGGCGAGGATCGTCATTTTTGGTGCCGGTGGTCAGATCGGACGCCGCATCACCGACGAAGCAATTCGACGTGGACACGAGGTCACCGCGGTCGAGGTCGACGCGGCCCGCGTGAAGAAGCTTCCGCGCAAGGCCAACGGGGTGGAGGGCGACGTCACGTCCCGCGACTCCGTGCAGCGCCTGGCGCAGGAGGCGGACGCCGTCGTCGTCGCGGTGGGTGGTGTCGACCGTCCGGTGCACGCGAACGCCGCGCGTACCCTCGTCGACGTCCTGCCCCGCATCGGCGAGCAGGCTCCGGCCGTCCTGCACATCTCCAGCGGCGGAACGCTGGAGGACGACAACGGCCAGCGGCTCGTGGACAGCCCGGACTTCCCCGCCGCCGAGCGCAAGGACGCGCTCGACCAGGTGGACGCGCTCGACGTGTACCGGGGTGCGCGCGACGTACGCTGGGCGGCCATCGCCCCGCCGCCGCGCAACCTGGGCCAGGGGCAGCGTCGGGGCGCCTACCGCACCGGCAACGACCGGCCCGTGGTGGACGCCCAGGGCGAGATCGGCATCTCCCACGAGGACTTCGCGATCGCCGTCGTCGACGAGGTCGAGAAGCCGCGTAACCGCAACCGTCGATTCACCGTGGGCAACTGACGTTCCCGCCTGACAGGCAGCCCGGGCGTTCTCAGGGTTGATGCGTGGAACCGGCGGGCTCACCGCCGCCGATGCCGGACCGCCGCCGAAGCCCGACCGCCGCCGAAGCCGGACCGCCGACGATGCCGGCCGGTAAAGGCGACGGCCGGTGCTGGTGACGGGCGCCCGCCGGTCGCCGCGCATGGGCGGCGCGGGTCGAAAGGACTCGCGCCGCCACCTCCGGCCGGCGAATGTCCGCTGCCGAGCGAATGTGTGCTGCCGGGCGAACTCCCGTGCCACCGGGATCGGGCAGCAGGCACCGCGGGTTATCGGCGCCGAAAGTGGCCATCGCGGTCACCCCATCGTGTCGAGAATGGCCTCGATGTCGGCCGGGGTGGTGCGCGGATTGACGACGGCGAAGCGGGCGACGGTCTCCCCGTCGTGCCGGGTGGGCGGCACGAAGGCGAATCCCTCGCGGAGCAGGTCGTCGCTCCACCGGTGATAGTCCGCGGCCTGCCAGCCGAGCCGGCGGAACACCACGACGGAAAGCTCCGCCGGGCGGACGAGTTCCAGCTCGGGCCGCGCCGCGATCTGCGCCGCCGCCGCCCGCGTCGTGGCCAGCGTCGTCTCGATCGCCTCGGCGTAGGCCCGCGTGCCGTGCGCCGCGAGGGAGAACCACAACGGCAGCCCACGGGCCCGCCGGGACAGCCCGATGGCGTAGTCGGACGGATTCCAGTTGGCGGCCGAGTCGAGCACGTCGAGATAGCCGGCGCGCTGCGGACCGTGCGCCGCCCGGGCCAGAGCGGGATCGCGGTAGATCAGCGCGCAGGCGTCGAACGGCGCGAACAGCCACTTGTGCGGATCCACGATGAACGAGTCCACGTCGGCGATCCCGTCGAACAGCGGCCGGGCCGAGGGCGCGGCGAGCGCCGCCAGGCCGTAGGCGCCGTCCGCGTGCACCCACAGGCCGCGGTCGCGACAGACGTCGACCACGCCCCGCAGGTCGTCGACGATGCCGAACTGGGTCGTCCCCGCGGTCGCCACGACGGCGAAGACCCCGTCGTGCGCAGCCGGATCGCCCTGGCCGGCTTGGCTGGTCTGGCCGGCCAGGTCGTCGAGGGCAGCGGCGAGCAGCGGGCCGGTGAGCCGCCCCTGCTCCCCCGTCGGCACGGCCACGATGTCCGCGTCGAGCACCGTCGCCGCCTGGTAGAGCGACGAGTGGGCCTCCGCCCCACAGACGAAGCGCCAGCGCGCCGGCATCGGACGGCCCTGCGCGGCCAGCCTGGCCCGGGTGGCCTGGCGGGCGGCGACGAGCGCGGACAGGTTGCCGACCGTGCCGCCGGGCACGAACACGCCGCCGGCCGTGGCGGGCAGGCCGGCGAGGTCGGCCAGCCAGCGCAGCGTCTCGTTCTCGGCGTGGACCGCGCCCGCACCCTCCATCCAGCTACCGGCATAGATGGACGACGCGCCGACCACCACGTCGAACAGCACCGACAGCCGGGTCGGGGCGGCGGGGATGAAGGCGAGGTTGCGCGGATGGTCCGCCGAGATGCAGGCGCGCGAGAGGACCTCGTCGAAGGTCTCCAGGGCTCGGCGACCGCCGATCCCGTCCGCCGTGATCGTTCGACCGGCGCTGGCGGACAGCTCCGCAGGCGTCGCCGGACCGTCCAGGGGAACCGGATCGAAGCCGAGGCGGACCCCGGTGAAGTCGAAGATCGCCCGCAGGAGATCGGCTGTCTCGGCGTCAAACTGATGCACGTACGGACCGTCCCACGCCGCGTTGCTCGACAGACGACCACCGAAACGGCGATCCGATCACAATCGAACCCGGCGCGACCAGTTGCCGGGCCTCATCAAGGCGCGCTGGATTCGACGCCGATCGGCGCCGACGCAGCGCGGACCTACGCGTCCTGCTTGCCGCGCTGCCGGCGGAAGAGGAAGCCGCCACCCACGAGAGTAACCAGCAGAACAATCGCTCCGACACGCTTCACAACAAACCTCCACGATAAGGACTCACGTCAACACGACGGCAAAACCGACAACATCCACGACGGCGGACCGTCACCGGTGAGAAGCCGCGCTGATCAGCCCAAAACGGGCCGCCCGGCGCATGCTCCTACCGTCGGAAACCGAGCATGCCATGAACGGCGCCCGAGTGTGCGACCGGACCACCGGATTATCGTCCGCGTCCCCCGTACGGGTTAGGGACAGGTGCCGTACGGCGGGGCAATCTTCGTCTGAAGCGCCGCCCCGAAGGCGATTTCGCGGTCCGGCCGGACAGGGGTGGGCGTCGGGTGACCCGTGCCATGCCCGGGTGCGGCGGCGTCGTGAGATCAGCTGACGGCCACCGGCGCGCGGCCGCCGGCGCACCGCACGCCGGATCCGGCAACGCACGGCGCGTGGAGCGGCGCGGCGGGGTGGCTCGATGACCCCATGCTCACCGGCGCCGAGATCATCGCCTTCGTTCCGACGACCGATCTCCCCCGGGCGCGGGCGTTCCACCCTCTCGCTGACCACGTTCGCCGCCCGGGCCGGTGACGGTGCCGGCGGCGGCGATGTCGGCGGCAGGCATGGCGGCGGCGAGCGCGGTGGTGGCGGCGAGCGCGGTGGTGGCGAGCGCGGTGGTGGCGAGCGCGGGCAGGGCGGTGGAGATGGCGGGCAGGGCGGCCGGCTCGGCGCCGGATAAGCGGCTCCGGCAACCGGCTATCCATTGTTTCCCCGCACTCCATCATCTGTTCATCCGCGCGTAAGTTAATACTCCGCCGGCGGTGGGCCGATTCCGCGACTATCCCTGCGGCCGACTGTCCGCCGCTTGCCGCGAACCCGTATTTGTACCGGCACCGCGGTACTCCGGGACGGTAGTATCAACGCCCTACCGCGTTTGCACGATAATGTGCGCGGCGATTACTGGGGATGAGAGTGGCGCGCGTCTTCGTCAGCCACGCCAGCTCGGACGCGGAGTTGGCCGACCGGATCTACCGCACGCTGGCCGATCTCGGCCATCGGGCATTCCTGGCCCGCGACATCCGGACGGGAATCCGGCCGGGCGAAGTCTGGAAGGACCGCCTGCACCAGGAGCTGCGGGCCGCGGACGCCGTCATCTGTGTCGTGACCGAGGCCTACAACGCCTCTCCCTGGTGCGCCTACGAAATCGGGATCGCCCACGAGGTCGGCAGCCTGCTGCTACCGCTGCGGGCGCAGGCGGGGGTGGCCTCGCCACTGCTCGACGACCGCCAGCATGTCGCCGTCGTCGACAACGGCGGGTGGATCGGCGATCTGAACGGGCCGCTGCGGCGGGTGGACGCCGCCGGGGGCCTGGGCTGGGCCTGGGACCGCTCGCCGTTCCCGGGGCTGCGGCCGTTCAGCCGGGACATGGCCCGGGTCTTCTACGGGCGCGCGGACGAGCTGCGCCGGCTGACCCACCGGCTGCGCGCGCTGAGCGACCGGCGGTTGCTGCTCGTCGTCGGCGGGTCCGGGTGCGGCAAGTCGTCGCTGGTCACGGCGGGGTTGACGGCGCGGCTGGGGGCCGAGCCCGGCTGGGAGGTCGCCGACCCGTTCCTGCCGGGCCGCGACCCGACCCGCAAGCTCGCGCTGGCCCTCACGCAGACAGCGAGCCGCGCCGGGCTGCGCTGGGATCCGGCCGAGGTCCACCGGCGGCTGGCCACCGAGGAGCGAGCCCTGGTCGAGCTCGCCGAGGAACTGCTGAGCGCGGACTACGACAAGCCACGGGACCGGCTACTGCTCGTCGTCGACCAGGGCGAGGAGCTGTTCACCCGCGCGGACGCCGCCGAGCGGGCCCGGTTCGCCGGGGTGCTCTCCCGCGGGCTCGACGGCCCCATCCGGGTCGTCATCGCGGTCCGTTCGGAGTTCCAGGACCAGTTGTTCGCGCTGCCCGAGCTGCACGGCGCAAACCTGCATGCCTTCCCGCTGCGGCCGCTCGCGCGCGACATGCTCAGCGTCGTGATCACCGAGCCGGCCCGGGTCGCCGGGCTGTCGGTGGAGCCGGAGCTGGTCAGCCAGATGGTCGCCGACACCGACGGCGGCGAGGCGCTGCCGCTGCTGGCGTTCACCCTGCACGAGCTGGCCCGCAACCAGACCCGCGGCGGGCGATTGTCCGCGCAGCGCTACGAGGAGCTCGGCGGGGTACGCGGGGCGCTCGCGCGCCGCGCGGACGCCGTGCTCGACGAGGCGGTGGCCGCCGCCCACCTGACCCGGCCGGAGATCCTCGCCGGCATGGCGGAGCTTGCCACCCTGGACGAGGGGGGCCGGCGTACCCGGCGCCGCATCGAGGTGGCGGAACTGCCGTCGGAGGCCATGCGCACCGCGTTCGGTGTCTTCGTGGAGCAGCGGTTGCTGTCGACGGCCAGCGACAGCCTCGGCGGCGCCGGGGTCGGTGTCGTCCACGAGGCGCTGCTCTCCGTCTGGGCGCCGCTGGACTCGGCGATCCGCGAGCGGGAGGCCGCGCTGCTCAGCGAGGGGCAGGTCGAGCGGGCCGCCGCGGCCTGGGAACACGGCGGCCCGCCGTGGGACGTCGACCGGCTCACCGCCGCCACGACCATCCTGTGGGGGTCCTACGACCGTTTCCGCGCGGGCGGCCGGCCGGTCGTGAACCTGAACAACGCCGGACGGCGGTTCCTCGCGGAGTGCAACCGTCGCGTCGAGGCGACGCGCCGCCGGGAGCGCCGGGGGCGGGCGCCGACGCACCTGGTGGTTGGCCTCCTTGTCGGGGGTTACTTAGTGGGGGGCGCGAACC
>NZ_JAMQQF010000357.1 GCF_023716945.1 Frankia sp. AiPs1 | reverse complement strand
CCCCCGCCGCGGGGGGGGCGCCCCCCCCACCCCCCCCCCCACCCCCCGCCCCCCCCCCCGGCGGCGGGGCCCGGCCCCCCCCCCCCGCGCCCCCCCCGCCCCCCACACCCGCACCAGCTCCCGGGCCGTCGCCGCCTGGTCGGGGGCGAACATGGCGCCGATACAGGACAGCACCACGTCGAAGTCGCCATCGGCGAAGGGCAGCCGCTGCGCGTCCGCTTCCAGCCATTCCATGCTGATGCCGCGCTCGGCCGCCGCCTGCCGGCCCCGCTCGATCAGCTTGGGAGTGAGGTCGGAGGCGGTCACGTCGGCGCCCAGCTCCGCGGCCGCGATGGCCGCGTTGCCGCTGCCGGCGGCGACGTCGAGCACCCGGTTGACGGGGGCGACCCCCGCCGCCCGGACCAGGTCGCCACCGAGCCCGACCAGCAGGCGGGCGATCACCGAGTAGTCCCCACGGGCCCAGGTTCGGCCGTCCGGGGCGGGCTCTTCCGGAGCCTCTGCCGCGGCGGTCGCGGCGGTCACTGGCCGCCCGACCAGCGTAGGCGAGTCTAGATCGTCAACAGTCATGATCTTCCCTTTCCCCGGCACGGGTTCACGGATTTCACCGGGCCAATCCACCCCACCACGAAAGAAACCCCAGGTGGACCGCCGATAAACAGCGTGGAGCACCCTTGAAGGGCACACCACACTCGACCTCGAGGCCACTGAATATCCCCGGAAGCCGACCGGAACTATTCTCCGTGATCGGCCGGTGACGCGCCAGCGATACGGGTATCCGGTGAATTGATGCGGCCAGCGCCCGGCAATGCGGCGGATGCGGTATAAGCCCCGGCCGGACGACCGGGGCGCCGGTCACCCGATTACGGCCGACCGGCATGGCGCGCCCCAGGCCGGCGGATCGGCCAGGATGTCGGACGGGGCGTCTGGCCCCCGGCAACCGCCGGCACCGACCAGCACAACGGAGGATCAGCATGAGCGAGTCCGGCGACGTCGCCGTCCAGACCCGACCCGACCACGTCGCGGTCGTCGAGATCCGCCGGCCGCCGCACAACTACTTCGACGTGCACCTCATCGAGGAGCTGGCCGACACCTACGACAAGCTCGCGGCCGGCTCCGAGGTCCGCGCGATCGTCCTGGCGGCGCAGGGCAAGCACTTCTGCGCGGGCGCCGACTTCGCCGGCACCGGCGCGGCGGCGGAAATCTCGGCCGACGAGGGGGCACCGGCGCTCTACCGGGCGGCGCAGCGGCTGTTCACCGCTCCGCTCCCGGTGGTGGCGGCGGTGCAGGGCAGCGCGATCGGCGGCGGGTTGGGGCTCGCGGTGTCCGCGGACTTCCGGGTGGCCAGCCCCGAGACCCGGTTCGTGGCGAACTTCTCCCGGCTCGGCCTGCACCAGGGCTTCGGCCTGTCGGTGACGCTGCCGGCGGTCGTCGGCCGGCAGAAGGCGCTGGACCTGCTCTACACGGGCCGCCGGGTCGGCGGGCAGGAGGCGTACGAGATCGGCCTGGCCGACCGCCTCGCTCCGGCGGAGGGGCTGCGCGACGCGGCGCTCGCCTTCGCCGCCGAGATTGCCGCGGCCGCGCCCCTGGCGGTGCGCAGCATCCGCCAGACGATGTGGGCGGACCTTGTGCCCGCGATCCAGGCCGCCACCGAGCGGGAAGCGTCCGAGCAGGCCATCCTGCGCGCCACCACCGACTTCGCTGAGGGCGTGCGGGCCACCACCGAGCGCCGCGCCCCCCGCTTCACCGGCCGCTGAGCCCGCGCCGCGGGCCGGGAGAGGCAGTGGATCCTCCCGGCCCGGGCCAGCCGAACAGGGTCTTCCAGGGCGGGTCCGCCGGCTGAAGCGGCCGGCGGAGGTCATGGGTGCCGGACCCGGCGAAACTCGGCGGAACCCGGCGGAACCCGCAGTGCCATCTCGGCCGACGGGCTTGCCAGGCGCGGATGTATACCGGGTATGATACCGAGTATTCTCCGACCGGACGGGTGCACATGAGCGTGCGACATGCCCTGCTGGCCCTGCTGAGCGAGGGCCCGAAGTACGGACTGCAACTGCGTCAGGAGTTCGAGGCGCGCACCGGCGAGGTCTGGCCGCTCAATGTCGGCCAGGTCTACACGACCATGCAGCGGCTGGAGCGCGACGGCCTGGTCGCCTCCGACGACGGTGCGGAGCCGGGCCCGCAGAAGAGCTTCCGGATCACGCCCGAGGGCGGTGCGGAGCTGGCGGCCTGGCTCGCCACGCCGCCCGCCGCCGACGTGCCACCCCGCGACGAGCTGGTCATCAAGGTGCTGGTGGCGACGCGGCTGCCCGGCGTGGACGTCCTCGGCATCCTCCAGACGCACCGGCGGCACCTGATCGAGACGATGAGCCGCTACACCCGACTGAAGGAGGACGCGGCCGAGGACGACCTGGGGCTGCTCCTGGTCGCCGACGCCGAGATCTTCCGGCTGGAGGCGTTCGTCCGCTGGTTGGACACGGCGCAGGCCCGCCTGCGCCACCGACCGCCGCCGTCGGCCACCCCGACCGCCACCTCGACTGCCGCCCCGGCACGCACCCCGTCCTCCGCCCGGGTGCGGCGAGGCGCGAGGGCCGGCCGATGACGCCCGTACTCGAGCTGCGCGCCGTGACGAAGGTGTACGGGTCGGGGGCGGTCGCGGTGCACGCGCTGACCGGCGTCGATCTGTCGGTCGACGCCGGGGAGATGGTCGCGGTCATGGGCCCCAGCGGATCGGGGAAATCCACCCTGCTGACCATCGCGGGCAGCCTGGAGCAGCCGACGACGGGCGACGTGCTGGTCGAGGGCACCCCGCTGGCGGGCATGTCGCCAGCCGACCGGGCCCGGCTGCGGCGCCGGCACGTCGGATTCGTGTTCCAGGACTTCAACCTGCTGCCCGGGCTCACCGCCACCGAGAACCTCGCGCTGCCGCTCGAGCTGGACGGCGTCAGGGCGAGGGCCGCGGCCGCGGCGGCGCGGCGAGCCCTGGCCGACCTGGGGCTGGCGGACCGTGCTGGCGCCTACCCGGACGAGCTCTCGGGCGGGCAGCGGCAGCGGATCGCCATCGGCCGCGCCCTGGTCGGTGAACGCCGGCTGCTGCTGGCCGACGAGCCGAGCGGGGCGCTGGACACCCAGGCCGGTGAGAGCGTCATGCGGCTGCTGCGCAACGCCTGCAAGCGTGGGGCCGCCGCCGTCCTGGCCACCCACGACGCCCAGCTCGCCGCGTGGGCGGACCGTGTGTTGTTCGTCCGGGACGGGGTGGCGGTGGACCAGTCCCGCCCGCCGGCCGGCCCGGAGTCACTCCTGGCCCCGGGCACGGAGCCGCCGCGATGACCGTCGCGGCACCCCCGCGGGTGGCCCGCGCCGAGGGCGGCCTGCCCGCCCGTCGGGCGATGGTGCGGTGGGCCTGGCGGATGTTACGGCGAGAGTGGCGCTCCCAACTCCTGGTGACCCTCCTGCTCCTCGTGGCGGTGGCCGTGGCCGTCTGCGGCGGCACCGCCCTCTACCACGCACCTCCCCCCGCCGATCCCACCCTCGGCACGGCCCGCGACGTGTGGGTGCTCAACGGGCAGGACCCACCGGCGATGGCCGCCGACATCGCCGCGCTACGCAGGGCCTACGGGACCGTCGACCTGATCGGCCACACCCCGCAACGGGCCCCGGGGCTCGCCCGGCCGGTCGACTACCGGGCGCAGCCGCTCGGCGGCACCCACACCAGGCACCTGCTCGCCGTCCACCGCGGTCGGTACCCGACCGGGGCGACCGAGGCCGCGGTCACCACCGGCACCGCCGGACTGCTCGGAGTGCGACTCGGCGGTTCGATCGCCCTCGACGGCCACCCCCGCAGGATCGTCGGCATCGCCGAGAACCCCAGCGACCTGACGGACGACTTCGTCCTCGTGGCGCCCGCCGGGGGACCACCGCCGCGGTCGATGTCGGTGTTCGCGGACCGGCACGGCCGCGAGGACCCTCGGCTGGTCACCGTGAGCCAGCGGCTGGGCCAGGGGGACAACACGGACCAGGTCGTCATCACCGCGCTGGTCCTGGCCGCCACCACCGTTCTGCTCCTGCTGGTCGCCTTCGTCGCCGCCGCGGGATTCGCCGTCCTCGCCCGGCGCAGGCTGCGCCAGCTCGGCATGCTCGCCGCGATCGGCGCCACCGCCCGGCAGGTACGGCTCGTGGTCACCGCCACCGGCCTGCTGGTGGGCACGGTCGCGGCGGGGGCCGGGACCACGCTCGGGCTGCTGCTCTGGCCGCTGGCCGCCGGCCGGCTGGAGCCGACGATCGGGCACCGGATCGACCGGTTCGACATTCCCTGGCACCTGATCGCCGCGGTCGTGGTGCTGGCGATGGCGATGGCGGCTGCCGCGGCGTGGTGGCCGGCCCGGGCCGTCTCCCGGCTCCCGGTCACCCTCGCGCTCTCCGGCCGGCCACCGGAGCCCAGATCCACCCACCGACCGGCGGCGCTCGCCGTGTTCGGTCTGGCCGTGGGGCTGGGCTGCCTGGCGGCAAGCGACCGGCGCAACCCGATCCTGATCGTCGTGGGCACGGTGGCCACGGCGCTGGCGATCCTGTTCGCGGGCCCACCCGCGATCAGGCTGCTCGCGGCGGCCGGCGCACGGACCCCCGTCGCCGCCCGGCTGGCCCTGCGCGACCTAGCCCGACACCCCGCCAGATCCGGCGCGGCGGTGGCCGCGATCAGCCTGGCGCTGGGCATTCCGGTCGCCGCCGTCGTCGTCGCGACAGCCGCCCAGACGACTGCCGCGACCGGGAACCTGAGCGATCGCCAGGTGCTCGTCCGGCTCTCCCAGCCCGGCGACCCGGCGGCGCTCGTTCCGATCAGCTCCGCGACCCGGCTGCGCGAACTGGCTGGCCGGGTCGGCGAGATGGCGGCGGCACTCCCGGCCCCGACGGTGCTCCCGCTGGACATGGCCTACGACCCGGCGGCACCGCCGGAGCTCAGTGCCACGACCGGTCAACCCGTCCGGCACGCCGAGGAACTCGGCAGCGCCAGGGGCGACGGCGAGTTCGCGGTGTCCCCGGCCTACCTCGCCAGTCCGGAACTCCTGCGCCTCGCGGGCGCCGATCCGGCCGCGATCGGCAGGTCGGTCGACGTGGTCACCGGCCGAGCTCAGAGTCTGGTCATGTTCGCGCCGAGCAGGTCCCGGGACATCGAGCATCCTCCCACCACCCGGATTCCCGGACCCCGGTACACCTCGCTCCCGGACACGCTGCTGACCGCCGGCGGGGTATCCCGCCACCACCTGGTGGCGGTCCGGGCCGGCTGGCTCATCCAGTCCGGTCAGCAACTCACCGGCCCACAGCTGGCCACGGCCCGCCGCATCGCCGCCCAGGCCGGCCTGACCATCGAGTCCCGGGACAGCCAGGCCGTCGTGCGGACGGTCCGGGCCAGCGCCACGGCGGGCGGGTTGGTCCTCGCGCTCGCGGTTCTGGCCATGGCCGTGGGGCTGATCCGCAGCGAAGGCGCCGCCGACCTGCGCACCCTGACGGCCACCGGGGCGGACGCCGGGATCAGGCGGACCCTGACCGCGGCCACCGCGGGTGGGCTCGCCCTGCTCGGCGTGGTGCTCGGCACCCTCGGCGCCGGACTTGGCCTGGCCGCGGCATACCGAAACGATCTGGCGGTCTTCGGCCACGTGCCGGCAATCTACCCGCTGATCTTCCTCGTCGGAGTCCCGTCGGCGGCCACGGCCGCCGGCTGGCTACTCGCCGGCCGGGAACCCGCGACGATCGCGCGCCGGATGCCCCCGTGACGCGGACTGGCGCAGACCCGACGGGCCGGGGCCTGGCCTGGCCAGGCGGAACCGCTCGGACCACGGCGCTGGCGACGCCGGATCTCACCCGTCGCGCAGGACCGCGGCGAGCCGGTCGACCGCGGCGACGAGACCCTCGCCCGGGGTACGGCTGTAGGTCAGCCGCAGGTGGGGGGCGACGGCCTCGCCCACGGTGTAGGCGCTGCCGGGGCCGACGGCGACGCCCGCCCGCCGGGCGTCCGCGGTGACGTGC
>NZ_JAMQQF010000356.1 GCF_023716945.1 Frankia sp. AiPs1 | reverse complement strand
GAGGAGGGCATGCCGGTGCCCGGGCCGGGGTGGCGCGCGGTGGCGTCCGACATGTCGCCCGGGCCCGGCCACCGGCCGGTGTCCGGGCTCCACAGACTGCGCCGGATGCCCGCGGCGGACCGGGCGAACGCGCCCGCGGAACTCGGCCGGCGGGCCGGGTCCTTGGCCATGGCCGACTCGACCAGGCCTCGGACCTGGTAGGGGACATCGGCGGGCAGCGGGGGCGGGGTGTCCTGCTGGTGGGCCATCACCACGACGATCGGGTTGCGGTCGTCGAAGGGCCGGCGGCCGGCGAGGCACTCGTAGGCGACGACGCCGAGCGAGTAGACGTCGCTGGCCGGCGTTACCGGCCGTCCCGATGCCTGCTCGGGCGAGACGTAGTACGCCGTGCCCATCATGATGCCGGTGGCGGTCAGCGGGGCGGCGTCCACCGCGCGGGCGATGCCGAAGTCGGTGACCTTGACCGCGCCGTCCGGGCGCAGCAGCAGGTTGCCGGGCTTGACGTCGCGGTGAACGACGCCGAGGGCATGGGCGGCCTGCAGCGCGTCGGCGGCCTGGCCGAGGATGTCCAGCATCCGGTCGGGCGACAGCCGCTTCTCCCGGTGCAGCGCGGCCGACAGCGGCTCGCCCTCCACCAGCTCCATCACCAGGTAGGCCGTGGGGTAGTCGTCCGCGGTGGCGACCTCGCCGTAGTCGTAGACCGAGGCGACCCCGGGATGCGACAGCCGGGCGGCGTGGCGGGCCTCGCCGCGAAAGCGCACCAGGAACGACTCGTCGCTGGCGTACTCCGGGCGCAGCAGCTTGACCGCGACGGGACGACCGAGGGTCTGGTCGAGGCCCCGCCAGACCTCGCCCATGCCGCCCGCGGCGATTCGGCCGTCGAGCCGGTAGCGGTTGTCCAGGACGGTGTTCGGCGAGGCGGCGCCCGCGAACGGCTGCGACGGTGAGGTGGGATTACCCGGCGAGTTGTTCATGGTGTGTCCAATGCGGCCTGCATGACCTGTTTCGCGACGGGGGCGGCGATGGCACCACCGGTGCTCAGCTCACCCCCGCCGTCCTCGACGATGACGGCGACCGCCACCTTGGGCGCGTCCGACGGGGCGAAGCCGACGAACCAGGCGTGCGGCGGCTCGTCTGTGCCGTGCTCCGCGGTTCCGGTCTTCCCGGCGACGGCGACGCCGTCGATGCGCGCCTTACGGCCCGTTCCCGACGTCACCACGCTCTCCATCATGGTCGTGAGTTCGGCGGCGACGTCGCTGCTGACCGGCTTGCCGAGTTCCTTGGGACCGGTTCGGCTGATCGTCTTCTTGTCCGGGCCACGCAACTCGGAGACGAGGTAGGGCTTCATCTCGGTGCCACCGTTGGCGATCGCCGCGACCACCTCCGCCATCTGTAGGGGCGTTACCCGGACGTTGTACTGGCCGATCGCCGACTGCGCCGTCTGCGCGCCGTCGAGCTTGGTCGGGAACACGCTGCGGGCCTGCTGCAACGGGAAGTCGGGGAAGGTCGAGTTCAGGCCGAACGCCTCGGCCTGCTGGCGCAGTGTCTCGGCGCCGAGATCGATGCCGAGCTGCGCGAAGGCGGTGTTGCAGGAGATCGTCAACGCGTGGGTGAGGGTGTCGGTCTCACCGTCGCCGCACCGTTCGCCGCCGAAGTTCGGCAGCCGCACCGTGCTCAGCGGCAACGCGAGCTCGTCGGGTGCCGCCACGCGGTCGTCGGGGTGGCGGCCGTGCGACAGCGCCGCCGCGGCGGTGATGAGCTTGAACGTCGAACCCGGCGGATAGGTCTGCTGCGTCGCCCGGTTCAGCAGCGGCTGGGCCGGGTCGCCCGAGAGCGTCCCGTAGGCGCCCGTCGCCGTCTTCTCGGTGTGGCTGGCCAGCGGGCTCGGGTCGTAGGACGGGCTGGTCACCATCGCCAGGATGGCACCGGTGGACGGGTCGAGCGCCACCACGGCGCCCTTGCGGTTGCCCAGCGCCTGCGCGGCGGCCTGCTGGACCGCGGGCAGGATCGTGGTGACCACGGAGCCGCCGCGGCGCTGCTTGTTGGTGAACAGCCCGGTCACCCGGCTGGCCAGCAGCCGGTCGTCATCGCCGGAGAGGAACACGTCCTGGGAGCGCTCCAGCCCGGCGGCGGTGAACAGCGTGTAGTAGCCCGTGACGTCGGAGTAGAGCGATCCGGCCGGGTACTGCCGCTGGAACTTGTACGGGTCGTTCGACGGGGTGGACCGGGCTATCTCCACGTCGCCGGCCAGGATCGACCCGCGTTCGCGTTCGAGCCGTTCGGTGATCTGGCGGCCGTTGGTCGGCTGGGTCTTGAGGTCGCTGGCCTCGCCGACCTGCAACCAGTTGGCGTTCACGAGCAGCGCGGCGAACAGGACCAGGCAGGCGATGGCGACCTTGCGCACCGGGCGGTTCATGTCGTCTTCACCACCTGGGTGGGGCTGTCGGCGACCGCGCCCGGATCGAACAGCGGGGCGTCCGACGCCGGCTCGGGCGCACGGCGCGCGCTGTCGCTGACCCGCAACAGCAACGCGATGATCGCGGCGTTGGCCACGATGGACGACCCACCATAGGAGACGAACGGCAGGGTGAGCCCGGTCAGTGGGATGAGCCGCATCACCCCGCCGACCTGCACGAACACCTGGAGCGCCAGGGTGAACGACAGCCCGGTCGCCAGCAGTTTGCCGAAGGCGTCCTTCGCGCCGAGCGCCGCGCGCATGCCGCGCAGCACGATCAGCGCGTACAGCGTCAGGATCGCCATCACGCCGGTGAGCCCCAGCTCCTCGCCGAGGCTGGCCATGATGAAGTCGGTGTTGGCGAAGGGCACCTTCTGCGGATGGCCCTCGCCGAGGCCGGTGCCGGTCATCCCGCCGGCCGCGAACCCGTACAGGCCCTGCACGAGCTGGTAGGAGGTGCTGGACGGGTTGTCGCCGTCGAAGGCGTGCAGCCAGCCGTCGACGCGGACCTGGACGTGGCTGAACAGGCTGTGCGCGAGCACGGCGCCGATCATGAACAGCACGAACCCGACCAGGAACCACGACGCCCGCTCGGTGGCCACGTAGAGCACGACCATGAACATGCCGAAGAACAGCAGGGAGGAGCCGAGGTCGTTCTGCACGACCAGGATGCCCAGGCTTGCCAACCACGCCACCAGGACCGGGCCGAGATCGCGGGCGCGCGGCAGCTTCACCCCGAGCACGGAGCGCGACGCCAGGGACAGCACGTCCCGCTTCTTCTCCAGGTAGCCGGCGAAGAAGATCAGAATGATGATCTTCGAGACCTCGCTGGGCTGGAAGGAGAACGGGCCGACGCGCAGCCAGAGCCGGGCGCCGTTGATGGAGGTGCCGATACCCGGCGCGATGGGCAGCAGCAGGCCGACGATGCCGATCAGCCCGGCCGTGTAGGCGTAGCGGGCGAGCTTGCGGTGGTCGCGCACCACCGCCAGCACCAGGACGAAGACGATGACCGCCAACAGCGTCCACACGAGCTGCACCTGCGCGGCGCTGGGCGGGATGTGAGTGCCGGCCTGCTTGGCCGCCTGGCTCTTGGCCAGGTCCAGTCGATAGATCATGACCAGACCGAGGCCGTTGAGGGCGACGACGACCGGCAGCAACACCGGATCGGCGGCCGGCGCGAACCGGCGGACCGCGAGGTGCGCTAGTGCCCACAGGCAGAAGAAGCCCAGGCCGATCGAGAAGATGCCGAGCGAGAGCTCGCCGATGTCGGCGAAGGTCAGTGCGGCCAGCGCGCTGGTCGCCAGCACCCCGGCGAAGACCAGCAGGATGAGCTCACGGCGGCGATACGGCGGCAGGTCGGTGCCCTGCGGCAGGGGCAGGCCGGCGAACGTCGCGGTGAGGTCCGCCGACCTCGGCCTGCGCAGCGGAGGAAGGGGTATCGGCGGGCGGGTCATCGCTGGCCTGAGGTCACGGTGACGGGGTGGGTACGGGCGTGCTTGGGCAGCCTGGGACGGCGACGCCGACGGGGCTCGCAACGTGACAGCCCGCGGGCAGCAGACCGGCGGGATCCAGCGACGGGGACTTGGGCCGGTTGATCGCGGACGGGCTGGGCGTCGCGGTGACCGCCGGCCGCGTCGGGCTCGGCGTGTGCAGCCGGGAGATGATCTGCTCCCCCTCGTCCCGGCTGTTGGCCGGGATGCCGTGGCGTACATCGTCCTGATCGGCCGGGGAGACCTCGGACAGCAGCCGGCCGTGCGAGAGCACCGACGAGAGATGGACGCCGGCGACGCTGCCCTTCACCCCCTGGAACAGGGCCACTCGCCCGTTCTCGTCGACGCCGACGTAGTACTGGCCGCGCACATAGGTCCACCCCGCCGCGGCGCCCGCGACGACGAGGACGAACACGACGGTGGAGACGAACAGGATCCGCCGGCCCGATCGGCGTCGGCCGTCCGCGTCCCCGTCCGCGTCGTCGCTCTCGCCGTCGCCGCGGTCGCTGGCCTGCTCCTGGCGGTCCCGGCGGTGAAAACCCGACCGGCCGATCCGGGCCGCCTTGGCCGCCGCGGACTCGGTGTCCGGGTAGCGCGGATCGGGCCCGCTTCGTGCGGATGCGGCCCCGGGCACCACTCGCTTCTCCGCCGCGGCACCGGCGACCAGCGGGTAGGGCCGGCTCTCCCCGCGGTCCTCGGAGATGTCGGCGACGACGACCGTGATGTTGTCCGGGCCGCCGCCCTTGAGCGCCAGGTCGACGAGCTGGTCCACCGCATCCTGCGGAGTGGGCAGCAGCAGCGTCTCCAGGATCGTCTCCTCGCTGACCACCCCCGACAGACCGTCGGTGCACAGCAGGTAGCGGTCCCCGTCCCGGGCCTGGCGCACCGACAGGTCGGGCTCGACCTCGCGGCCGTCCAGCGCACGCATCAGCAGGGAGCGCTGGGGGTGCGTGTTCGCCTGCTCGGGGGTGATCCGACCCTGGTCGACGAGGTCCTGCACGAGCGTGTGGTCGTGGGTGACCTGACTGAGGATGCCCTCGCGCAGCAGGTAGGCCCGCGAGTCCCCGACATGCAGGACCCCGAGCATGTCCCCGGACGAGAGCACCGCGGTCACCGTGGTGCCCATGCCGTCCAGGGCGCTGTTCTCCAGGGACATCTCGCGCAACTGGCGGTTGGCGTCGCGGACGGCCTCGTTCAGCTCCGTCACGAGGTCGTCGCTGTCGATGTCCTCGTCGAGGTCGGCCAGCCGGGAGATCACCATGGAGCTGGCGACCTCGCCCGCGGCGTGCCCGCCCATGCCGTCGGCCACCGCCAGCAGGCGCTGCCCGGCATAGGCGGAGTCTTCGTTTCCTTCCCGTACGTGCCCGACATCCGAGCGAACGGCGAAGTGAAGCCTGAGGCTCACCGGTGGAGCTCCAGGACCGTCTTCCCGATCCTGACCGGCGCGCCGAGAGGTACCGGCATGGGACTGGTCACCTTCGAACGGTTGAGGAATGTGCCATTGGTCGAGCCGAGGTCCTCGACGAACCACTGTCCGTCGTGGGGCACGAGTCTCGCATGCCGGCCTGATGCGAAGTCATCCTCGAGGACCAGAGTCGAGTCCTGTGCCCGTCCGATGGTGACAGGTGATGATCCTAGGGGGATCGTTGTGCCCGCCAAGTGCCCCTTGGTTACCACGAGTTTGCTCGGAGACTGTGGCTTGCGAGCCGGTTGGGGTGGCGTCCGGGGGGGTGCCGGCCGCGCCATCGGGGGTGGCTCGCGCCGCTGTTGGCGCTTTGTCGGGCCGAACATGTCCAGCCGGACGGCGCGCACGGCGACGAGGACGAATCCCCACAACAGGGCGAGAAAGCCGATCTTGACGATCAGCAGGACGAGTTCGCTGGGCTCGGTCGGATCCATCGGCCGCTACCAGCCCCGATCCGATCGCGACCGCCCGCGTCCACCGTCGCCGCCGGCCGGGGGGTCGACCTGGCCCGGCAGGTACGTCTGCGCGTCGTACACGTCGTCCAGTGGCTCGAGGCCGCCGTCGGGTCCCGCCGCGCCGGGGGCCGGGCGGGCGCGGGTGGGCGCGCTGG
>NZ_JAMQQF010000355.1 GCF_023716945.1 Frankia sp. AiPs1 | reverse complement strand
GCGGGGCGCTGGCGGGGGTGCGGGTGGCGTACGAGACCTGGGGGCGCCTGGACGCCACGGCCGGCAACGCGGTGCTGGTGCTGCACGCGCTCACCGGGGACAGCCACGCCGCCGGCCCCGCCGAACCGGGCCATCCGAGCGCGGGCTGGTGGGAGGGGCTGATCGGGCCGGGCCGGGCGCTCGACACCGACCGGTTGTTCGTCGTCAGCCCCAACGTCCTGGGCGGCTGCCAGGGCACGACCGGTCCGGCCACTGTCGCGCCGGACGGCCGTCCGTGGGCCCGCCGCTGGCCCGAGATCACCATCGTCGATCAGGTCGCCGCCGAGGTGGCGGTCGCCGACGCCCTGGGCGTGCGGCGGTGGGCCGCGGTGGTCGGCGGGTCGATGGGTGGGATGCGGGCGCTGGAGTGGGCCGTCGGCCATCCGGGGCGAGTCGGGCGGGTCGTGGTGCTGGCCTGCGGCGCCACCGCGACGGCGGAGCAGATCGGGCTGTACGCGGTCCAGGTGCGCGCGATCACCGACGACCCGGGCTGGCACGGCGGCGACTACCACCGCCTGCCGGCAGGACAGGGCCCGGCTGGGGGGATGGGCCTGGCCCGCCGGATGGCCCAGATCAGCTACCGCAGCGAGGAGGAGCTGGAGGATCGCTTCGCCGCCCGGACCCGCCCGGACGGGCAGTTCGAGGTGGCCTCCTACCTCGACCACCACGCCGGCAAGCTGGCCCGCCGGTTCGACGCCGGCACCTACGTCGCCCTGACCCGGGCGATGATGACGCAGGATGTCGGGCGGGGCCGCGGTGGGTTCGCCGCGGCGCTGCGCGCCTGCCCGGTGCCGTTCACGGTCGCGGGCGTCGACTCCGACCGCCTCTACCCGCTGCGGCTGCAGCAGGACATCGCCGCACTCGCCGGCGCGCCCCTGCGCGTGATCCGCTCGCGCAGCGGCCACGACGGCTTCCTCACCGAGACCGACCAGGTCGCCGCGCTCGTCCGCGAGGCCCTCGGGGCACTCTGACTACGGTTGCCCGGGCGGCTCACCCGGCTCGTCACCTTCAGCGTGTATGACCTCCATCATGGCGACTCCCTTCACCGGGCCGGCCGGTGCAGTCCGTCCGGGCGGGCTGTTCGCGGCCATCCGCGCGACGCTGCCGAGTCTCGTGCCGAGCGAGCAGCGGGTGGCCGACGTTTGTCTGGCCCGTCCGGGGGAGGTGGTGGAATGGTCCGCGGCGCAGCTCGCGGAGGCGGCGGGGACGTCGGCGGCCACCGTGGTGCGGGCCTGCCAGTCGCTGGGCTTCCGCGGGTTCCAGCACTTCCGGGTGGAACTGGCCCGGGAGGCGGGGGCGGCGGCGCTGCGCGGCGAGGTCGGCCGCGCCGGCGCCGGGGATCCGGTCGAGCGGCTGGTCGACACCGTGTTCGAGGCGGCGGCGAAGGTGCTCGCCGACGCGTTGGGACCGCTGGACCGTGCCTGCCTCACCCCGGCGGTCGATCTGCTGGACTCGGCCGGGCGGCTGCTCATCGTCGGCAACGGCGGTTCGGGGCCCGTCGCCCAGGATGCGGCGCTGCGCTTCCTGAGCATCGGCCGGCCGGCGGAGGCACCCGGCGATTCGATCATCCAGGAGATCGCGGCCCGCCTGCTCGCGCCCACCGACGTCTGCCTGGTCATCACCTCGTCCGGCGCGAACGAGCCGACGCTGCGCGCCGCCGAGGCCGCCCGCAGCGCCGGCGCCACGATCATCGGGATCACCAGCTACACGTCGGGCCCACTGGCCGAGATCGCCGACATCACCCTCGTCGTCGGCACGCCCGACTGGCCGGTCGGCACGGACACGATCGCCAGCCGGCTGGCGTCGCTGCTGCTGCTCAACGCGCTGCAACTCGCCGTCGGGCTGCGCCGGGAAAACGACCCGCAACGAGCGTCGTCCCTGGTCCCGGACGTTCTCGGGCACTCCGTGCGGGCCGAGCCGACAAGTCCGCCGGAGCCGTCGGGGACCGAACACGGCGGCGGGCCTCCGCAGCGCTAGGCACCCGGCCGCAGGTGCCCGGCCATGGGCACCCGGCCGCAGGTGCCCAACCGCAGGCACACAGCCCCAGGTACACAGCCCACAGACCTTCTCACTGTCGGTAGCAGGCAGCGCCGACGCAGTCAGCGCCGTGACCAGGTCGGATGGCGCCCATCCCCGTCGGAAGCCAGGGAGAACCGTTGCGATAAGTGACCACCGTCCGTTTCCCGCGCGTCGGAGACCGTTCATCTCGGTATTCGACGCTGCCCAGGTAACAGGAAACCGGGAGCAGCCCTGCTCCCGGAACGGACGTTACCTGGAGTGCTGGTGGCAGAGATCCGGATCGAGGGCCTGACGAGGACATTCGGCGATGTCCGCGCCGTGGATGACATCTCCCTCGAAGTGGCCGACGGCGACTTCCTCGTGCTGCTGGGCCCGAGCGGATGCGGGAAGACGACGCTGCTGCGGATGATCGCGGGCCTGCTGGAACCGAGCGAGGGCCGGATCCTGCTCGGCGAGCGCGACATCACCCACCTGCCGGCCCGCCAGCGTGACCTCGCGATGGTCTTCCAGAGCTACGCGCTCTACCCGCACCTGTCCGTCGAACGCAACATCGGTTTCCCCCTGCGGGCCGCCCGCGTGCCCCGGGCCGAGATCCGCCGCCGGGTCCGCGAGGTCGCCGGGCAGCTCGAACTCGACCATCTGCTCGCCCGCCGACCCCGCGAGCTCTCCGGCGGGCAGCGCCAGCGGGTCGCCCTCGGCCGCGCGCTGGTCCGCGACCCGCAGGCGTTCCTCATGGACGAGCCGCTGTCCAACCTCGACGCCAAGCTGCGCACCGCGACCCGCACCGAGCTCACCGCCCTGCACCGCCGGCTCGGGCGCACCTTCGTCTACGTCACCCACGACCAGGTCGAGGCGATGTCGATGGCCACCCGGGTGGCGCTGCTCAGCGGCGGCCGGGTGGAGCAGGTCGGCACGCCGACGGAGGTGTACGACACCCCGGCGTCCGTGTTCGTCGCGGGCTTCCTCGGCGCGCCACCGATGAACCTGCTGGCAGCCCGGATCGAGGCGGACGGTCCGATGCTGACGGCGCGGGCCCCGGGGCTGCGCATCCCGCTGTGGCCGGGCACGGCCCCGGACCGCGACGTGACCCTCGGCTTCCGGCCGGAGAGCCTGCATCGGACCCCGCCCGGCGACGCCACCGCGGCGCCCCACCCGGAGGTCGAGATCGACGGTGTCGTCACCGCGATCGAGAACCTGGGCAGCGAGGAGGTGGCCTGGTGCGACGTGCACGGGCAGTCGGTGGCGCTGCGCGGGCCGCGGCCGATCGGACTCGCGATCGGTGACCGGACCCGGCTCGGCATCGACCCGGCCCGCGTCCACCTGTTCGACCGGTCCAGCGGGCGCCGCCTGACCTGGCAGCAGCCGACCGGCCGGCCGGCGGTGACGCTCGCCAGCGCCACCGGGACGCCGATGCCCCCCGAGCCGACCAACGCGACTCCGGCCGCCGCCGGCGTCTGACCCCGCCACATCCGCACCACCCGCCACACCCGCACCACCCGCCACCCGCCCCCCACCCGAGCCACTCGTCACACCCGTCACACCCCGAGCCAAGGCCCACTCGATCCCCAAGGGAGCATGACCGTGGCCCGACCACGCCTGCTGCGTGCCGCAGCCGGCCTCGTGCTGATCGCCGCACTGGCCTCCGCATGTGCGACGTCCTCGTCGACGCCGTCCAGCGCGACCGCCGGTGCCGGCGCGTCCGCGACGGTTCCCGAACTCGCCGCCGACCAGAAGGTCTCCATCGTCTTCGAGAGCTACAACCTCACCAGCACGGGTACCTGGAAGCCGGTCATCGAGGGGCTGCTGCGCGACTTCCAGGCCGCGCATCCCAACATCACCGTCAAGGGCCAGCCGCCGCAGGGCGTCACGAACGGCGACTACGCCACCAGCGTCAAGAACCAGGTGCTCGCCGGCAACCCGCCCGACGTCGCCCAGGTCACGTTCGACGCGCTGCGGTTCGCCGCCAGCGGCCTCGGCGCCCAGCCGCTGGACACCCTGGTCGGCCGGGACGCCGTGCAGGCCAACTTCGGCGGCACCCACCCGTTCGCCCCCACCGCGCGCACCCTCGGCGACGTCGACGGCAAGACCTACGCGATGCCCTACGTCTTCTCCACCCCGGTGCTCTGGCTGAACAGGACGCTGTTCACCCAGGCCGGGCTCGATCCGGCCAACCCGCCGAAGACCTGGGCCGACGTCAGGACCGCCTCGCTGGCCATCAAGGCCAAGACCGGCAAGGACGGCATCGTCGTCGACTGCCTGACGAAGGCCGCCGTCTGGTGCTTCCAGAGCCTGGTCCGATCCTCGGGGGGTCGGGTGCTGTCCGCGGACGGCCGGACTCTGTCGTTCGGCGACGCGCCGGCCGTCTCGGCGGTGTCGACCGCGGCCGACCTGGCCCACAGCGGCGCCATGCCCAATCTGGACCAGCAGCAGGCGTTCAAGGCGTTCAGCAGCGGACAGCTCGGGATGATCCTGGAGACCAGCGCCGTGCAGGGGCTGTTCATGGCCGGGGCCAAGACGAACAACTGGGAGCTCGGCGCCTCGCAGGAACCGTCGTTCGGGTCGAAGCCGGTCATCCCCACCAACTCGGGCTCGGGTCTGGCCGTCTTCAGCAAGGACCCGGCCAAGCAGCGTGCCGCCTGGGAACTGATCAAGTTCCTGACCAGCGACCACGCCTACACCCAGATCTCCTCGAAGATCGGCTACCTGCCGCTGCGCACCGGGCTCATCGACGACCCCAACGGCCTGCAGGCGTGGGCGAAGGCGAACCCGCTCATCAAGCCCAACCTCGACCAGCTCACCCGGCTGCAGCCGTGGGAATCCTTCCCCGGTGACAACTACCTGCAGATCAGCGACACGATGATGTCCGCGGTCGAGGGCGCCGTCTTCGGCGGCAAGGACCCCGCCACCACGATGGCCGCCGCGCAGAAGCAGGCCACCACCCTCCTGCCGCCCAAGTGACCCCGCCGGACATGCCCGCCACGTCCGCGGAAGGGACACCCGTGCTCCCCCTGCCCGCCTCGAACACCCACCAGCCCACCCACACCCTGATCCAGATCAGCGACACCCACATCGTCCGATCGGGCGAGCTGCTGTACGACAAGGTCGACACCCACGCCGTGCTGGCGGCCGTCCTCGCCCAGCTCGAGGCGTCCCCGCTGCGGATCGGCGTGCTGCTGCTCACCGGCGACCTGGCCGACAGCGGCGATCCGCTGGCCTACCGGCGGCTGCGGGAACTGGTGGAGCCGGTCGCCGCCCGAATGGGGGTGCCGGTCCTCTACGGGATGGGCAACCACGACGCGCGTGGCCCGTTCCGGGCGGGGCTGCTCGGCGTGGAGCCGACCACCGAGCCCTACGACTACACGCACTGGGTCGACGACCTGCGGGTCGTCGTGCTCGACAGCACCGAGCCGGGCCAGCACGGCGGTGTCCTCAGCGCCGCCCAACTGGGCTGGCTCGCCGACGAGCTGGCCACCCCGGCGCCCGCCGGGACAGTGCTGGCTCTGCACCACCCGCCCGTGCCCTCCCCGATCGCCGCGGTCAACACGCTGCTGCTCGCCGAGCCGGAGCGCCTCGCGGCCGTCCTCGCCGGCAGCGACGTGAAGATCGTGCTGACCGGGCATGCCCACCACGCGTCGGCGGGCGCGCTCGGCGGAGTCCCGGTGTGGGTGGCGGGTGCCACCGCCTACCGGGCCCAAGTGGTCGGGGCCGCCGACCGGATGACCGGGCTGGTGGGCGGCGAGTACACCCGGGTCGACGTCTACCCGGCCGGCGCGGTCGCCACCACGGTGCCGATCGGCGCCGCCGACGTGGTCTACGACATGAGCCTGGACGATCTCACCCGCCACGCCGCCGAGTACACCGCCCACGCCGCCCGCTAACAGCCCACCGAGCGCGCGGGAACGCGCAGCCCCCCGGGGGGGGGGGGGGGGGGGGGGGGGGGGGGGGGGGGGGGGGGGGGGGGGGGGGGGGGGG
>NZ_JAMQQF010000354.1 GCF_023716945.1 Frankia sp. AiPs1 | reverse complement strand
GGCCGGCGCGGCGCAGCTCGGCGACCTCGGCGGCGACCAGGCCGTGCGGCAGGCTGCCCCCGGCGTCGGTGCCGACGTAGATGGGGATCCCGGCGTCGTGGGCGGCCCGCACCGTGTCGTACCGGCGGGCGTGCAGGGCCCGCATGTGCCGGGCGTAGGCGGGGAACTTCTCCTCGGCGCCGCGGGCGATGCCCTCGAAGGTGGCGATGTTCACCAGGGTCGGGACGATCGCGACCCCCCGCGCGGCGAACAGCGGGATCGTGTCCTCGGTGAGCCCGGTGGCGTGCTCGATGCAGTCGATGCCCGCCCCGACGAGGTCGGCGAGCGAGTCCTCGGCGAAGCAGTGGGCGGTCACCCGGGCGCCGGCCGCGTGGGCCGCGTCGATCGCTGCCTTCGCGGCGTCCGCGGGCCAGCAGGGCGCGAGGTCGCCGACGCCGCGGTCGATCCAGTCCCCGACGAGCTTGACCCAGCCGTCGCCGCGACCGGCCTGGGCGACGACCTCGGCCACCAGGTCAGCCGGCTCGACCTCGGCGGCATAGTTGCGGATGTAGCGGCGGGGACGGGCGATGTGCCGGCCGGCGCGCACCAGGCGGGGCAGGTCGTCGCGGTCGTCGACCCAGCGGGTGTCCGCCGGGGAACCGGCGTCGCGCAGCAGCAGCGCGCCGGCCGCGCGGTCGGTGGTGATCTGTTCCTCCGCGGTGGGGCGATCCACGGCGCCGCCGGCATCGAGACCGACGTGACAGTGCGCGTCGACCAGGCCGGGCAACGCCCAACCGGACACCGTTCGCACGTCCCGGCCGGCGGTGCCCGTGGGCGCGGCGAAGCTGACTCGCCCGTCGACGACCCACAGCTCGTCGCGGACCTCCTCCGGCCCGACCAGCACCGCACCGCGGATCCGCAGGACCGGCTGGCCGGTCACCATCGGCCCGCCCCCGCTGCGCGCGTCCCCGCCCCGGGGACGGTCGGCCTGGTTTCGACCAGTATCGTCACGTTCGCCTCCGCTGCTCCGTCGAGCCCAGTGTGCCCTCTTCTCGACGCCAGCAGCGCGCCCCGGCCCGTGCTGAGGCAGGGGCGCGGGGACGCGCTGAAGCCGGGGCGACGGTGTCGGCGTCAGACGTCGAGCTGGGCCTCGACGGCGCGCAGGCGGTGGCGGGCCAGCGCGAGGTTCGCCCGCCCCTTGTCCAGCACCAGGTAGAGGAACAGGCCGCGGCCGGAATGACTCTGCAACAGGCGGATCAGGTGGTATTGGCGGCCCAGCGTGATGAGGATGTCCTCGATGGTGTCCTGCAGGCCGAGGCTCTCCATGGTCCGCAGCTTCGCCCGGATGACCTCGGTGTTACCGGCGGCGGCCACCTCCAGGTCGAGGGTGTGCGCATTTCCGGCCGTGCCGAGGGTCATGCCGCTGGTGAAATCGACGAGGGCCGCCCCGAGCGCGCCCCCGATCTCCAGCGACTCCTTCAGCGCTATATCGACACTGTTCATATCGCCTCCCGCGTTGTCGAGGTGGATGGCGGCACCGACATCGCCGCCCGTGTGCATCGACGTGGGCTCACGCGAACCGCGCGTCGACATTCGTCCCCGCATCACAGTCCCTCGCAGACTTCGCATCGCCCGATCTACGACTGCTCATCCAACTTTAATCGGCCACGACCGGAACGCACGAGGCTGAACCAAAAAGGTACGTCCGCGGACAGAGAGACCACAATGGCCGGCCGGCACGGACTCGTGAAATCACTCCCGCAGAACCGCAGCGCATTGAATTAGCATGCCAAGATGATTAGATGGATTGACCTTCGACGACGGAGATATCCGGCGGAGGCCAAGCAGGCCAAGCAGGCCACGCGGGCCACGCGGGAACCGTCGCCGGTCCCGCCGCCGCCCGTGTCGCCGCCGCCCGTTCTGCCGGGGACGACGACGACGGCGGCGTGGCGGATGCCGGGCTGGCCGCACAGCACGTTCTCGATCTCCTCCAGCTCCACCCGGAAGCCGCGGATCTTCACCTGGTTGTCGGCCCGGCCGAGGAACTCGATCTCCCCGTCGGCGCGGAACCGGCCCAGGTCCCCGGTGGCATACATCCGAGCGCCGGGTTCCGAGCTGAACGGGTCGGGCACGAACTGGTCCGCGGTGCGGCGCGGATCGTTGAGGTAGCCCCGGGCCAGCGGCAACCCGCTGATGAACAGCTCGCCGGTGGCGCCCAGGGGCACCGGGTTGTAGTCGGCGTCCAGGACCCGGATCTGGGTGTTCGGGTTCGGCCGGCCGATCGAGACGCGGGCGGTGGCCTGGTCGGGGTCGAACACCCGGCAGGAGACGCCGATCGTCGCCTCGGCCGGACCGTAGCCGTGGTAGAGCCGGGCCCGCCACCGCTGCCGGAAGCGCCGGTAGGCCTCGTCGCGCAGGACCTCGCCGCCGCACCAGACGTGGCGCAGCGAACGTCCCGCCTCCTCGGCGTCCGGACGTTCGAGCATCGCCCCGAGCGTCGCCGGTCCGACGTAGCAGAACGTCACCGCCTGCGCGTGAACGATCTCGAGCAGGGCGCCCGGATCCGTCTCGGCGCCGGGCGGCGCGATCACGATGCGCGCCCCGGCGACCAGCGGCAGGAAAATCTCGTTGATCGAGATGTCGATTGTCAGCGGCGCCTTGTGCAGGACGGTGTCGCCGCCGGTGAGGCCCAGCAGGTCGACCTGCCAGCGCAGCCGGTTGCAGATCGCCTGATGACGGATCATCACGCCCTTGGGCGTCCCGGTCGATCCGGAGGTGTAGATGACGTAGGCGAGGTTCTCCATATCCACAGCCGAGTACGGGTCCCCAGCCGAGTACGGGCCCCCAGCCGAGTGCGGGCCCCCAGCCGAGTACGGGTTCACGCCGGAGTTCGGCTCCACGGCCGGGACCGCGCTGGCGGACGTGCCGGCGGTGGCGAGCCGCCCGGCGGGGTCCAGCCGGAGCAACGGCACGAAGCCGGCGCCGGCCGACAGCTCCGGCGGGGCGCCGGCCGTCCCGGCCACCACCGCGGAGATCCGGGCCTCGTCGGCCACCGCGCTGATGCGCCGGGCCGGCCAGGAGGCGTCCAACGGGACGAACGCCCCGCCGGCACGCAGCACGCCGAGCAGGGCCACCACCTGGGCGGCCGAGCGTGGCAGGCACACGCCGACGGTCATCTCCGGGCCGACGCCGACCGCGCGCAGCGACGCGGCGAGGGCCTCGGCCCGTCGTTCGAGGTCGGCGTAGGTGAGGGTGACAGCTCCGTCCGCCTCCCGGTCCGCCAGATCGACGACGGCCGTCGCGGCCGGCGTCCCGCGGGTCGCCTCGGCCACCAGGGCGGTGAGCGAGCGCCCGACGAGCGGGTCCACCCGCCCGCTGAAGACGTCGTCCGCGGCCGATTCCCGCTGGGCGAGATCGATGCCGCCCCCGGCGGCGTCGCCGGTGGGACCCGGCGTGGTGCTGGAAGGCCGGCTCGTGACCATGGTTCTCCCTGCCAGTCAGACGGCACTCGTGGCGACCGGCCCGCGGCCCGCCGCCGGATCCGGATCGCCGACCACGCCGTACCGGCCGGCACGCACCCGCGCGGCGCCGCCGGACGAGCCGGCGCCGCCGTGTCCCGCCATCCGCCGGCGCAGGCTGCGTGGCCGCATGTCGGCCCAGGTCAGCTCGATGCTGTCCAGGCAGTGCTGCCGGGATCCCGTGACGGGGGTGTCGAACCAGCCGAGCGCGTTGGGTCGCCCGTGTGGCCACACCGAGTACTGCTGCTCCTGGTTGACGACCACCTTGAACGGACCCGTCGCGGCCGGCTCGGTCCGCGCCGGCCGCGCCGGCCGCGCCGACTCGGCCACCGATTCCCCGGCCACCGCGCGGGACGTTTCCACGGTCACCGTCCCGGCGGTGATGTCGGCCGGCCGGCGGCCGGATCCGGCGTGGAGCGGGCAGCTGTCGGCGACCGAGGCGTCGTCGCGCAGGTAGTACTGCTTCCATTCCCGGTTGGCCGGGTCGCCGTACGAGCCGAGCAGCGGGGTCGAGTCCACCTCGTCCATCCGGGCGAGGCGCTCGCGAATGATTTTCCGGGCGGCCGCGCCCCGCGGACTGGTCGGCTCCAGTCCGGTGAAGACCCAGCGCGGCTGGAACGTGATGGTGAAGACCGGATTGCTGCGGCTGCGCAGTCGCCGGTGCGCCGGCGTGTTGCAGACGACGAAGATGGGGGTGCCACGGAAGCTGAACTCCCAGCCGGGATCGTCGGTGTCGGTCGGGATGTCCGACGGCCAGGGCTCACCGTCGCTGTCGTGCAGGTAGCTCAGGATCGACCAGAACCGCTGCTCGTAGGACAGGACGTCGTCGTTGTCCGGCCCCGCCGTCGGGCCACCGGAGCCGAAGAACACGACCAGTGAGGTGTCCCGCGATATCGACTGGTAGACCGACAGGTAGGTGGCCAGGATGTCCGGCAGGACGGACCAGGTCCGCTCGTCGCGCAGGTCCTCGACGAAACCGAACCGCAGCCCGCCCTTGTGGGCCGCGGCCACCGCGAAGACGCAGGGAAAAGGCTCGGTGTCGGACTTCAGCGTCGCCATGATGTCCCGCGCGCATCCGGCGCCCCAGCCCGGCATCGGGCCGATGGCCAGATCCAGGATCTCCTCGCGCAACGCGTCGGTCGCACTGTCCGTGTCGGTCGCACTGTCCGCGCCGACCGCGTCGGTCGCGCCGGCCGTACTGCGCCCACTGGCTTTCGGCGTGTCTCGCACTGTCGTTTCTCTCTTTGCTCAGCCGCGGGCCGATCCCGACCCGCGGTCGTGGGATGCACTCAGTTCGGGCCGGCCGAAGCGACTGCCGGTGATGGAGGTGGTGCGGCTTCGTATCGCCGTCCCTGGAAGGCGGGCACGGCTACGGGATGGCGGCGCGCGGGCGCGGTTGCGCCGGGCCGCGCGGGTCCGCGCCCGCGGCGGGGCCGGGCGGCGCTAACCGAGACGGCGGCGCAGCTCCCGTTTGTCGATCTTTCCGACGGGGGTGAGCGGTATCGCGTCGACGACCGTGAGCAGGTCGGGAAGCATGAAGCGGGCCAGGCCCCGCTCGCGCAGGTACGCTTTGATCATCTTGAGGGTCAGCGTCGTCCCGGGCGTCAGGACGACGACCGCGCGGACACTCTCGCCGACCTGCTCGTCCGCCGCCGCCACGACGGCCGCCTGGGCGATCGCGGGGTGGGCGAGCAGATGCTCCTCGAGTTCGGTGGCGGAGACGTTCTCACCGCCACGGTTGATCACATCCTTGATTCGGCCCTCGACGACCAGGTTGCCGCTCGCGGTGAGTCGGACCAGGTCGCCGGTGCGGTAGAAGCCGTCGGGGCTGAACGCGATCGCGTTGTGCTCGTCGGCCCGGTAGTAGCCGCGGACGGTGTAGGGGCCGCGGGTCCACAGCTCGCCGATCTCGCCGGGCGCCACGTCGGCACCGTCGCGGTCGACGATCCGGATCTCGTCGGCCGGCGCGAGCGGCCGGCCCTGGGTGGTGAAGGAGAGCTCGGCGTCCTCGTCCGGGCGGGTGTAGTTGAGCAGCCCCTCGGCCATGCCGAAGACCTGCTGGACCCGTGGGCCGAGGACCGTCGGGATGCGCCGGGCCAGCTCGGCGTCCAGCCGGGCTCCCCCGACCTGGAGCAGGCGCAGGCTGGTGGTGTCCGGCTGCTCCCAGTCGGCGGCGTCGACCAGGATCCGGGCCAGCGCCGGAACGAGGGCCGTCACCGTCACCCGTTCCCGGGCGATGAGCTCGAAGACGATCTCGGGGCTGGGGGACGGCGCCAGGGCCACCGTCGCGCCGACCCCGAGCGCTCCCAGGATGCCCGGGCACGCCAGCGGGAAGTTGTGCGCGGCGGGCAGCGCGGCCAGATAGACGTCCTCGCCGGTCAACCCGCACAGCCGGGCACTGGCCGCCGCGTTGTACGCGTAGTCCCAGTGGGTGCGCGGGATGAGCTTGGGCTTGCCGGTCGTGCCGCCCGAGATGAGCAGCACGGCGACGCCGGCCGGGTCAGGGGCCGGTGGGAGGGGGGTCGGTCGGACGGGGGCCGCCGCCGCCGCGGCCCGGGCGTCCGCGC
>NZ_JAMQQF010000353.1 GCF_023716945.1 Frankia sp. AiPs1 | reverse complement strand
ACAGGGCCGGCCCGCTCCAGCCCACCGGAGGTGTACGTCACCAGCGCGCGGTAAACGTCCGCCACGGCCGGATCCAGGGCGTCCAGCGCCCGCAGGTGGGCTCGGACGGTGCCGAGATCGCCCCGGCGGACCGGGCCCGTGGCCGCTGGCCACCCGCCTGCGAGGGCGTTGTCCAGGGAGGCCCGCAGCAGGGGGGCGAGGGCGGCGCCCGGATCGGCGATGCCTGCCGCCGCGAGCGTCTGCCCGGCGGCCACGGTCAGGCTGGCGAGGAAGTTGCCACCGAGGACCAGCGCGGCATGGTAGAGATCACGCCGCCCCTCCTCGATCAGCAGGGGAACGCCGCCGACGTCGGCGACGAGTCGCCGGGCCCGGATCTCGGCGCTCGGGTCGGCGGTGAGGCCGAACGGCACTCCGGCGAACGCGTCGGCGTCACCCACCGCGTCGGGCAGCGTCATGATCGGGTGCATCGCCACTCTGATCGCGCCCACGGCTGCGCCGGCGGCGAGCACGCCCAGCCCGTGTCTGCCGCTGAGGTGCGCGAGGAGCTGCTCCGCCCGCACGGCGTCCGCGGCCACGAGCTCGGCCGTCACCGACGCGATCGCGTCGTCCGGGACGGCGACGAGCAGCACTTCGGCCGCCCGCAGCCACGGCGCCACCGCCGGCACCGCGCCGATCCGCGCATCCGGGAACCGGGCCGCCGCGCGTTCACGACCGAGGGTGGATCTGGCGGTCACCGCCACCACCGGGTGCCCCGCGGCGGCCAGCGCGAGCGCGACGGCGCTGCCGGCCCGACCCGACCCGACGAGCCCGACCGTCTCCCGGCGTCCGCCAGCACCGGGGTCTCGCTCCGGTCGTGGTGATGCCGGGCCGCGATGGGCCGGACGGGGATGCGAGGTCATGGCCGCGATGCTGCTCTCCCACCCGCGCACCGGCCGCGATGGCACCTCGGCACCATCCGGCCAGTGCCCTGCGACCGATACGCTGCGTGGTACGGCTCCCACCGCGGTGGCAACGGAAGATAGCGAGTCGCGCACATGGAGTAATCGAAACATAGTTGCGAATGTGTCTATTCGCCGACAGGCCGCCCGATCAGACCTGTATGGAAAGCCGCCCGGAAGCGTATTGAATCCGTACCGCCGCACCCATCGGGCGGGCGACGCATCCCGACCACCCGGACACGGGTGGCAGCAGCAGCCCAACCGGACGGGGGCAATCATACGCAGAGTCGACAGGCGATTACCCTACGCCAGAGCACGTGAAGATCAACAGATTCGGGTCTGATCGTCGGGCCACCGCGTGCGATCGGTCGGCCCGGCACGCCGCACGCGTCCCATTGCTACAGCCGGTAGGCTGGTGTGGTACCCGAGGAGGTTACTGAAGGTGTCTGAGCAGGTCAGGGAGAGGGAGACCCGCCGGCTCGACCGGGTGGTCGTGCGCTTTGCGGGCGACTCCGGCGACGGTATGCAGCTCACCGGAGAGCAGTTCACCAGCGAGACGGCCACGTTCGGCAACGACCTGTCGACGCTCCCGGACTTTCCCGCCGAAATCCGCGCCCCAGCCGGCACCCCGGCCGGAGTATCCGGATTCCAACTACATTATTCCGACCACGACATCCTCACCCCGGGTGACGCACCGGACGTCCTGGTTGCGATGAATCCCGCCGCGTTGAAGGCGAATCTCAAGGATCTGCCTCCCGGTGCCAGTCTCATCGTCAACACAGACGCGTTCACGGGCGGAAACCTCAAGAAGGCGGGTTATGCGACGGACCCGCTGACCGACGGCACGCTCGACCCCTACCTGGTGCATCGGGTCCCCCTGACCTCGATGACCATCAACGCGGTACACGCCGCGGAGGGGACCGGCTCGGTCAACAAGAAGGAAGCCGAACGAGCGAAGAACATGTTCGCCCTCGGCCTCATGAGCTGGCTGTACCACCGGCCGACGGACGGTACCGTCGGTTTCCTGGAGAAGAAGTTCGCGAAGCGCCCGGAGATCGCCGCTGCGAACGTCGCCGCGTTCCGCGCCGGCTTCAACTACGGTGAGACGACGGAGTCCTTCACCGTCACCTACGAGGTGGCCCCGGCCCGGATGAGGTCCGGCACCTACCGGCGCATCACCGGCAACCTGGCGCTGTCCTACGGGCTGGTCGCGGCCGGCGAGCTGACCGGGTTGCCGCTGTTCCTCGGGTCCTACCCGATCACCCCCGCCTCCGACATCCTGCACGAACTGAGCAAGCACAAGCGGTTCGGCGTGCGGACGTTCCAGGCGGAGGACGAGATCGCGGGAATCGGCGCCGCGCTGGGCGCCTCCTTCGGCGGCTCGCTCGGCATCACGACCACCTCTGGTCCAGGGGTCGCGCTCAAGAGCGAGACGATCGGCCTGGCGGTGAGTCTGGAACTGCCGCTGGTCATCGTCGACATTCAGCGTGGCGGGCCGTCCACCGGGCTGCCGACCAAGACCGAGCAGTCCGACCTGCTACAGGCGATGTTCGGCCGCAACGGTGAGGCGCCGGTGCCGATCGTGGCGCCCCGCTCGCCCGGGGACTGCTTCGACGCCGCGATCGAAGCCGCGCGGCTCGCGACGAAGTACCGCACGCCGGTGTTCCTGCTCTCCGACGGCTACCTCGCCAACGGCTCCGAGCCGTGGCTGCTGCCGAGGCGCGAGACGCTGCCGGACCTGAAGGTCACGTTCACCACCGAGCCGAACCACACCGGGCCGAAGGGGCCGGAGTTCTGGCCCTACCTGCGTGACCCGGAGACCCTCGCCCGACCGTGGGCGGTCCCCGGTACGCCGGGCCTCGAGCACCGCATCGGCGGCATCGAGAAGTCCGACGGGCAGGGGAACATCTCCTACGACCCGGCCAACCACGACCGGATGGTCCGCCTGCGCGCGGCGAAGATTGCCGGCATTGCGAACGACATCCCCCCGCTGGAGGTGGAGGATCCCTCCGGGCAGGCACGCGTGCTCGTGCTCGGCTGGGGCTCCACCTACGGCCCGATCGCAGCCGGCTGCCGGCGGGTCCGCGCCAAGGGCCTGCACGTCGCCCAGGCGCACCTGCGCCATCTCAACCCCTTCCCGGCCAACACCGGGGAGATCCTGCGGTCGTACGACAAGGTGCTGATCCCCGAGATGAACCTCGGCCAGTTGCGGACTCTGATCCGGGCCGAGTACCTCGTCGACGCGATCGGCTACAACCAGGTCCGCGGGCTGCCGTTCAAGGCGGCGGAGCTGGCCGGCGTCTTGGAGGACGTGATCAACCAGTGACCGTCACGACGAACCACACCGGTATCAGCAATCGGCTGCTCGACCTGGTGCCGGCCGCCCCGGCCCAGCAGAGCCGCAAGGACTTCACCTCCGACCAGGAGGTGCGCTGGTGCCCGGGCTGCGGTGACTATGCCATCCTCGCCACCGTTCAGGGCTTCCTGCCCGAGCTCGGGATCGCCCGCGAGAACATCGCCTTCATCTCCGGGATCGGCTGCTCCTCGCGGTTCCCGTACTACTTGCAGACCTACGGGATGCACTCCATCCACGGCCGCGCGCCGGCGATCGCCACCGGCCTCGCCACCTCGCGGCCGGACCTGTCGGTCTGGGTGGTCACCGGCGACGGCGACGCGCTGTCCATCGGCGGCAACCACCTGCTGCACGCGCTGCGCCGCAACGTCAACCTCAAGATCCTCATGTTCAACAACCGGATCTATGGTCTGACCAAGGGCCAGTACTCGCCCACCTCCGAGGTCGGCAAGATCACCAAGTCGACTCCGTTCGGCTCGCTGGACCGGCCGTATAACCCGGTGTCGCTGGCGCTCGGCGCGGAGGCCACCTTCGTCGGGCGGTCGATCGACTCGGACCGGGCGCACCTGACCTCGGTGCTGCGCGCCGCGGCGGAGCATCCGGGCACCGCGTTCGTCGAGATCTTCCAGAACTGCAACATCTTCAACGACGGCGCCTTCGACACCCTGAAGGACCGGTCGAGTCGCGACGACGCGACGTTGAAGCTGACCCACGGCGAGCCGCTCGTCTTCGGCGCCGAGAGCGACAAGGCGATCCGCCGCACGGCGGACGGCAGCCTGGAGGTCGTGCCCGCCGGCAGCCCCGGCGTCCTCGTCCACGACGCCGCTGCGGCGGACCCGAGCCAGTCCTTCGCGCTGTCCCGGCTCACCGGCGACACGCACGGGGTGACGCCCATCGGGATCTTCCGTAGCGTCGATGCGCCCACGTACGACGAGGCGCTGAACACGCAGATCAGTGATGCTCGGGCCCGGCAGGGCGAGGGCGACCTGATGTCGCTGATCTCCGGCGGGGAGACCTGGACCATCGACTGATCCAGGGGTGGCCGTCCGGGTCTGGTCGGCCACCACCGGCCGGTACTCGCCGGCCGACCCGCCCGCACCACCCGGGAGCCCGCTGGACGCCGGCCGGACCGCTCGGTTCGCCGAGTGGTCCGGCCGACCAGCCCGCCGGTCTGAAGGCCGGGGCGCGCGTATTTGACGCCGCCCCGGCCTTTTGGCGTTCCTGGGGGGGATCCCCCGGGGGCACCCGAACGGCCGTCCAGGGGACCAGCGGGGGAACCCGAAAGCGGCGGCCGGGATCGCCCGTCGGACAGCCAACTGCCGGCGGGCCGTGACGCCGTTGCGCCGTTGCACCGGCCGGCAGCCCGACCGACTCTCGGCGTGCACTGACCGCTCCGGCCCCGGCCATGGCGTGCCCACAAGGCCGGCCGCCGGGCGGCCACGGCGATCGGGACCCAGTCCGATGGGGCGGGGCCACGCCGAAGGAATGGGGCGCGCAGCGGCCTGATGTCGCCGTTCCGGCCACGGACCATCCCCCTCGCACTAATATTTAACTAGTTACTTCGGATAAGTCCGGTATTTGCCGCTCCGACCAGGTCGGGTAAGGTCAGATTGCGCGTGGGGGTGCCGTGTGGCCCGGGGGGGCTCACAACACCAATGCAGCCGGAGGCGTAGTGCGGGGTCATCGAGCCCTCAGCCCGCGGTCCGCGGCCAGTCCGCGTTCGTCGGTGGGCACCGACCATGCCGCCGAGGCGGCCTGTTTGCAACCGCCCCGCTCTCGGGCGGGCCAGGCCCGACCGACCGGGCCCGAGGCGCTGCTGCCCACCGGAGGCCGCCGTGGGTAGCCACTCCGCCGGCCGGCACTCCCGGGGTGCCGCCCCGCGCCGCCCAGCCGTCCCGTCCCCGATCGGCCTCGACGACCGCGCCTACGCCCCAACGCCCCCCACCGGGACCGTCGCGGCCTGGGACACCTCGGACCGCGCCGGCTGGTACGGCCCCGGGGCTGCCTCCACCCCGCGGCGGATCCCGCCCCGGCCACCGTTCGCCCCGCCCGGCGAGCTCGACACCCTCACCGGCCCGCTGTCGGCCAGCACCACCGCTCGCCAGGCCCGACAGTCCGCGCCCGACTGGGATGACCATCTCGCGGACGGGCAGCGCCGTGGTTGGCCCAGACACGGCCGATTCGCCCCGGGCGGTCGATTCGACACCGACCGATTCGACGCCAACCGGTACGGCACCGACCAGGATGACGCCGATCAATACGGCACCGATCAGTACGAGGCCGACTCGTTCGAGGGCGGTCCGCAGGGCCCGAGCCGATTCGACGGCGACGGGGGGGCGGATGGCCCGTTCTACCCCGACGACCGACTCGACGATGACCGGTACGACGCGGACGGTCGGTACGAGACAGGCAACCGGCACGCCTCGGACGACTGGTACGACGTCGAAGACGAATTCGACACGGAGGATCGTCTCCACGTCGGCCGGCTCCCGGGCGCGAGACTCGACGCTGACCGGTTCGCCGCAGACGACCAGTTCGACGAGGACGACCAGTTCGACGAGGACGACCAGTTCGACGGCGACCGGTGGTCGGACTTTCCGGCGCACGACGCGCCGTCCTGGGAGCAGGGCTCCCGGTTCGCCGCCTCCTCGCGGCTGATGAGCCCCTCCTTCGGCGCATCCTTCACTGCCAGCCGGATGCCCACCAGCAGCCGGCCGCCCGCAGGCAGCCGGACGCCCGCAGCCGGCCGGATGTCCACCGGCCCCCGCCGCGG
>NZ_JAMQQF010000352.1 GCF_023716945.1 Frankia sp. AiPs1 | reverse complement strand
CGTCGGGGCCGGCCGGTGGGCGGGGCGCCGCGGCGGACGCCGAGCGCGCCCGGGCTGACGAGCTGGCGATCCTCGCCGGGACGGTGCCGGTCGACGGGCCCGGGCTGGAGCTGACCATCCGGGACCCGCACCGGGCGATCGACGCCTCGGTGCTCGTCGACGCGTTGCAGGAACTGCGCGACGCGGGCGCGGAGGCCATCGAGATCGCCGGGGTGCGGGCGGTCGTGTCGACCTATGTCGCCGACGAGCCGGGGCATGGGTTGATCGTGGACGGGACGTCGGTCGCCGCGCCGTACGTCCTTCGGGTGGTCGGTGATGCCCACACCCTCGACCAGGCGCTGCGGATCCCGGGCGGGGTGCTCGATACGGTAGCGGCGCGGGACGGGGCGCAGGCCAGCGTCCGGACCTTCGGGCATCTCGAGATCCGTGCGCTGCGGCCCGCTCCCAGTCCCCGCTACGCTCGCCCGGCCGGATAGCTCCGCCGCCGAGCGGGTTGCCTGGCGGCGGGGCTGGCACGACGGCTCCCGCCGGCGCTGGTCGGAGCGATGCGGATCAAGGGGAGGCGATCTCCGGTGTACCCGGACGACCTGAAGTACACCCGTGAGCACGAGTGGATCCGGCTCACCGGGAGCACGGCCCGGGTGGGCATCACGTCCTACGCGCAGGAGGCCCTGGGCGACATCGTGTTCGTGACGTTGCCCGACGTGGGCACCACCGCCGAGGCGGGAGAGCCCTTCGGTGAGGTCGAGTCGACCAAGAGCGTCTCGGAGATCTACGCCCCGGCCACCGGTGAGATCATCGCCTGTAACGAGGCGTTGGTGAGTGCGCCCGAGCTGGTCAACTCCGATCCGTACGGGGACGGCTGGCTGGTCGAGTTCACGTTCACGGACGCGGACTCCCTCGAGGGTCTGCTGGACGCCGGCGAGTACGCGGAGCACGTGAAGGAGCACTGACGGTACTGCCTGTGTCCCGATGGCGGGCGGTGGGTCACGCCACGCCGAACAACACGGGTCGCACCCTTTTCACGAGCGTGCCCCCGATGCACTAGCCTCGGGGTGCACCGGGGCACGGTCGTGGACGGCCCAGCCGTCGGCATGTGATCATCCCGGTGGTGGGGGTGGGCTGAGAACGTCTGGCGACCACCATCGCAAGTGCTGGTAGAGACGTTCCCGCCGCCTGTCCGGCGGCGGCCGAGGCGGCTGGCGAACTTCGCTCACGCGGGGTCCCGGCAGGAAGCGGACGCGACTGTGTTCTGCACGAGGTGCGGACAGCAGAACCCGTCCGACGCGCTGTATTGCGCGCGGTGCGGGTCCCCTCTGGTACGTCCGGGCGAGCCCGTGGCGCCGGAGCGGCCCGCCGAACAGACATCGACGTTGAATCTGGCCGCCGCGCTCTCCGGGATCGAGGGCGATCACGTCGACGACTCGACGGAGCGGGACGCCGTCGCCGCCGTCGACGCGCTGCCGCCGGGTTCGGCGCTGCTGGTCGTCAAACGCGGGCCGAACGCGGGCAGTCGGTTTCTGTTGGACGCCGACATGACAACCGTCGGGCGCCATCCCGAGAGTGACATCTTCCTCGACGACGTCACCGTCTCGCGTCGGCATGCGGAGTTTCACCGCTCGCCCTACACCAAGGGCTTCTCGGTGCGCGACGTCGGCAGCCTCAACGGCACGTACCTCAACCGGGAGCGCATCGACTCCGCCGAGCTGACCAGCGGCGACGAGGTGCAGATCGGGAAGTTCCGGCTGGTGTTCCTGACCGGGGCGAGCTACGGGGGGTCAGCGGCGCGGTGAGCGGGAGGGACCCACGGTGAGCGGCTTCGCTGCGGCGTCGCCGGCCCCGCGCCCGAACGGGCCCGGTCGGGACCGGGCTGGTTCGGGCGCGAAGGTGCTCAACATCGGCCAGGTCCTGGAGCGGCTGCGGGCCGACTTCGCCGACATCACCCTGTCGAAGATCCGCTATCTGGAAGCGGAGGGGCTCGTCGAGCCGGCCCGCACGAGCGCGAACTATCGCAAGTACTCGGCCGACGACGTGGCCCGGCTCCGCTATGTCCTGCACGCCCAGCGGGAGCGGTTCCTCCCGTTGCGTGTGATCAAGGAGGAGTTGGCCGCCCTCGATCATGGGGAGACGCCGGTGCACCGGCCCGGCCCCCGCGCGGTGCCCCCGCATCCGGCTCCTACCGGGCTGGACGCCATCCTCGCGGTGGAAAGGGTCAGGATGTCCCGCCGGGAGCTCCTGGCGGCCGTGGGGCTCGACGAGGACGAACTGGCGGATCTGGAGCGCCACGGTCTGGTCGCCCCGATCGCGGGCGGCGGGTACTACGACTCCGACGCCGTGATCGTCGCGCGCACGGTGGCGCTGCTCGCCGGGCACGGCGTCCAGGCCAGGCATCTGCGCGCCGCCCGAACGGTTGCCGATCGTGAGGCTGGTCTCATCGAGGCCGCCACCGCCTCGTTGCGGGGCCAGCGCGGCTCGGACAACGCCGGGCGGCAGGCGGAGACCGCCGATGAGCTGGCGGCCTTGCTGGTCCGGCTGCATGCGGCCCTGCTGCGGTCCCGGCTGGCGGCCGGTCGGTCGAGCTGACCGGGCGGTCGAGACCGAGGCGGAAGTGCCCTGGCGGGCAGCGGAACCGGTGGGCGCGCTGACGCCGGGCGGATGCGGGGATACTGTCTCCCCTGTGGGGTTTTCTGGCTCCGGTCACAACATCCCGCCCTGCCCCACCTGCGCGAGGAGGTAGATCGGTGCATCGGCTGGACATCGTCGGCGTGCGAGTCGAGCTTCCGTCGAAGCAGCCGATCGTCCTGCTCAAGGAGGTGGGCGGTGAGCGGTATCTGCCCATCTGGATCGGCGCTGTCGAGGCGACCGCGATCGCTTTTGCCCAGGAGGGCATCACGACGGCTCGACCCATGACCCACGACCTGATGCGGGACGTGCTGCGGGCGCTCCAGACGGACCTGACCCGGGTGACGATCACGGACCTGCAGGACGGGGTCTTCTTCGCCACCCTCGTGTTCGGCAACGGGGTCGAGGTCTCCGCCCGTCCGTCCGACGCGATCGCCCTGGCGATGCGGATGGGGGCGCCGGTCTACGGCGTCGAGGCCGTCCTGGCGGAGGCCGGGATCACGGTCCCCGAGGAGCAGGAGCAAGAACAGGAGAGCGAGCTGGAGAAGTTCCGGGAGTTCCTGGACACGATCTCTCCCGAGGATTTCAACACCCCCGGCTCCTGAGCCTGCACCCGCCCCGCGGCGACGAACCGCCGCGGGGCGACGCTGGTGGGCGGCCGGCCGTCCTCGTCGGCGCCCACCCTGGTCACCTGGCCGCCCCGTGTCCCTCAGGCCACCCCCGTGCCAGTCGGCTGTCCCGCGCCGTCTGCCTGTCCCATGCCGTCTGGCGTCCCGCGTCGCCTGCCTGTCCTGCGTCGCCTGGCCCCTGCGTCGCCTGGCCCTGTGCCGCGCTGGTGCGCGCGTGGCGTTCGCGGGTGCGTCGACCAGTCCGAACGCCCCTCACCGGCACTTCAGGCGGCTGCCCGGCAGTTCGCGTGGCCCGAAGCGGGTGGCCCGTAGCGGGGAAGCGGGCGCGCGGCGCACCCCGTTCGCGGGCCCGCCGCACCCCGTTCGCGGGCCCACCGCTCCCGGGGGCGAGTGTGGTCCGGCCTGGGCCGACCGCCGGGCTCCTTTCCCTGGCCTGGCGGGCTTCGGCGCCCCCGCTCTCCGGACGGGCGGGCCCGCCGTGGGACGAGTCCCGGCATGACCGGCCCGATGCGATTCCTTTTTGTCCGATCTGGCCAGCGATGTCCGCTGGACTACGGACACGCCGGCTTAGATCATTGAAGGAACCGCGCGTCGCTCCTACGGTCGGAGGAACCCGATCCCGGAGCTCGGGGCCGCCCGTGCCCATGGTGGACACGTCAGCGGACGAACGTGCTCCGGCTCTGACCTTGCCGGGGAGGTGGTGACAGCGGGCCGTGCCCGGACCTGTGGACCCGCGTCGCGGGTGGTTCGGGAGCGCAGGCCGCTCGCATCCTGTGCCGGTCGGACAGCACCGCCCGGCGAACCTGCCGGTCGATGTGACCCTGCCGGCCGGTCGGGGTCTGTGCGCGCCAGGCGGGGTGCGTGCGCCAGTCGGTGTGCGTGCGCCGGTCGGTGTGCGTGCGCCGGTCGGGGGTTGCGTCGCCGGTCGGCGACGTGGCGGCCGGTCGGTCGCGGGCCGGTGGTGTGGCGGTGCAGGCCGGTGGCGTCCGGTGGGGACGATCCGGACGTGGCCGTGGAAGTGACTCGACCGGGCTGGGCGTCCGGATGGCGGGACCGGGTGACCGGCCGCCGGGACCGACCCGAATCGATCCGGAGGATGGGGCTGGCATGGCGGCGAAGTGCGTACGACGATGATCGAACAGGGCCAGCTCTTTCCGGACGAGATCCCCGAAGCTCCTGGGGACGACGTCGGATACCGCGGGCCGACAGCATGTGCCGCGGCGGGCATCACCTACCGCCAGCTCGATTACTGGGCGCGGACCGGCCTGGTCGTCCCCAGCGTTCGCGGCGCGTCCGGCTCGGGCAGCCAGCGGCTGTACTCCTTCCGTGACGTCCTCGTCCTGCGGGTCGTCCGCAAGTTGCTGGAAGCGGGCGTCTCGCTGCAGAACATCCGGGTCGCCGTGGAGCACCTGCGCACCCGGGGAGTGGACGACCTGGCCCAACTCACCCTGATCAGCGACGGCTCGACCGTCTACGAGTGCACCTCGGACGACCAGGTGATCGATCTGGTCCGCGGCGGCCAGGGAGTGTTCGCGATCGCGGTCGGCCGGGCCCTGCGCGACATGCGTGGCCAGCTCGCCGAACTACCGTGCGAGCGCCCCGGCCAGCCGCCCGCCACCCACCCGGGAGACGAGCTCGCCAGCCGGCGCACCCGGCGCAGCAGCGCCTGACTCGGTCCTGCCGGTGTCGGGCGGTCTGGTGGTGAAACGGCCCCCGGGATTTCCGGGTCGCTGAACCCGCCGGTATTTCGGGGGATATTTAGCGGATTGACGTCGAGGGCGTGCCGGGGCGCCGATTATTTGGCCGGAGTTTGGCAGGGGCTGGGCCCGGAGAATCACGGGAACTGTCGGTGCAGTGGCATACGGTCCGCGGTGTGGCAGACGAACCCGCGGTCCTCGCCGAAGGCCTGCAGAAGAGCTTTCGCGGCAAACGTGCGCTGGCCGGGCTGGACCTGGCGGTGGCCCCGGGCACGGTCCATGGAGTGCTCGGTCCCAACGGCGCCGGCAAGACGACGGCGGTCCGCATCCTGTCGACGCTGCTTCGCCCGGACGGTGGCCGGGCCCGGGTACTCGGGATCGACGTCGTGCGCGAGCCCGACGTGCTGCGGGCTCGCATCGGGCTGACCGGCCAGTACGCCGCGGTCGACGAACGGCTCACGGGTCTGGAGAACCTGGAGATGTTCGGCCGGCTCTACCGGCTGCGGGCCCGCGTCGCCCGGGCCCGAGCCCGGGAGCTGCTCGACCGGTTCGACCTGGCCGACGCCGCCGGCCGGCAGACGCGCACCTATTCGGGCGGGATGCGCCGCCGGCTCGACCTCGCCGCCAGCCTCATCATCAACCCGCCGGTGCTGTTTCTCGACGAGCCCACCAGCGGCCTGGACCCGCGCAGCCGGGCGGCCATGTGGCGGGTGGTGGAGGATCTGGTCCGCGGCGGCACCACGGTCCTGCTCACGACGCAGTACCTGGAGGAGGCCGATCGGCTCGCCGACCGGATCTCGGTGATCGACGGTGGCCGGGTCATCGCGGAGGGCACCGTCGACGAGCTCAAGGCGCGGATCGGGGGAAGCCGGCTCGACCTCGTCCTCGGCGGGGACGATCCCGCCCAGGTCGAGGCGGCCCGGGCCGTGCTCGACCGGTTCGGTACCGGACCGGCGACGGCCGACCCGGCGACGCGGCGGGTGGGCGTGCCGGTGCTGGGTGCCAGCGTGCTGTCGGGTGTGGTCCGGGCGCTCGACGAGATCGCGGTGCGGATCGACGACGTCGCCCTGCACCGGCCGTCCCTGGACGAGGTCTTCCTCAGCATGACCGGTAGACGGGCCGGCGG
>NZ_JAMQQF010000351.1 GCF_023716945.1 Frankia sp. AiPs1 | reverse complement strand
GCGGTGAGGCGGCCGACCGGACCGGCGGGCGCGCTGGCGCAGGGTCAGCGGGGGGCCAGGCGGATGGCGCCGTCGAGGCGGATCACCTCGCCGTTGAGCATCGGGTTGGCCACGATGTGCTCGACCAGGGCCGCGTACTCGTCCGGGTTGCCCAGCCGGCTCGGATGCGGGATCTGCCGCCCCAGCGACTCCCGGGCCTGCTCGGAGAGCCCGCCGAGCATCGGCGTCTGGAACAGGCCCGGCGCGATGGTCACCACCCGGATCGCCTGGGCGGCGAGGTCGCGGGCGATGGGCAGCGTCATGGCGGCGATGCCGCCCTTGGACGCCGAGTAGGCGGCCTGCCCGATCTGCCCGTCGAAGGCGGCGACGGAGGCGGTGTTGACGATCACGCCGCGGTCGCCGTCGACCGGTTCGACCGTCGCGATCCGCTCGGCGGCGAGCCGGATCACGTTGAACGTTCCCACCAGGTTGACGTGGACGACCTTCGCGAAGTCCTCGAGCGGGAACACCCCGCCCCGTCCCAGCACCCGGATCGCGTTGCCGGTGCCGGCGCAGTTGACCACGACGCGCAGCGAGCCGAGGGCGACGGCAGCGTCGAGGGCGGCGCCGACCTCCTCGGGGCTGGTGACGTCGGCGGCGACGAACCGGGCGTCGTCGCCGAGTTCCTTCGCGATGGCCTCCCCCGCCGAGCTGGGCAGGTCGAGCAGCACGACCCTCGCCCCGGCCCTCAGCAGGCGCCGGGCCGTGGCGAGGCCGAGTCCGGACGCGCCGCCGGTGACCAGAGCGATGCTGCTTGAGATGTCCATCAAAGACCTCCGGAGTCGGTTCGTGGGTCGGGGTCAGAAGGCGGCGTAGCCGCCGTCGAGCAGGATGCTGTCGCCGGTGTGGAAGACCGACGCGGGCGAGGCGAGGTAGACGGCGATGCCGGCGAAGTCCTCCGGGCGGCCCCAGCGGCGCACCGGCATGCGCGGCAGCACCCGCTCGGTGAAGCGCTCGTCGTGCAGGCCCTGGTGGGTCATGGGTGAGTCCGTCCAGCCGGGCAGGATCGCGTTCGCCCGGATGTCGTGCCGCGCCAGCTCCACCGCGGCCGCCCGGATCATCGCGGTCAGCCCGGCCTTGCTGGCGCCGTAGGAGTAGGCGCGGGCCTGCCCCTGCAGGACCGCGAGGCTGGCCGTGGCGACGAGGCTCCCCCCGTTGCCGAAGCGCACCATGGCGCGGGCCGCCTCCCGCAGGGTCACGAACGCCCCGTCGAGGTCGACCCGGGTCACCTCGCGGAACTCGGCGAGCGAGGTCTCCAGCAGCGGGTGGAAACGGGACGCGACGCCGGCGTTGACGAAGCAGGAGTCGAGCCGGCCGAAGGACGCGGCGACCTCGGCCATCGTGGCGACCACCTGGTCCTCGTCGCCGACGTCGCAGAGATGACCGGTGGCCAGCCCGCCTGCCGCGGTGAGGCGCTCGACGGCGGCGGCGTTCTTGGCGGCGTTGGTCCCCCAGACGCAGACGTGGGCGCCGGCGGCGGCCAGCCCGCCCGCCATGCCCAGCCCGATCCCGCCGTTGCCGCCGGTCACCACGCTGACGTGGCCGGTCAGGTCGAACGGGTTGCGTCCGGCGGCCGCGGCCGCCGCCAGCGCAACGCCCGACGGCCGTCGGTCCGACTCCCGCGCGATGCTCATCGCCGATCCCTCCTGTGCTGGAACCGCTTCCGGCGCGGTGTCGACCCGACCGTAGGATCACCACGGTATTTTAGTCAACCATCGCGTCGGTCAAATAAACTCTTGACTCCGAGCCCCGCGATGGGGGACGGTCGGCTCAGTCCCGACGTGACCCGCGCCACGGCCCCAGACCCCCCGCGAACCGCCTCACCGGCGCGCGCTCCCCTCTGGCCGCCGCGGCCCGCGGCCCGCGGACCAGCCACGCACCCTCGCCGCGCCCCCCGGGCCGCGGACAGTTCCGACGGAGGTCGAGATGGACGAAAGCGCCAAGGGCCGAACCCTGGTGGAGGACGACCTCACGGTCTCCCCCGACGTCCTCGCCGCACTGGCCCGGGCCGTCGGCGGCCCCACGGGGACGGCGACGGCCACCCTCGTCCCCTACTTCGGGGCGGCGGTCGGCGGCGAGTCGACCGCGGTCGACGGCCTCGGCCTCGACCTGTCCCGCGCGCTGCTCGCCGGCATCGACTACGACTGGCGCCGCCCCTTCGCCCCCGGCGAGCGGGTGCACGTGCGGGTCACTGTGGAGGACGTCTTCCGCAAGGGCGCCAACCAGTTCGGCCTGCTCGCCGCCGAGTTCACCGACGCGGCCGGCGAGCTCGTGCAGCGCCAGACCGTCACCTTCATCGAGCGTGGGAGCAGCAAGTGACCCAGGACGACAGCGCGACCAGCGGCGGGAGTGCGACCAGCGGCGCGAGTGTGGCCGCCGACGGGAGCGTGACGCTCGCAGAGCGCACCCGCGGTCCCGTGACCCGCGTGCAGATCGCCCGCTACGCCGGCGCGGTGGGCGACTTCAACCCGGTCCACGTCGACGACGAGTTCGCCCGCGCCTCCGGCCTGCCGTCGGTCATCGCGCACGGCCCGCTCACCGTGACGCTGGCGCTCGACGCCGTGGTCGAACAGCTCGGCCCCCAGGCCCTGCGCTCCGCCAAGGCCCGGCTGTCCGCGCCGGTCTTCCCCGGCGACGAGCTGACGGTGGTGCCCACCGCCGACGGCGTCGAGGTGCGCAAGGCCGACGGCACGGTGGCGGCGACGGTACGCCTGGAGACCGTACGCCCGGAGACGGGGCGCCCGGAGACGGGCCGCGTGGAGACGGGGACGCGCTGATGGGGCACGAGTACATCACCCTGGACGACGAGCCCCGCGGCGTGCGGGTGCTCACGCTGAACCGGCCGGACCGGATGAACTCCTGGAACGCGGCGATGCGCCAGGAGCTGCGCGACGCCGTCGAGGACACCGCGCTCGATCCGGGGGTGCGTGTCCTGATCATCACCGGCGCCGGTGGGCGCGCGTTCTCCGCCGGCGAGGACGTCAGTGGCATGGGCGACCTCACGGCGCTGGGCACCCGCGGGTTCCGCGCGCACGCCCGGCGCATCCACGACGTCTTCGACACGATCGAGGCGATGGAGATCCCGGTGATCGCCGCCGTCGACGGGGTGGCCGCGGGCGGCGGGTTCGAGCTGGCCCTGTCCTGCGACTTCCGGGTGGCCGGGGACAAGGCCCGGTTCGTCATGCCGGAGGCGAAGGTCGGCCTCATCCCCGGGTCGGGGGGCTGTTCGCGCCTCGTCACGTACGTGGGGCGGGGCCGGGCCAAGGAACTGGTCATGCTCGGCGGCACCCTGCGTCCCGAGGTCGCGTTGCAGATCGGCCTGGTCACCGAGGTCGTCCCCGCGGGGACGGCGCTCGACGCCGCCCGGGGAATGGCCGACCGGCTCGCCGCGATGGCGCCGCTCGCCCTCGGCATGGCCAAGCTCGTGCTCAACACCTGCGGCGACGTGGACGGCGAGACCGGTCGCCGGCTGGAGCGCCTCGGCCAGAGCGTCCTGAAGACCACCGAGGACCACCGGGAGGGCGCCGCCGCGTTCATCGAGAAGCGGACCGCGCAATGGCAGGGGCGTTAGGCCAGGCCGTCGACCAGCGGTTCTGGAACCGGGCGACGCAGACCGCCGATCGGGAACGACTCGACGCACTGCACCTCACCCGGATCCGCCACCTGGTCGGCTGGGCCTACGACCACTCCCCGCTGCACCGGCGGATCTACGACGCCGCCGGGGTGAAGCCCGCCGACATCCGCACCTGGGACGACTACCACCACCGGCTGCCGTTCACCGACAAGCCCGACTACGTCCGCGACCAGGAAAGTGCGCCGTCGGGGTTCGGCGGTCTGGCGCTCGGCCCGGAGCACTGGCAGCAGTACTTCCACACCACCGGCACCACCGGCCGGTTCCTGCACGAGGCGTTCAGCCAGTTCGAGATGCACAAGGCGGGCACCCAGCTCTGCTACGGCCTGTGGGGCCAGGGCGCCCGGCCGCGCGACTCGATCTACTTCTGCTTCGACTTCGGCATGTGGGTCGGGCTGTGGACCTACTACTGGGGAGCGCGCAACCTCGGCCTGACCATCGTCTCGGGCGGCGGTGCCAGCGGGGAGCAGCGGGTCCGCCACATCCTCGAACGCCGCCCCGCCATCGTCTGCGCCACCCCCACCTACCTGCTGCACCTGGCCGAGATCGCCGAGCGCGAGGGCCTGGACCTGCGCCGCGCCGGGGTGCGCATCCTCGCCGGCGGCGGCGAGGCGGGCCTGTCGGTGCCGCGCATCCGGGAGCGGCTCGCCGAGGCGTGGGGCGTCGAGCGGATCCACGACGCCTACGGCATCGGCGAGGCGCTGTTCATCGGCCAGTCGTGCGACGTGTGGGCCGGCGGGGTACATGCCATCGAGGACGTCTGCCACTCGTACTCGGTGGATCCCGCCTCGGGCGAGCCGGTCACCGACGACGCGGCGGTCGGCGAGCACGTGATCACCAGTTACACCCATCTCGTGCAGCCGTTCATCAAGTACCGCACGCATGACCTCGTCCGCCTCGACGCCCATCCCGACCACGGCTGCGGATGGACGTGGAAGCACTTCCCGGGCGTCGTTCTCGGCCGCTCCGACTTCATGGTCACCATCCGCGGGGTCAACGTGTACCCGACCGCGGTGGAGAACCTGATCAGCGAGGTCCCGGGGCTGACACACCACTACGAGCTGCACCTGTCCCGCCGTGACGGGATGGACCGGATGCTGGTCCGGGCCGAGGCCGCGGCGGGCGTCGGCGCGCTGGCCGACCTGTCCGCGCGGCTGTCCGCGCACCTGCGCGACCACCTCGGCGTCCGGCTGGAGACCGACGTCGTCCACGCCGGGTCGCTGCCGCGCTACGAGCTGAAGACCAGACGGATCTTCGACGCCCGCGAGCCGGGCGCACGAGCCGCCACCACCCGAGAAGGGCACTGACCGGTGACTGGCGTGGCACAGGGAATGCGGACCCGCTCGAATCTCGCCCCACCCCCACCCCCGCCCCCCGAGCCGGAGCTGGGTACCAGAGCGGAGCTGGGTACCAGACCGGAACTGGGAACCAGACCGGAGCTGGGATCGTCGGCCGGGCCGGAGCTGGGCGCCGACGTCGAGCGGCAGCGCACCCGCCTGCTCGCGGTGCACGCCCAGCTGGCCCGGGAGCGGGCCGCCGCCCTGTCGCCGGCGATCGAGCGGGCGCTGGAGACGGCCCAGATGTACCTGTTCCTCGCACTGGGCTACGTCGGCCACACCGACGAGCTGTTCCCCGACGAGCTCCAGGTCCCCGACGACTTGCAAGTCCCCGGTGACCTGCAAGTCCCCGGCGAGCTGCAGGCCGCCGACACGCTCCGGGCCGCCCAGGCCGCCTCCCCCTCGACCGATCCGACCGAAGCCAGGGAAAGCCGATCATGACCTCCGCGGACCACAACGACGGCGTACACGACGACCTGAGCGTGTACGTGCTCCCCGGGCGGGCGAGCGACCCCGCCCGCGCCCTGCGGGAGGCGCGCGACGCCGAGCGGGCCGGCTTCGGTGCGGTCTACGTCAGCGAGCGGCTCGACCTCAAGGAGGCCGGGGTGGTCTGCGGGGCGCTCGCCGCGACGACCGAACGGTGCCGCGTCGGGACCGCCGTGATCCATCAGGGCACCCGCCATCCGCTCACCATCGCCGCACTGGCGGCGACCGCGCACACGCTGAGCGGCGGCCGGTTCGTCCTCGGGCTCGGCCGGGGGCTGGGGGCGCTGGCGCCCTCGCTCGGCGTTGCGCCGCCGACGCTGCGCGGCCTGGAGCACCTGGTCGGTGTGCTGCGGCGGCTGTGGACGGGCGAGGCGATCCGGGAGGAGGGGGCGGCGGGGTCGTTCCGCGGGATGCGCTTCTCCGACCTGCCCCCCGACGGCGCGCCGCCGGTCGTCCTCGGCACCATCGGGCCACGCGGGCTCGACCTCGCCGGGCGGGTGTTCGACGGGGTCATCCTGCACCCCTTCCTCACCGTCGACGCGGTGGCCGCGTCGGTTGCGGCGGTGCGGGGCGTCGCGGCGCGGGC
>NZ_JAMQQF010000350.1 GCF_023716945.1 Frankia sp. AiPs1 | reverse complement strand
GCGCCAGTCCGGCGGCCGCGCGGGCCTGCGCCACGAGCTCGGCCGTGCGCCGGGCGGTGCCGCTCGGCGCGTCGACCTTGTTGGGATGGTGCAACTCGACGATCTCGACGGAGTCGAAGAAGCGGGCCGCGCGGGCGGCGAACATCATCATGAGTACGGCAGCCACCCCGAAGTTCGGGGCGACCAGCACGCCGACCTTCGGCGCGTCGCCGAGCCAGCCACGCACCGTGGCCAGCCGCTGGTCGTCGAAGCCGGTGGTGCCGACGACGACGTGCCGGCCCGCCTCGACGCACCAGCGGACGTTGTCGAGCACCGCGTCCGGGGTGGTGAAGTCGACGACCACGGCGGCATCGGCGAGCGCGTCCCGGTCGTCGCCGACATCGAGCGCGGCGACGAGCGCGAGGTCTCCGGCGGCCTCGACGGCGGCACACACCGTCGACCCCATGCGGCCGCGTGCACCGAGAACCCCCACCGTGAGCTGCTCGCTCATGCCTCTCCCCTCCGTGGCGGACGCCGAACGCCGCGCTGCGCCGCCGCGACCGAACCGCCGGTCCGTGTGCACCCGGGCCTGGGCCCGGGTCGGGGCGACGGCTCAGCGGGGCGACGGCTCAGCGGGCGACGGCCGCGCCGAAGTCGTGATCGTCGAAGGGCCCGATGACGCCGAGGGCCCAGGGCTGCTCGACGAGCGTCGCCGCGATCTGCGTGACGTCGTCGAGGGTGACCGCGTCCACCCGGGCGATGAGCTCGTCGACGGACAGCAACTCGCCGTGGACGAGCTCGCTCTTGCCCAGACGGCTCATCCGCGAACCGGTGTCCTCCAGGCCGAGGACGAGGGAGCCGTGGCTCTGCCCGCGGGCGCGGTCGAGCTCCTCGGCGCTGATCCCGCGCTCGGCGATGGACCGCACCTGGTCCCGGGCGATCGCCAGGACCTCGTCGGCGCGTTTGGGGGCGCAGCCGGCGTAGACGCCGAACAGGCCGGCGTCGGCGAAGTGCGACGCGAACGAGTACACCGAGTACGCCAGGCCCCGCTTCTCCCGGACCTCCTGGAACAGCCGGGAACTCATCCCACCGCCGAGCGCCGTCGAGAGCACCCCGAGGGCGAAGCGACGCGGATCGTGCCGGGACAGCCCCACCGTGCCCAGCACGAGGTTCGCCTGCTCGGTGGGCCGCTCCGACACGACGATGCCGGGCGCCGGCGGGTAGTCGTAGCGCCCGACGCGCACCGCCGACGGATCCCCGGCCGACGTCAGATGGTCGCCGAAGGCGTCCGCGACGAGCGCGAGCACACGATCGTGCTCCAGGTTGCCGGCGACCGAGACGACCATCGCGGGCGGGACGTACCGAGATCGGTAGTAGTCGGCGATCGTCTCGCGGCCGAGCCCCTCGATCGACTCGATCGTGCCGAGCACCGGCCGGCCGAGCGCCGACGCGCCGAGCATCGCCTCGGCGAAGACGTCGTGGACGACGTCGCCAGGGTCGTCCTCGTGCATGGCGATCTCCTCGAGGATCACGCCACGCTCGGCCTCGACGTCGTCGGCGGTCACCAGCGAGTTGGTGACCATGTCGGCGACGACGCCGACCGCCATCGCGAGGTCGGAGTCCAGCACCCGCGCGTAGTAGCAGGTGTACTCCTTGCTCGTGAACGCGTTGAGGTCACCGCCGACCGCCTCGACCGACGCGCTGATCGTCAGGGCATCCCTGGTCGGGGTGCCCTTGAACAGCAGGTGCTCGAGGTAGTGGGAGCAGCCGGCGGTCACCGGGGTCTCGTCGCGCGAGCCGACGCCCACCCAGACGCCGATCGCGGCCGAACGGACCCCGGGGACCCGCTCGGTGATCACGCGCAACCCGCCGGGCAGCACGGTGCGCCGCACCGCGCCGCCCAGCAGGGTCTCGCTGCCGGAGCCCCCGGCGAGCAGGCGGGCTACCCGCTCGCCGGCGTCCGCGGCGCCCCGAACCGAGGTGCCGGCGCCGTCGGCGGAGCGGGTCAGGTCAGGGGTGGGGGTGTCGGACACGGCGGGCCGTCAGGAAGCCGCCGCCGCGTCCGCGGCCTCGGCACTCGGAGAAAGGCTGATCTTGCCGCGGGCGTCGATCTCGGTGATCTCCACCTGGAGCTTCTGTCCCACGGTCAGCACGTCCTCGACCTTCTCCACCCGCTTGCCGCCCGAGAGCGTCTTGAGCTTGGACACGTGCAGCAGGCCGTCCCGGCCCGGGGTGAGCGAGACGAACGCACCAAAGTTGGTGATCTTGACGATGGTACCGAGATACCGCTCGCCGACCTCGGGCATCTGCGGGTTGGCGATCGCGTTGATGGCCGACCGGGCGGACTCCGCCGAGGGACCGTCCACCGCGCCGATGTAGATCGTGCCGTCGTCCTCGACCGTGATCTCGGCGCCGCTGTCCGCCTGGATCTGGTTGATCATCTTGCCCTTGGGCCCGATGACCTCGCCGATCTTGTCGACCGGGATCTTCACCGAGATGACCCGCGGGGCGTGCGCGGACATCTCGTCCGGGCTGCCGATCGCCTCGGCCATGACGTCGAGGATCGCCAGCCGCGCGCCCCGGGCCTGCTGCAGGGCCGAGGCCAGCACCGAGGCGGGGATGCCGTCGAGCTTGGTGTCGAGCTGCAGGGCGGTGACGAAATCGCGGGTGCCGGCGACCTTGAAGTCCATGTCGCCGTACGCGTCCTCGGCGCCGAGGATGTCGGTCAGCGTGACGTAGGTGTCGTCGGCGTGCACGAGACCCATCGCGATGCCGGCGACCGGCGCCTTGAGCGGCACGCCGGCGTTGAGCAGGGACAGCGTGCTCGCGCAGACCGACCCCATCGACGTCGAGCCGTTGGAGCTCAGCGCCTCGGAGACCTGCCGGATCGCGTAGGGGAACTCCTCGCGGCTGGGCAGCACCGGCAGCAGCGCCCGCTCGGCGAGCGCGCCGTGGCCGATCTCGCGCCGCTTCGGCGACCCGACGCGACCGGTCTCGCCGGTGGAGTACGGCGGGAAGTTGTAGTTGTGCATGTAACGCTTGGTCCGGTCGGGGTTGAGCGTGTCGACCGTCTGCTCCATGCGCAGCATCGCCAGGGTGGTGACGCCGAGGATCTGCGTCTCACCCCGCTCGAACAGCGCCGAGCCGTGCACCCGCGGGATGTAGTCGACCTCGGCCGACAGCTCCCGGATCTCGGTCGTCGACCGGCCGTCGATCCGCACGCCCTCGGTGACGATGCGGGAGCGGACGAGCTTCTTGGTCAGCGCGCGGTAGGCGGCACCGATCTCCTTCTCCCGCCCCTCGAACTGGGCGGCGACCTTCTCCGCGGCCAACTGGCGGACCCGGTCGAGCTCGTTCTCCCGGTCGGCCTTGCCGGCGATGCGCAGCGCGGCGGACAGCTCGTCGCCGACGGCGGCGGACAGCGCCTCGAGCACGTCGTCGTGGTGGTCGATGAAGACCGGGAACTCCCGCGTCGCCTTCCCGCCGGCCAGCGAGGCCAGCTCGCTCTGGGCCCGACACAGCTCGCGGATGGCGGGCTTGGCGGCCTCCAGGCCCGCGGCGACGACCTCCTCGGTCGGCGCGGGGGCGCCGCCGGCGATCAGCTCCACCGTGCCCGGGGTGGCCTCGGCCTCAACCATCATGATCGCCACGTCCGAGCCGTCCTCGACGACGCGACCGGCCACGACCATGTCGAAGGTGGCCCGCGCCAGCTCCGAATGCGTCGGGAAGGCGATCCACTCGCCGTCGACGTACCCGACCCGGGTCGCGCCGATCGGGCCGGTGAAGGGCAGCCCGGACAGGGTCGTCGACGCGCTGGCCGCGTTGATCGCGACCACGTCGTAGAGCGTGTCCGGGTCGAGGGCCAGCACCGTGGCCACGACCTGGATCTCGTTACGCAGCCCCTTGGCGAACGAGGGGCGCAACGGCCGGTCGATGAGACGGCAGGTGAGGATCGCGTCCTCACTCGGCCGGCCCTCGCGCCGGAAGAACGAACCGGGGATCCGCCCGGCGGCGTACATCCGCTCCTCGACGTCCACCGTCAACGGGAAGAAGTCGAGCTGTTCCTTGGGCTGCTTGCTGACCGTCGTCGCCGAGAGCACCATCGTGTCGCCCAGGTAGGCGACGGCGGAACCGGCGGCCTGGCTGGCCAATCGACCGGTCTCGAACCGCACCGTGCGATTTCCGGCCGGGGTCGCAATGACCGCCTCGGCCGCATGTGTCGAGTCGTCCACTCGAACCACTCCATCCTCTTCTTCGGCCGGGTCCACGCAGCCGATCTTCTTCTCCGGCCGCGTCCGCGTCTCGAGGAGGCCGGTGCTCAGTCGAAGCCCCCGGGCAGGGCGTTGCCCGCTCCCGGCGACCACGACCGAGGACCGGCGGCTCTCGCCACCACGAACCCGGTCAGGTCCTCTGATCCGCCGGCGGAGACCTCCGCCGGCGAGCGACGCATCTGGTATGTACCCCTGATGCGTCAGAGGGAGCGTCCCCCGAAGGGCCGCTCCCTCTTCGCGCTACCGCCGTAGGCCAAGTCGCTCGATCAGGGCCCGGTATCGGTTGATATCCGTCTTTGACAGGTAGTTCAGCAGCCGGCGGCGTCGCCCGACGAGCAGGAGCAGGCCCCGGCGGCTGTGGTGGTCGTGCTTGTGCACCTTGAGATGCTCGGTCAGGTCACTGATCCGACGGGTCAGCATCGCGACCTGCACCTCGGGCGAGCCGGTATCCCGCTCAACGGTGGCGTAATCGGACATGATCTTTTGCTTGACGTCGCTCGCGAGCGGCACGCTCCACCCTCTCCTTCTGCTTCGGGACGGCGCGCGATCGGGGTCTTCCTCACCCGAATCGACCGCCGGACCACGGCCTCATCGCCGTGTGGTCCGGACACGCCGCACCCGCCTGGACCCGAAGCCTATCAACCCGAGGGGAAGCGCTCGGAACCCGGTCGCCGCCGTACCCGCGGGTCGCCCGCGCTCAGACGGACAGGGTGACCGTCCGGGTCGCCTCGACGTCGGCGGCCATCTGCTTGACGAGCTCGTCCACCGACTCGAATCGCAGCGTCGGACGCAGCCGGCTGGTGAACTCGTAGGCAAGGTACTCGCCGTAGAGATCCCCGTCGAAGTCCAGCAGGAACGCCTCGACCCGCCGCTCCCGGCCGGCGAACGTCGGGTTCGTACCGATCGAGATCGCGGCGGGCTGACGGCGGCCGTCCCAGCAGGCGAACCCCGCATACACCCCGTCGGCCGGCACTGCCGCCCACGGCGTCACCTCGACGTTGGCCGTCGGGTAGCCGATCGTCCGACCGCGGGCGTCACCGTGGACGACCACGCCCTCGACCCGATGTGGCCGAGCCAGGGCCACGGCGGCCGACTCCACGTCGCCCTCGGCGACGCGGCGACGGATCTCGGTCGAGGACAGCACCCGGTCCCCCGAGCGAACCAGGCGGACCCCGTCGACCTCGAACCCCTCCCGAGCCCCGTGCGCCACCAACGCGGCCAACGTGCCGGCGGCCCGGTGGCCGTAGGTGAAGTTCTCCCCGACCACGACCACACTCGCGCCGAGCCGCTCGACCAGCATCCCGTGCACGAACTCGGCCGGGGGGAGCCGACTGAAGTCCAGCGTGAACGGCTGCACGCACAGCGCGTCGACGCCGATCCCCGCGAGCAGCTCGGCCTTGTGCCGCAGCGTCGTCAGCAGGGCCGGATGACTGCCCGGGCGGAGCACCTCGCCCGGGTGCGGATCGAAGGTGAGAACGACGGCCCGCTCGCCGCGGTCCCGGGCGCGGCGCACCGCCTGCCCGATGATCTGCCGATGCCCGAGGTGCACGCCGTCGAAGAAACCGATCGTGACGACCCCGCCGCGCCACTCGGCCGGCGTGTTCTCCGCCCCTCGCCACGTTTGCACGTGGGAAGCCTAGGACATTCTCGCGCGGTACGGTCGAGCGCCGCCCGCCCCGGCCGCGCGCGAGGTCAGGCCGGGGCGAACACGACCAGCGAGCGGACCGCCTCGGCGCCTTCCTCGACCAGCGCCAGCACGGACCCGTCCGGGCCGAACACGCCGTAGGTGCCCGGCCGCCCTACCGGCGCCAACCGGCGGCCGTGGCGCACGTCGACCGC
>NZ_JAMQQF010000034.1 GCF_023716945.1 Frankia sp. AiPs1 | reverse complement strand
ACCGCCGCCGACCCGCCAGCCAGGCCGAACGCGCCGCCCCGGGCCGTCGCGGGCGGCGGGGAGGCCGACGTGCCCCCCGGTCGGACCGGATAGTCGGTCTCGGCCGGTCGCAGCACGTAGCCGGCACCCCGCATCGTGTGAATCATCGGCGGCCGGCCGGCGTCGATCTTCTTCCGCAGGTAGGACACGTAGAGCTCGACGACGTTCGCCTGCCCGCCGAAGTCGTAGTTCCAGACCCGGTCGAGGATCTGCGCCTTGCTGAGTACCCGCCGCGGGTTGCGCATGAAGAAGCGCAGCAGCTCGAACTCGGTCGCGGTCAGATGCACCGGGACGCCGCCGCGCGCCACCTCGCGGCTCTCCTCGTCCATGGTCAGGTCGCCGACGGCGAGCCGCGCGCCCTGCAGCGCCTCGGTGGTCCGCGCCGCGCGCCGCATGAGCCCGCGCAGCCGGGCGACGAGCTCCTCCAGGCTGAACGGCTTCGTCACGTAGTCGTCACCGCCGGCGGTGAGCCCGGCCACCCGGTCCTCGACGGCGTCACGCGCGGTCAGGAACAGCACGGGAACATCCGGGCTCTCCGCCCGCAGCCGCCGCAGCACCTCCAGCCCGTCCATGTCGGGCAGCATGATGTCGAGCACCACCGCGTCCGGCCGGAACTCGCGCGCAAGCCGCAGCGCGCCGCGCCCGTCGCCGGCGCTGCGCACCTCCCACCCCTCGTAGCGCAGCGCCATCGACAGCAGCTCCGCCAGCGTCGTCTCGTCGTCCACCACGAGTACCCGCACCGGTTGCATAGGGGACAGCTTCTCCCGGATCCCTGGCCGCTACCTGAGTCCTGGCTGTGAAATTCCTGTGAGCGGCGGGGGTGGAGGGGGTCGTCTCAGGACTGCTGTTTCCAGCCCGGCACACGACCCGACTCTCGACGACGCTTCGTCGCCATGTCCGGTCGTGCACAGTGGATGATCCGCCGAGGTCGGCGATCGATGTTTATGTGATCACATTCAGTGACCGATGGCGGTCTCTCTCCGGGATCTACAGATCACATCGTCGGACACGCCGCCAGCGAGAGGACTCGGTCACACAGCAGGGTCAAGGGCGGAAGCTATGGCGGGAGCGTCTCGGCGGACGATGTTGAGAATGGACTCCAGAGCCTCGTAGTGCCCGGCCTGCATCGCGGCAGACTTCAGTGCCAAGCCCGCCAGAGCCAGATCGGCGCTCGATGCGGACGGCGACTGACGGGCGCCGAGATGCGGGGGCAGGTTTCCGTGAGATGAGGATCGGCGGTAGGTGACGTTGGCCGCCAGACACAGTTCGTTGATCGAAGCAGTGATCAGCTGGCGGAGCTGTGGCGGTACCGAGACCCGCATCTTCGAGACGTTGATGTTGAAGGCGGGATCGAGCGAGGTGTCGAAATCGAGTGACGCGCGGGCCAGTTTGGTGTGTTCGTCGATGCCGCGGATACCGGCCCAGCCGCCCCACTGGACAAGTCGGTCCGCACGGTACACGTAGAGGCCCTGTTGCCTGTTCCAGTTCAGTGGACCCGACAGGCGGTCGAACTCCTCCTGTGACGAGAACTGCGGACGCGTGGGGAGAACGAACCGTTGCAGGCGCGCGACGCCGGTCCGGTCGCCAGTCGTCACCTCGAACTGCTGTGCGGGGAGCTCGCGGCGATGTTCCTCGTCCGGCGCGAAGGGGTTCCAAGGCTGAATCTTCTCACCGTTGACCGAGATGGTGATGTGCCTTCCGTCAGGAAGCTTCTCGAGGAAGCGGTGAAACACGACGGCGAGATGATCGGCGGTCTTCCGGGCGTAGCTGTCGAGGCGGCGACGTGCCCAGCCTCCCTCGGGACGCTTCTCAGGCAGTACCCGATCGAGCGAACGCCAGAGGACGACGGTGCCCGGGGCGTTGCCGAGCAGGTCTCGTGCCCGGTCGGTCTCAGGTGTCTGGCGGGGCGCGACGACCAGCCACTCATCGCGTTCCTCGACGAGGTCGAGATCGAGCTCGCGGACAAACACCCGGTCCGCGGAAGCTGCTCGTCTGGTGACGACGGTGACGGATCTGCCCTGAGAGAGGGACGCGGTCTTCAGGCCAAGACCGTAGCGGCCGAGATCGTCTTCTCGGTAGCTGCGGCGTGAGCCGAAGCGGAGCGCCTCGACCAGCGCGTTCTCGCTCATACCGGTGCCATCGTCCGCGATCAGGACTCGGGAGTCGGCGCCATCGAACTCGACGATGACCTGAATGTGGTTGGCGCCCGCGGACACGCTGTTGTCGACGAGATCGGCGACGGCGGCCGGGAAGTCGTAGCCAACGTCTCGCAGGGAGCGTGTGAGTCGTGCCGCGGACGGGGTCACCTCATAGGTCCGGCGACTTCCCACGCAAACCCCCTCCATTGCCTCGATCCGGGCGGCCTCCAGGATCTCACAGGCGCCCGCGCCGGCGAGTCCCTATGTGGCAGGCGGTCCTTGCCGTTGTCGTGGTCCGGAGGGGGATGCGCGGGCGTCGTGGAGTGGTGCGAAGTCCGCTGCGCTCGTTGTGGAAGATGCCGAGCGAGAGGTACTTGCCGTGGCTGCGATGCGAACGTATGTTCGCGTCGACGGCAGGGGCTAGCCGGATCGGGTGGTGGCGTACAGGCGCCCTCCGGCTCCCCGCTGCAGTTGGTGTTAACTACTACCGCGCGTCGGTAGTTGCACCGGTTCCGACGGATCTGGTCCGACGGTCCCTGGGGGAGGGCGGCGATGGCTACCTACGGCGTGCGGCTGGAGCGCAGTGATCTGCTGCGACTGCCACCCTGCCCGGGTAGCCCTGCCGAGAAGGAGTTCGTCGCCTGGTGCCAGGCTGAAGAGGCGTCCGGCCGGCGTCTGGCTGTGGATCTTTTCAGTGGTGCGGGCGGCCTCAGCCTGGGGCTGGAGCAGGCAGGCTGGACAGTTGTCGCGGCCGTCGACCAAGATCCTCGTGCGGTGGAGACCCACCGTGCCAATTTCCGAGGCAGGGCGATGGCTCTCGACCTGAGCGAGCCCAGGAGCCGGGCCGAGCTGGTGGAATCGCTCGCCGGTGTGGATATCGACCTCGTCGCGGGAGGCCCCCCCTGCCAGCCGTACAGCCGGGCCGGCTCGAGCAAGATACGCAGCTTGGTCGCGCGGGGAACGCGGTCCCGCATCGACCCGCGCCGTGAGCTCTGGATGGCGTTTCTCTCGGTCGTGCTCGAGCTGGAGCCTCGGGCCGTTCTGATGGAGAACGTGCCGGACATGGGCCTCGGCGACGACTTCCAGACGGTGCGCCGAATCGTCGGTGACCTGGAGCGGTCCGGCTATGTCACCGAGGTGCGGATCATCGACACCTCGAAGTTCCGGGTACCCCAACATCGTCGTCGGCTGATCCTGCTCGCCCGTCGGGACGGTGCGCCCTTCCTCTGGCCGCCCACGGGCGAGCAGCCGCAGGTCACGGTGAGAGACGCGATCAGCGACCTGCCTCCGTTGGGCCTGACGACCGGAGCTCGGGAGCTGCCGTACAGCGAAACCGAGCTGACCGATTTTGCGCAGCAGATGCGCGAGGGCGCCGACGAGCGTTTCGTTCACGACCATTTCACTCGTCCGGTCCGGGACGATGACCGTCAGGCATTCGCGCTCATGAGCGAAAAAACTCTCTATTCGCAGCTTCCAGTCGAGATGCGGCGGTACAAGGCGGACTCCTTCGACGACAAGTACAACCGACTGGGCTGGTCGGAACTCAGCCGGACGATCACCGCGCACATTGCGAAGGACGGCTACTGGTACATTCATCCGGAGGAACTGCGGACCCTGACCGTGCGTGAGGCAGCGCGCATCCAGACGTTCCCTGACAGGTTCCGGTTCGCCGGATATCGAAGCGATGCCTTCCGGCAGATCGGCAACGCGGTTCCCCCGCTTGCGGGAGAGGCAGCGGCTCTGGCTCTGAAACCACAGCCGGAGCAGAAGGAAAAGATCGAGGCCACGCCATCTAGCTGGCCGGATGTGTACCGGCGGCTTGAAGGCTGGGGCGCGGGCCTCGCGAGGAGCGAGGCGTGGACGATGGTTCCTGGCAGGGCGATGACGCCGCTGGTCGCGCTGGCCTGCGCTTTGCTGTCCCGGCCGTTCCCGATCCCAGCCGAGGACATGCCCGCGCTCGCGTGGCTGCGCGGCCGGAACGGCCTCGACGAGGCGGTACTCGACGCCTGCCTGCACATGGCGCCACGTCACACTAGGCGCAGGCTGCAGCGACTCCGCAAACTCGGAAACGGCCCGTTGCCGGAGGAAGCCGAGGACGTGATCAGAGTTGTCGGTCTTCGGCCGGCCGAGGCGAGAGTGTTCAAGCTGCTGTGTGGCTACGACGTGCTCGTTGCCAACACGAGCACCATCCGCGTCGCCGCGCGGTTCCGCGGAAGCAGGTCGCACGAACAGAATCCCCTGACCGACGGCCGCATCGACCTCGCGCGGCTGGTCGGAACTGACGAGGAAGCGCCGTTACGCATGGCTGCCATCCGTCACCTTGGCATGACGATCTGTGTTTCGGAAACGCCTGACTGTCAGGCATGCCCCTTGCGTCCGGCAGGCTGCGCCTACGCCCGTTGGGTGGACGAACAGGCAGGGCGGGCAGGGGCCCGGCTCGACGAGGCACTGGCCGCTGACGGCCTCTGGGCGTCCTGAGCGGCGCGCTGCACCAGCACTGCGGCTTCCTCGACGTCGCGGCGTACCTGGCACTCCCAGATGCGCAGGACGGTCCAACCCGCCTCGGCCAGTGTCGCGTCGTTGCGGCGGTCGCGGGTCCGGTTCGCCTCCATCTTCTGCCGCCACAGCTCGGCATTCGGTCCGCGGTACTCCTTCATGCCGTGTACCGGGCAGCCGTGCCAGAAACAGCCGTCCACGAAGACCGCGAGCCGCCAGCGGGCAAGCACGAAATCAGGCGTACAGCGCGGCGCGATCGTCTGATGGAGCCGAAAGCGCAGGCCGAGCCCGTGTACCGCCCGGCGCAGCGCCACCTCGGGCCGGGTGTTCTTGGTCCGCCGTGCCCGCAGATGGCTGCCTGCCTCTGTCGGGACCCAGGTTGGCTTCCCATGGGAGCCCTGTCGATCTGCTGCCGGTAGAGGCATCCCAGTGATCACATCTCTGTCCCGGCGTCGACTCCCTCAGGCATCGATTGCCGGTAATGACAGGAGGATGCGAGCGGGCACTGCGAGCAGATCGGATCGTGGGGTCGGCAGACCGAGTTGGCGAGCGCCACCAGTGCCAGATGGGCCTCGCGGGCGGTGCCAGGGCCTCCGATGAAGCGGGCCACGGCGAGGCGTCCGTCCGACATCCGGTTGTGGTAGTCAACGTCACTTCCGCCGTGGCGGGCGGCCAGACGCAGTACTCCCTTGCTGATCAGGACCGGCTCCGGGCTCGCGTCGACATCCGTTGCCGGAACCGCCAGGACCGCGAGGTCGAAGACCGACTCGGGAATATGAGGAATCTTCCCTGTGGGGTCGGGTGCATCGAGCGCCGCGGGGTTGTCCACCAGCCACCGGGCTGCCGACAGCAGCTGTTCGGCGCGGTGCCGGCGCTCGATCCAGGTGGCGGCGCGGAGTACATCTGCCTCGGCCCTGACAGTCGATGCAGGATTCGCCCAGCACGCAACCAGCGGCCACAGGAGCCGGGATCTGTCGACTGGCAACCGGTCGAGCAGCGTCTCACCCGCGATGACCTGCCAGCGGCTCTTGGCCGCCAACCATGGAATGGGCAGCGCTCCGTCCCGGTGTTCATCGAACCAGCCCGCCAGCAGGCCGGCGAGCTCAGTGGTCGTGGGCTGCATGGCCGCGGGATCCGGGACGGCCGAGGCTATGGACAGGGAGGCGTCGCGCAGTAGCGCCCGGGCCAGATGCTCGCCGAGCAGCGGGGGTACGGCGTTGCCGATCTGGCGAAAGGCGGCTGACGGCGGGCCGGCGAACCGAATGTGGTCGGGGAAGGTCTGCAGCCGGGCGGCTTCTCGGACGGTGAGGGTCCGGCTCTGTTTCGGATGGATGTACCAGTAGCCATCCTTGGCGATGTGCGCGGCGATCGTCCGGGACAGGTCGTTCTCGTCAAGCCGCTTGTACTTGTCGTCGAAGATGTCATCCCGATAACGCTTCATCTCGGGCGGCAGGTCCGAGTAGAGCATCGTTTCGTCCATGTACTCGAAAACCTGCCAGTCGTCCGGTCGGACAGGACGGGTGATGTGGTCGTACACCCGCTCGGACTGGCTCGCAGGAACGCCTTTTCGCATCGCTTGCTGGAAGCTGGTCTTATTTTCGGGGGCGTACGCGGACCAGCCGCTCGCGCCGCCGGGTGGGCGCCAGCCGCCCTCGACCTCGGGAAGGTCGCCGATCGCGTTCCCCACTGTGACCCGGTAGTCGACCTCGTCCGGCCAGGCGAACCGTATCGGGGCGCGCGTCGCCACGACAATCAGGCGCTGGCGGAACTGCGGCACACCGTAGCGGGAGGTGTCGACGAGCCGCGCTGCCACGCGGTAGCCGAGGCCCTCCAGCGTGTGGACGACGGTCCGAAAGATGAACATCTCCCGATCCAGCGCCATGTCCGGCACGTTCTCCATCAGTACACAGGCCGGTCTGGCCCGCTGCACCACCGCGAGGAAGGACTCCCACAGGTCGCGGCGGGGGTCGTGGGCCGCGGAGAGCCCCGACCGTACCTGGTGCCGGATCTTCGACCGGCCGGCGCGGGAGAACGGCTGGCAGGGTGGCCCGCCCACCACGACGTCCAGGCGCAGCGAGCGGATCAGCTCCGCGACCTCGTCGACCTTTGCCGGGTCCGACAGATCCTCGTCCAGGGTGAGCCCGCCGAGGTGGTGCCGGTGTGTCTCGGTCGCATCCGGGTCGTGGTCAACGCCCAGCACGACGCGTAACCCGGCCTGTTCCAGCCCCAGGCTCAGGCCGCCCGCCCCGGAGAACAGGTCCGCCGCCAGCAGCTGCTCCGGCTGTTCGGCACGGAGCCGTTCGACGAGCGTGCGCAGCTCGTCTCGGTTGCTACAGCTCTCCGAATGCGGCGCCAGGCGCACGAAGGGCCCTCTTACCAGCTTGACAGCATACGTGTTACCAGAACCACCAGCCCGGTCTGTGCTCGCCGGGTGGGGGCCGGGTCCGCTAGGCGGCATCGGATGCCGGTACGGCGAGGTCGGTGACCAGATCGGCAGGCGGGTTCCACCTGATCAGCTGGACCTCGTGCCAGCTGGCCTCCTGCTTGCACCACTCGGTGATGTTCTTGTTGCCGGGCGGGTTGGTGATCCGCTCGCGTACCAGCGCTGCGAGGTCGGGTACAGCCTGCTCCAGCGAGTCCGGGATCGCCTGTGCGCGCCAGATCCGGCTCAGGTCGATCGTGCCGCCGGAGCGGTCGACGATCAGCGAGATCGACGCCGCGGTGATGTTGGCCAGGTAGCCGTGGTAACCCTGTTGCTGGATGATCTTACGTACCTGGTTGTAGAGGATTGCCTTGGCGACCAGGTCGCGGAAGTCGGTGTCGGTCGGCGCGTCGTTCGTGCTGGGCTCACCGTGCATCGACCATTCCTGGAAGCACTTCTGGCCACCCAGGCTCGCGATGTGCGGACTGCATTGGTATGCGTAGTCGAACTTGGCCGCATCCGTCTTGGTGATCTTCTGGCCTTTCGGATTGTCCAGGTCGAACTCACGCCGCTTCGACTGAGTCGTGAAGCGGGCCCGGTCGACGTCGTACTGGCCTCGCACCCGTTCGTAGTACCAGTGGGTCTGCCGGGCTGCGATACCGGACGCCGGTGCCCAGACTGCACGCGACTGGTTCTCCATCGCGACGTGGTACGGGCTGTTGCCCTCGAAATCGGCCGCGGTGACGGCGTTCTGGGAGTTGGCGTACATCGAGATCTTCGGGACGAGCTCGTCAAGCATCCGGTCACCGACGACCGTGAACTTGGTAGCCACGTGGACGTCGCCCAGTCCCTCGACACTGGCCCGGAGCGCTATGTGCAAGGACGCCGTGGTCTGGCCGCCGTTGACGATCTGCAGGTCACGGATCGTGCGGATGATCCGGCGCCCGTCGGCGGTCATGGCGAAATCCATGGCCGTAGCAGTTGCCGAGATGCCGTTGTTGTAGGCGAGGAACCGCCCTGGACTGTTTTTGATCGTCTCGGCGATGCCTTTGTTGACCTTCGTGCGGGCCTGTAGAAATGCGCGAACATTGCGCTGCAGCAACCGGCTGTGATGGCGGTCGTACAGCTCGGCGATCAGTCGTGCCGGCAGGATCGCGAGTACGCACTCGTACTCGGCCGGCTGCCGGGGCGCCTCCAGGCACTGGATCTCGTAGCCCATGCCCAGCAGGTCAACGATGATCTCTTCTTGGCGTCGTCCGGAGGTCATCAGGCGGTGCAGCCGGGTCAGGTCCCACACCTGGATGGCCACCTGCAGGTTGTCCACCTGCAGGTCCGTGGCCCAGGCGTTGGCCCTGCCGACGAGGCCGTCGGTGAGCACCACGATCTGGACCTTTTCGAAGTCGGCCCACGAGTCCCGGATCCGCTCAGCCATGTCCCGCTGGGCTGACTTCTCCAGCTCGTCCGGCAGCCCGACCAGGCAGGCGCCGGCAAAGTTGACGGCATACCGGATCAGCTGGTCGATCTGGCTTTTCTTCACCATCTGCTCGCCATGGTGGACGGACAACAGCCTCAGAATCGCACCGTCGGTGCTGATGTCGAAGCCGGCAACCTCCAGGTTGCGGTTCTTCCACTGAGTGCGGACGAAGCCGTACTCCGGGTTGTCCAGCGTTCCGTCCTCGGTGAGCGCCTCGCCGGCAACCTGGACGAACGCCTCCTTCACCATGATGTCCTCGGACGTCGCCTTCTCGTACACCCACTTGTGGAGCTCCGCGACGAAGTCGGTGATCTCTGTGCTCATTGCTGTCCGATCTGGGAGTCCGCGGGCGATGCCTGGTGACGCCGGAACACGTCGGCTGACCGATACCTCGTCATTCGGGCGAGCCGGGCGATGTCCCGTTGTAGCAGAGCCGGGACCTGCAGTGGCTGGGTGGGCTCGTCGCTGCTCCAGGCCTCGAGCTGCGGCGGATCGACCTCGATCTCCAGGCGGGCGAGGTCCGAGTCCGCGTCGGGTTCGAGGTCAGGCAGGCCGAGCCACCCGCCAAGCGACCAGAAGTAGCCGCCCGACACGACGTACAGGCCCTGCGTCTGGCGCCAGGTCGCCGGTTCGCCGATCTCTCCGAAGTCGCCGCCGGTGAGCCGCGACGGATGGGGGAGGACGTAGGGGCGCACGCGGGCTGACAGGGCCTCGACCTTTACCAGCTCCGAGTCATAGTCCTGCGTGGCCGGATGCGTGAGCAGAAAGGGGTCCCGCGAGGCGACCGGTGTCCGGATCCGGGGTACCGGCGGCGTGGCGGCGGTGGACGTGGAACTCACCTCGGGTTCATCTCCAGGAGCGGCCATCGTGGTCGAGGCCGAATCCGATGGCGGGTTGTGGCTGTACTCGGGTCCGGGACCCGCGGTCGGACGATGAGCGGGCGTGCGCGGCGTGCCGCGGACAGCGCCCGGTGGTCCTGAGGCCGTCGCCGCTCGGCGGTTGCGGTGCAGGGCGGTCTGCGTGGACGCGGATGCGAGCCCGGGCTCCGGCATGGTGGCAACGTCCAGATACGCCTGGCGAATGCCAGTGGCCAGCTGCTCCCGAGCCTTCTTCTCGATCTGGCGGATGCGCTCCCGGGTCACGCCGTAGATCTGACCGACCTGCTCCAGGGTCCGCGGGTTGTCGTCGTCGAGGCCAAACCGCAGCCTGATGATCTCCGCACTCTTCGGACTCAGCCTCGCCAGCTCCGCGTTCACAGTCAGGCGATGCCACTCCCGGTCGAGGACCTCGTCCGGGTCGTTGCCGGGACACGGCAGCCCGATCAGCTCGCCAAGAACCGTGCCTCCGTCGTGGCCGGCGGGCTGGTCAAGGCTGACGACCTCCTGGCGTAGCAGGACGAGACATCGTTCGGCCTCGTGTTCCGACAGGTGGGCCGCGGAAGCAACGACCGGGATCGATGCATGGCCGACCGGCATCCGCATTTCGCCAAGAACACGCCGAACCCGGTTGACCTTCTCGGCAACGTGCACGGGCAGCCGGATCAGTCGGCCTTCGTCGGCCAATGCCCGCGTGATGGCCTGGCGGATCCACCAGGTGGCGTAGGTCGAGAACTTGTAGCCGCGCGTTGCGTCGAACTTCTGGACCGCGCGCATCAGACCTGTCATCCCGTGCTGCGACAGATCCTCGAACGCGAGGCCGTTGCCCTGGTATTTCTTCGCAATCGAGTGGACGAGGCGCTGATTGTGCAGCACCAGTGCGTCGTATGCTCGGGCCCGCTGGTCGCTATGGTGGAGCGGCCGGCGGAAGCTCTGCCCCAGGTCCTCGTGAAGAGCGCGATCCGGGCGCATGAGCATCGCGAGTCCGACCTCCTCGGCCGCGGTCAGGATGCGGCGGTCGGGATGACCGTGTAGACCGTCGTTGGCCAGGACGCAGTGGGCGCGGGCGACGGCATCTGCCGAAGCAGCCACCGAATCGGGATTGGCGTCCACCGGACCCGGCTCCTGCGCCAGCAGTGCCACAAGGTCGCGATCATCAGGGTCGGTACCGAGGTGGTCGGCGGAGGCCGAGTCCGGCCCGGTGGCGGTGCCGGCACCCGCCTCGGCGGGCTCGGGCGGAGGAAGACCGAACACGTCGCCAGCCGGCTGCATGCTCCGCTGGTCCTCGACCAGCCCGAGGGGAAGGCTGCGGATGAGACGTGGGTCGCCGATGCCCGAGTAGGCAAGAACAACGGTCCGACGCGCCCGTGTCACGAGATATTCCATCGTTGCCGGCAACGCCGGGGACGACACGTCGAGCATGACGTCCTGCAGCTCCGCGATGACGACCGTGTCGAACTCGACAGCGCGTGCGGACTCCCAGGTGGTGATCTTAAAGCCTGGGCTGGCCAGGTCGATCCGGCCGTTCGGAATGCGGAAACTGTCGCCGTGCTGGAACTGGGCCGTTCCTTGACCGAGCGCGCGATACAGGGCGTCCACCTGAGCCTTCTGCTGGACGAGTACCCCGATCCGCTCGCGCGGATGCCGGCTGTGATAAGCGCGCAGCCGCTCGGCCAGTCCGGCGAATTCCGGGGTGTGCCAGAGCGCGGGAAGACGCCCATCGACATCCGGTACCGCGGTCGCGGCACCACCGGCCCGTATTCGGAAGTAGCCGGCCAGCTGTGCGATCGGTAGGGAGTTACGGCGGTTGTCCGACAGGGCGATGGTCGCCGGGCCACCCATCGCCGTCCGGATCTCCTGTACGGAGGTCGTGCCGAGGCCCGAGTCCGCTTCCACGAAAACCGTCATCGGTATTCGGAGAGCGCGAAGAAGAAGATAGAATCCCCGAGGTATCCGGGTACCATCGACCACGATGACGTGCCGACCGATGCGTGGCGGAGTGGCCAGGTCGAGTGCGCGGGTCACGCAGGCGCGGAAGTCGTAGACCCAGCGCGTCGGCGATGGCGGTCCTTCCTGAAAGAGCGCGTGCCACAGGCGGTCGATGAACTTGTGATATCCCTGGATCACGGTGGCTTGCCCGGCGGTCGGAAGCAACGTGTTCAGATAGCCGAGGAGCAGCGTGCCGTCGGCGATGACTGTGACCGGGCGACCGGTCGTGGTGAGAGATGCCGCGGTGCGGGCAGCGGACGCCGCCATCCGAGAACCCAGCGAGGCCACGACGAGCGTCGAGCCCGAGGATGCGACCTGGTTTGCGCCAGATGCGCCGACCATGGCAGCCATCACCGGGGACCAGCGCTGTAGGCGCTCTCGACAGCGGCGACCGCCTCGCGGAAGAAGCCGAACTCCTCATCCAACACGAGGCTGCGGTCAAGCAGCCGGTTCGAGGTGACACAGCTGGTCTCCGGAACCAGTGCACACGCGTGGCAGGCGGCGAGAGAAAGAGCATGCGGGCCCTGACCGGAGGACTCGCCGCACACCGGGTCGAACGAGCACCATCGCGCAGCGGCCAGTGCCCCGGTGATCAGGCGGACGAGCAGGTCCGGGGCGCCAAGCCGAACAAGGCCACCCATGGTGCCCTCGGAGTCACCGGCAGCCGTGTAGATCAGGATGCCGGCCATCCGCGGTCCGCCCTTCGGGCTGGTTACATACAGGCGTTCTCGCATGGACGACGTCGAGTAGCCGGCCTCGAAGGCGGTCTGACGCAACAGAAGGTGTGCGAACGTGTGCAGCAGCAGGAAACGCGGTGTCGCCGTGGGCAGCCAACCGAACTCGGGTCGGGCATCCAGCCGGCGGCTGAGCGTCCTCGCGCGGTCAACCACCTGCGGCCGCTGTTCCCAGCTGGCCAGTGCCTCCTCGTTGAAGCGCAGGAAGAACCCCTCGCCGAGTACCTCCACCGCGGGCAGAACGCCGTTTCGGGATGAGAGGTTCGCATGGACCTCATGCTCCATGGTGTGGCGCTCGAACCCGCGCAGCACCCTGACCTCACGAAGGCGTTCGACCCTTGTGACCTCGGTGACAATGTATTCCAGCTGGCTCGCCACCGGGGCCAGCCGGTAGCCGGCCGCCGAGGCATGCATCTTCGTTACCCTGGCCTGGAAATTGTCGCGAGAATCTACGATCTTCGGTGGATCGGTGAGAGCCATCCACTCTTCGGGCGCGATGTCGTCCTCGGAACGGGAAACGGTCGCGACGTCCTCGTGCCGGATGGCCCTGTCCAGCTGTCTCTCGATCTCGTCGGTGGCGATTCCAGTGTCCTCGGAGATGAACTCGAGGCGCTCGGCCCGCCGCTTGTTCGGCTCCTCCACCAGACGGCGGAAATCGCTGTTCTCCCGCAGCCGAAGCGCGGGATCGTTCCGCCGTTCCCAGTCGGAGTCCGGTGGAAGATCGATAGCCGAGACCGTGCGCGGAAAGTAGACGCTTGACGCGCCACGCTGGACGGCCCGCAGCTGCTGATCGCACCGACTGCTCTCGGAGTCGGTCTGCCACGGTTGCCGGCCAGAGCACCCCTGCCCGACGCGCCGGAGTGAATCCTTGGCCGGCAGGTTCTCCAACGAACGCGCAGAGCCGCAGCTGAGACAACGGACCTGCGTGGAGCGCAGGCCACCACCGACGCCGCCACTCGTCTCGAAAGTGAGGCGACTGTGCCGACAGGGGCCGCCACTCCTACCGGACCCGGACGAGTGCGCCCAGCGCCACCAGTCGACATCGGTGAGGTGGCCATTGCCGCAGATGGCCACGAACCGCATGGGAACAAGGCGTCGACCCGGACAGGTCTCACAGCTGGGAGCAGCGTTCCTCTTCTCCCGGGCGGTGCTCCACCGCTCCATCCGGCGGCAGCCCGGGCAGAAGAGCCACTGCGGGAACCGGTAGTAGGGCAGGCTTCCGCCATTGGGAGCTGTCCCGATCTCCCGTACGCCGAGGATCTCCGTGAGACGGGGCATCGTGACGTTTTCATGCCACGGCCAGCGGCCGGCGTCCTCGGCAACGAAGGACTCTCCGGCGACATCAATGATGGCCCCGACTCCGAACGGGCTGACGGTCTGAGAGCGACGAACCCGACGAACCGTCACCTTCCTGCACCCCTGATCCTGAAGTTCACGGTGACGTCGACGTCCCGCATCGAATTGAGGGTCGGCCAGGCATCGGCCTTCTCCTCGTGGCGGCGGATGACGGTCGGCCCCGGATTTCTCGGGCCTCTGGTCTGGTAGGTCAGCCCAGGCTGCTCGCCGGCTGTCCGCAGCGCCTTCGCACTCCATTCGGCGGCCAGTCGCCGAAGGTCCTCGGCGACGTTCTCGTGCTCCTCGGCGTCTGCCAGCCGTGCACGTTGCACGAGCTGATCCATGAGGTCCTTCATTGCGGCGTCATCCCGGTCGAAGGAACCGGCGTCAAGCTCCCTGCTCCAGCCGCGAGCGTGACGCGCGAGGATGACGAGGTCCGCATGCAGGGCCCTGTTCCGCGCCGGGAGCGAGAACGGTGTCACGGAGGTCGGTTCGACCGAGCGGTAGAGCGTCGCATGGTCGGCGATGAATGCCTCGTAATGGGACCGGTCGCGCGGCTTTGACGGTGAGTACAGCGTGACGACCAGCCCCGGATGCTTCCGGCCGACCCGGCTGCTCGCCTGGATGTACTCGGCCGTCGTCTTGGGCTGCCCCACCACGACCATCAGTCCGAGGCGGCTGACGTCGACGCCGACGGACAGCATGTTTGTGCTGGCGGCCAGCGAGACCGCGCCGGGCCGGTCGTGTCTCCGGCCAAGCCGCTCCAGCACCTTCGGGATCTCGCGTGCCGGGACATTGCTGGTCAGCTCAACGACGTCGTCGTCGGTCAGCGGTCGGAGCCTGTTCTCATCCACCGCGATCACTTTTGTGCGGGCGGGAATGTCGTCGTTGGCCAGGGTGATCGTCTTGCCGAGTTCACGAAGGCTGTTGTGATAGGCGACGAGCGTCCGGTAGGCGTCCTGGCCGTCTGGAGTCAGTTCGACGTCGACCGGGGCCTGCAGCAGTGCCGCCGCCAGCTGGACGAGCGCCGTCAGAGGAGTGTGGCCCTGTGGCATGACACCGACGTACAGCCGGCCCGGCGCCTCGTGATCCGTCCGGACGAAGTACGAGTCGTCGGCCTCGAGCCCGGCAGGCGGGAACAGCGCGACATCCCGCCCGAAGACGCCGGCGGTCTGCTGTTGTGCGCGCCGGATGGTCGCCGTCGAAGCCACCAACTTCGGCCGGGTCCGGTTCTGGCTCAGCAGGACGTCGAAAGCGGCCTCGTAGATCCCGACCATCGTGCCAAGTGGCCCGGAGATCAGGTGGAACTCGTCCTGGATGATCAGAGACGGTGCGGAGCGGCCTCTCGAGCCGAAGAAGACGCCGGCCCGCGCGTCCCACGCCATGCGGGTGAACTTGTCAACGGTGCCTACCAGGAAGGTGGGCGGGTTCTCGTATAGGTCCTCGTCGACAGAGGACATCGGTAGCCGGTCGTGGAAGGGACATCCGGGGTTCAGACAGCGGACGAGGAACGCGTCGTTGGTGACCTCCAGGCCCCACCGGTGGATCGTGGAGTCGTCACCCGGGACGATCCTTGTGCCGCACCAGGGGCAGGACTCGATCTGGAAGCTCTCGTCGACCGGCTCGGACTTCCTGAGCTGCTCCAGCAGTCTGCGGGCCGTCCGGTAGTCGTTTGGGCTGTTGTTGCTCCCGACCCACAGACCGATCGAGATGGGCTCTGAGCCCAGCAGCGCCGGATCCTCCCGGCGAAGGAGCTCGCAGGCGCAGATCAGCGTGGCTGCGCGCTGGAACTGCTGTGCGGTCAGCAGCCGGAGGGTGTATCGGGTGATTACCGTCGTTCCGCTGGCCTGGCGACCGCCGCGAAGGCGGCGCAGCATGATGACGAACGCCGTCAGGCCAAGGTAAGCCTCCGTCTTCCCACCGCCGGTGGGGAACCAGATCAGGTCGACGATGTCCCGGTCCGGGCTTTCGTCGACTGCGGCTCCGCGCAGGGTGAGCAGCAGGAAGCCCAGTTGGAACGGGCGCCAGTGGTATGTCCCCGCCGGGTAGTCCGGGCTGACGTCTGGTAGGTCGGTGAGCTCGTGCGGCTCGCCTGCGAGGGCGGCGCCGCCGTGCACCATCTGATGGTGCATCGCGCGGTTTGCGAGTGCGAACGCCCGTCGGACGGTGCTGTCCGATGCCAGCAGGCGCACGCCGGACCGCATGCGCCGACGGGCGTGGTCGACGTCCGTCAGGACTCGATCCGCCGTGGTGTGGAGGTGGATCGGCACGTCGTAGAGCCGGGCGCGCAACGAATCGGTCCAGATGTCGTAGCTGTCGACAAACGCATCGAGTGCTCGGACCAGGTCAGTCGCCGCCGCTGTGTCGAACCGTGAGAGCCTGGCAAGGTCGAGGATCTGCTCGTGTCCGGGCACGGCAAACGAGATGCCGGGGACGACATGTGTCGGCACGAACGACGAGTGGATCCACTCGGGCGTCTGTCTGCCATCGCCGGACCAGGCCGCCGCGACACCGTGGCCGACCGCGTAGGTCGGCACCGTGCGGTAGAGGAGCTCCAGTTCCCCGGCCTCGTCGTCGCCGTACAGATGGGTCGCCCGCGGATAGGGCCGGATCTCGCCGGACTCCGGCCGTGCTCGCACAGCCACCTGGAGAAGACAGTTCGCGGCCTCCTCGGCCCGCGACTCGGCCCTTGCGCGGTTGACAAGAGATACGGTGACGATCGATCCGCCGTCCATGTGGGGCCGCCAGACCACGTCGACGCTGGCCATGCCGTCGAGAATTGACAGGCGCCGGCTGCGGCGTCGATCAGAGGGGCCGGCCGGCGTCAGCCGTAGAGCATCGTCACCGACGAACTGGACCGGTCGGCGCGCCCAGCGCTTTGGACTGCCATCCTCCGCGACGTAGCGGGCGAGCGTTATCTCGACGATGATCGGGGCCCACGAGCCGATCATGAAGCTGAGTCCGACCGAGCTGGGCTTGTTCTGACCGGCCAGCGTCATCGGATCCTCGTCGGTCTCGTCCCCGAACTGGCCGCCCTGGTCATCGAGCACCTCGGCGGCATCCGTGGGAGGGCCTGACTCGTCTTCCTCGGGCGACACCTCGAACTGTGGGTACAGGATCCCGCACAGATAGCGCGCTGCTGGCTCCTCCAGCAACATCTCGGCATCGCCGCCGATCGGACCGACGAGCTGACGTTCGAGGTAATCGACGATCTTCCGCCGATCGTCCGCGCTGGAACTCACGATGCCCCCTGCATCTCGTCTGCCCAGCCAGAAGCGGGCCTCGGCCCGGCTGGTTGCCGTCCGTACGCGTCTGGCTGACTACGTTGCGAGAATGAAGATTGCCGCTGAGCAACGGAGCCGTTCCGCCTGTTGGTCGATCATCGGGCCGAACATGTCCCTCCGTTCGCTCGGGTCATCGTCCGCGTGTGAATGGCCATGGCCGGTGGAGGTGCGGATCCAGGTCGTGGTGGGCCCCCACTTCCCACGCGCTGCGCGGTGTCGGCGCCGTACTGTGCTGGCGGCCCCCGGGGGAGCGTCATTCTGCATCGCGAGACTACTATGTGCTGCGCCGCTAGGTACCTGCCCGCATACGTTGCGCACAACGAACCCTCGGTGGTGTACCGATCGCAGACTGCCGGGAAGGCGGTTCAGCCTCCGCTTGATGTGATGGATCAAACACTCGGGGTGTTTATGGCTTCGCTCGGCTTCGCGCAGAGCTTCTTCAGGCGCCTTCCGGATCTTCCCAAAGAGGTCCAGAAGCGGATCCCCGACCTGCTCAGCCGGTTCCAGGAGAGCACGGTCGCGGGCCTCCATCTCGAGAAGCCGCATGCCATCGCGGATGACCGTGGACGGACGATCCGAGTCACGAAGTTCTGGCGGGGCGTAGTCATGGCGCCCGCAGAGGGCGATCACTACATCCTTTTCGACGTGCTCGAGCATGACAAGGCATACGCGTGGCTGGAGCGGCACACGTTCACGATCAACTCTGCGACGCGAGAGGTGGAGATCCTGGATGTCTCCGCGATGCGAGCCGTCGCTGCCGCACTGCCGACCTACCCTGCGCATCAGGCAACCGGCATGTTCGACTCGTATGACGACGCCGTACTTCTGGATCTCGGAATCGAGACCGCGAACCTGCCGCTCGTCCGCCGGATCCGGTCGGACACCGATCTTGATCTGCTGACTGGAGCTGTCCCAGCCAGCCAGCACCAGGTCCTCGAGATGCTGGCCGCCGGCTACGCCGTGCGTGAGGTACGGGCCGAACGCGGTATCCCCACCGGATCGGACCGCCCCGGGACGGAGGCGACCGCGCTGCGGGGTGGGGTCTTCGGCTCGCCGACCGTCTTCGTGCCGAAGGGCATCAGGGAGCTGCAGAATGCGCTCGACCACCCGCTGGATCTGTGGCGGATCTTCCTGCACCCGTCGCAGCGCAGCACCGCCTACCGGGAGAGATTCGCGGGCCCGGTGCGGGTCACCGGCGGGGCCGGCACCGGGAAGACCGTCGTCGCACTGCACCGCGCCCACCATCTCGCCCGGCAACTGCCCGGCACGGTAAGGCGACCCGTTCTGGTCACGACATTCGTGCGTACACTCGCCGACGGCCTGAAGGCAAACCTGGCCTCGCTCGACGCGGTGACCGGCGCCGACACCGGCTCCTTGATCGAGGTCACCACGGTCGATGCGCTTGCCCACCGCATTGTGACCGAAGCCGAGGGGTCGGCTCCGAATGTGCTTCTTGACGAGGAGGTGCTGACCGGGCGATGGATCGACGCCGCGGCCGCCACCGACGTGACCTGTCCGCCAACGAGGCTCCGCCAGGAATGGGAGAACGTGATCCTGGCCAGAGGGGTGCGGACGGCGGAGGACTACCTGTCCGTCTCCCGGACGGGGTCGGCACAAGCTCTGACAAGGCGGCAGCGGCTGCGGGTCTGGGCGGCCGTCGAGCACTTTCTCGATCGAATGCATACCGCCGGTGAACGGACCTTCTACCAGCTTGCGGACGATGCGGCGCGGTACGCCCGGGCCATGCCGGCCGGCGATCTGTTCCCGCATGTCGTCGTCGACGAGGCGCAGGACCTGCATCCCGCTCAGTGGCGGCTGCTCCGCGCGGTGGTGCCTGACGGTCCCAACGACCTGTTCATCGTGGGTGACGCGCACCAGCGGATCTACGACCATCGGGTTGCCCTGGCCACCATGGGCATCAACGTGCGCGGCCGGTCCTACCGCCTGAGGCTCAACTACCGGACCAGCGAGGAGATCCTCACCTGGGCCATCGCGCTGCTGGAGGGCCAAGTTGTCGACGATCTTGATGGCGGTGTCGACGACCTGGCCGGATACCGCTCGGCGTTTCGTGGCACGCGTCCGCCAACGATGCACGGATATCCGACGCCTGCCGCGGAGCTGGACGGACTTGTGTCGACGGTGCGTGGGTGGATTGACGGTGGTGTCGAACCATCCGCGATCGGCGTCGCGGCGCGCACCCGCAGAGCGGCCGACGCCGCCACCAAGGCTCTTGGCGAGGCAGGGATCGAAGCCAGTTCACTCGACCGAAGATGGCGTGGGGGTGTCGAGACAGGGACCATGCACCGCATGAAGGGCCTGGAGTACCGGGCGATGGCTGTCGTTGACGTGGCGGCGCGCTCGGCCGTCACCCCGAAGACCAACGATCCGGCGCTACACGCCCAGGACACCCTGCGCGAGCTGTGTCTTCTGTACGTGGCATGTACCCGTGCCCGGGAGTTCCTCGCCGTTTCATGGTCGGGTAGACCAAGTCCGTTTCTGGCAACCCTCGTGACCTGACGCGTACGACTCGGCGTGACGCGACCTGCCGTTCTGTGTCGATTCTGTCAAGGCTCGTCACCCCGCCAGGCGGCAAGTGCAGAGCGAACTTCAGGTCGGCGCCCCACGTGGTTGCGGCGGTCTGCGGCCAAACGCCGAAGGCCCGTGCTCAGCAGGGCGTTGCGCTAAGGGCTGAGCGAGGCGCGTGGTCAGCGCCCAGGGATGCAGCAGCAAGCTGGCGCCGAGCCGTTCGCTGCCGAGAACCGGGCCGTTGCGGTCTTCCGCGCCAGAGACAGTCAGCAGTCTTTCGGGGCTGTGGGCAAGGTACGCGCGCATCCACCGATCGTCCTAGGCCAAGCGGACCTGAGCCGTGGGGCCGTCTGATGATCAGGTCCACCCGGAGGGGCGGCGCGTCCTGGTCGCCGGTGGCGGGCCGTGGCGGCTCGGGGATGGCGGCGGCATCGGCATGGACGCCGGCCGGAGATCGTCGGCGCTGCCCTGACCGGTGTCGTCGGCGCTGCTCCGACCAGTGTCGAGGGGCCTGGCGCTGACGGGATCGGCGGTGGCGGGTCCGGCGGTGGCGGGCCTGACGGTGGCGGCGGGGCTCGGCGGCGAGGCCGGGCCGCGCTACCCCTTTCGGCGTGGTCACCGACGGCGTCGGCGGCGTCCCGCGGTGACGATGCCGACGTCACACGACTGTCACCGAGGTGACGGTGGGTACCCCTGGGGAGCACGCTGTGATCTGTCGCGAGGACGACCAGGGAACTGCACCCCAAGGGGGGGTTCACCCGCGCAAACTGGGTACGTGCTCCGCATGGCTCGACACCGTCGTCCTCAGTCCGCCCGCCACGGCGTGCGCCCTCGCGTGGCGCGTCGGGTGGTACTGCCCACAGCCACTCTGGTCACCGCGGGGGTCGTCACGGTGGGAACTGCTTTCGCCTGTACCGGGTCCTCTGCCGCCACCGCGAGTACCGGGGTGGTCGCGGCGCCCGTTCGCGACGTCGCCGAGACCGTCGCCCCCTCCGCCCGCGATGCCGACGCCATCGACAGGGCGGTGCGCGCCAGCGAGTACACGGCGCAGGTCCCGGCGAAGGACTACGAGGTCGCCGGCACCCTCCTGGCGAGCAGCGACCCGAGCTGGGCGTACACCGAGCTGCACCCGACGGTCGCGGACCTCGATCGGGCGGAGGGCGTGCTGCACCGCACCGACGGCGGCTGGAAGCTCGTCCAGCTCGGCACCTACGAAGTGGGCTGCGGTGTCGCGCCGACGGCCGTGCTCGACGACTTCGGCCTGGAGTGCCCGCCCGCGGACGCCACGGACCCCGCCGCCACGGACCCCGCCGGAACGAGCCCCGCTGCCACGGACTCGGCCGCCACGGACCCCGCCGCCACGGACCCCGCCGGAACGAGCCCCGCTGCCACGGACTCGGCCGCCGCGGACTCGGCGAGTCCCGCCTGAGCCACTCGGGCGTCGCCGCCTGACGTGACGGTGCGGGCGCGCACCGCATCCGCCGGGGCCGTCTGTACCCTCTGGGCGCGGCATGGAGGATGCTGCTTGCCGTCATGGCTGCGCCCGGCACCAGGCCGGGAAGGTCCCAGCGGGAGGCGAACCGAGTGCCCGTTACCGAACTTGATGTACGCACGGCCGACGGTGTGATGGACGTGTACCTGCACACCCCCGACAGCGGCGGGGACACGACGCCGCCGGTCGTCATCTTCTACCCGGACGCCGGTGGCGTCCGTCCGGTCATGCATGACATGGCCGCCCAGTTCGCCTCGCGCGGATACGCGGTGGCGGTGGTGAACTTCTTCTACCGATCCGGCAAGATCTCGTTCGACGTCAGCAAGGTGTGGTCCGATCCTGATCTGCGCGCCGAGCTGATGGCCGTGATGGGCAAGGCGGCCCCGGCGCTGGTCGTTCAGGACACCGCGGCGCTGCTCGAGGTGCTCGACGCGCGGTCCGACGTGCGGGCCGACAAGGTCGGCACGGTCGGCTACTGCCGGGGCGGGCTGATGGCCTTCACCGTGGCCGGCGCGATCCCGGACCGGGTCGCGGCCGCCGCGTCGATCCACGGCGGTGGCATCGCCACCGAGGAGCCGACCAGCCCGCACCTGCGGGCGGACGACATCAGTGCGGCGCTCTACTTCGGCGTCGCGGCCGACGACCAGTCCTGCACGCCGGAGCAGCAGGAGCTGCTCACCGCGGCGCTGGACAAGGCCGGCGCCCGCTACGAGCTGGAGCACTACACCGCCGCCCACGGCTTCGCCGTCGCGGACAACCCCAGCCACGACGCCGCCGCCGAGCAGCGGCACTGGGAGCAGGTCACGGCGCTGTTCGCCCGGGAACTGCCCACCGGCTGACGCCGGCCGGACGCCCACCGCCACGCCCGGCCCACGCTCTCATCTGATGCGCGGGCCGGGCCTCTGGCAGCACCGGTCAGGGCGTGTAGATGATGTCCCAGAGGCGGGCGGTCATGTCCGTGCTGGTCGTGGCGAGCAGCAGGCCGAAGGGGGCGAAGGCGCAGCTCATCACGGTGCTGCTGTGGCCGGTGAGGGTGGCGATCGCCGCACCGGTCGAGACGTCCCACAGCAGGGCCGTGTCGTCGGTGCTCGCCGTCGCCAGCAGCCGGCCGTCGGGGGAGAACGCGCAGCTCTGGGCCGAGCCCGGCAGGGTCGCGACGGTGTTGCCGCTGCTCGCGTCGGTCAGCCGGGTGCCCTCGTTGCCGGCGGTCGCCAGCAGGCTGCCGTCGGGGGAGAACGCGCAGCCGCCGGCGAAGTTCGTGTGCCCCGGCAGGCTCATCAGGGCCTCCCCGACGGAGACGTCCCACAGCAGCGTGGACTCGGCGCCCGCGGAGACCAGCAGCCGGCCGTCCGGCGAGAAGGCGCAGCCGTAGACCGTGCCGCGATGCCCGTTGAGGGTGGCGATGTTCTTGCCGGTCGACGAGCCCCACAGTCGCACGGTGCGGTCGGTGCCGGTGGTCGCCAGCAGGCTGCCGTCGGGGGAGAACGCGCAGCCGTAGACGGGCCCCCGGTGCCCGGTCAACGTCACCGTCTGCCGGCCGGCGGCGACGTCCCAGATCCGGGCGGTCTTGTCGCTACCGGTGGTGGCCAGCAGGTTGCCGTCGGGGGAGAACGCGCAGCCGTGCACGACCAGGCTCTTGCGCCCGCTCAGCGTCAGCGCCGTGCGGCCGGTCGCCACGTCCCACAGCCGGGTGCCGTCCTTGCTGGTGGTGGCGAGCAGCGCGCCGTCGGGGGAGAAGGCGGCGGAGGTGACGTCGCGTTCGTGGCCCTTGAGCGTGGCCCGCGCGGTGACCTCCACGCGCAGCGACGGGCGGCTGCTGCGCTCGAAGCCGCGCAGGTCCGCGGCGCCCGCCGACCCCATCGGCGCCGGCCCCGAGGGCAGGGTGGTCGCGAGCCAGTCGGCGTCGCGGACCGGCGTGCCCGGCTCGGCGTGGACGTGGACGAGGCTGCCCGGCGCCTCGACGGCCAGGTCGAACAGGGAGCCGTCGGTCAGCCGGACGCGGGCCAGCACCGCGCCGGCGTCGAAACGCTCGCCCGGTTCGACCAGCCAGCGGACCATCGTCGCCCGCCCGCCCGGGATGTCCCAGCGGGCCGGCTGCTCCACCGGGTTCGGCCGCGCGGCGGTGGTCCGCCGGGTCGACACCGACGACGCCCACGCCGCCGCACCCAGCACCACGGCCAGCTCCGGGTCGACCGGGGAGAACAACTGCTGGCCCGGCCAGTCGGTGCCGACCCCGAGCCGCCCCTCCAGGACGTCGGTCACCACCGGGATGCGCGCGCTGCCGCCGACGACGAGCACGCCGCCGAGCTTGTCCGGCCCGTACCCCGCGGTCTCCAACAGATGCTGGCAGCAGGCCATCGTGCGGGCCAGGGTCGGCGAGGTGAGCTGGGTGAACCGGTCGCGCTGCATGCTGACCAGCAGGCCGGCCGGGCTGAACACGTCCTCGACGACGGCGATGTCGGTGAGCTGATGCTTGACCGCGCGGGCGAAGTCGAGCAGCTCGTGGCGGGTGCGGCTGGCCGTGGTCTGGTACAGGTCGCCGTGGCCCGGCGGGTTGAGCAGCGGCTCGAGCCCCGGGCCGTAGAGGCCGAGGATCTCGTCGAAGAGGATCTGATCGAGAGCGCGCCCACCGCAGTCGTGCAGCGCCGCGTGCGCGATCATCTCGTGTCGGCCGTTCTCGCCGACCGAGACCAGCGCTCCCTCGAACGTCCCGCCGCCGAGGTCGTAGACGAGCATCAGCGAACCGGGCTCCGGCTCGGCACCGACCAGCGGCGACCAGGCCGCGGCGACCGGCTCGGCGAGCAGGTCCACGTCGACGAAGCCGGCGGCCTCCGCCGCCGAGATCATGACCCTGCGCAGCGGGCCGGCCGGGTCGTAGCTGGCCGGCACGGTGACGACGGCCCGGGTCAGCGACTGCCCACCGAGCTGCTGCTCCGCCTCCGCCTTCAGGGCGCCGAGCACGGCGGTGACCAGTACGTGCGCGGGGTAGCCGCGGCCGTCCAGGGGGACGGCGCCGTCGCGGGCCAGGTCGCGCTTGATCTCGCCGCGGTAGGCGGCGGGCCAGATCCGCTTGCGGCGTTCGGCGAGGGTTCCGACGATCAGATTGCCCCCGTCGGCGAACACCGACGCCGGCCAGCTCACCGAGCCGCTGGCGGGTTCCCGGACCGGTTCGATGCGGCCCTCGACGGCAAGAGCCGCCCGGGCACTGCAGGTGCCGTAGTCGATCGCGAGGATCGGCTCGCCCACGGCACCCCCTGTCCACGATTCCGGTGGGCAGATCGTAGCGGCGCCGACCGGCGCACCAACGACACCCTCGCCAAACGGAAGGATAACGGGACCGACCGTCCATATGCGGTCGCCGCCCGTGGTTGCGCTGCGCCGTGGACCGTCGGGCGCCGGGTGGCCCCACCGTGGCCATGGCCAGGCCTATGGCGGGGCTGTGGCCGGGAGGGAAAGTGTCGGCTGATCGCCTTGGACGAGACCCGGCAGGCCAACGCGCTGTGGCCGCGGCCGGGAGCTGGAGACGAGTGGCGGACCGCCGGCCTCCCCCGAACAGGCCGTCGGTCCGCGGAACCACGCCGGTGCGCCCCCGATTCGGCACCTGGCCGTCTCGTCCCCCCCGACGAACTGACTTGGCCCGTCGCACCGGCGTGGTCCCTGTGCTCATCCTGCGGGATGTGGACAGCGCCCGCCATCCCCGATTCATCGGGGGAAAAGCGCCGAAGCACGCCGTCGAAGTCTGGGTTCCCCGCTCGTCTTCTGCGGCCACCGGCCTGTCGTCGCCGGCCTGCACCGCCCGCCTGCACCGCCGGCCTGTCGTCACCGGCCTGTCGTCACCGGTTCGGTCGGGCAATCCACCGGGCGGGGTGCCAGCCAGGCCGGCGCAGCTCCAGGGCCGCGACGGCCAGCTCGGTGAGTCGCTGAGCGACCAGCCGGCCGAGCTCGGCAGCGAGGCCGTCCGGCAGCGCCGAACCCTCGCCGGGGACGGCCCGTAGCCGCGCCACCACCGACCCGGCCTGGAGAACGCTCACGTGCTCGGTGCTCGGGGTGTCGCGGACGACGTGCAGCCGGACCTGCCTCGGGCCCTTTCCGCTGGTACTCGGCCCAGCGCCGCCCGCCCCACCCACCGCCGGGTCGGCTCCCTCGCGCGCATGTTGCTGGCTGTCCTCCTCGCGTGCACGTTGCTGGTTGTCTCCCTCGCGTGCATGTCGCGGGTCGTCGTCCTCGCGTGCACGTCGCGGGTCGTCTGCCGCAGCTGCGAGCGGCTGGGTGGCCGCTGGCCCGAGCAGCTCCCCGGCGAGCTCGCCGGCGCGGCGCGGGCTTCGTAGCAGCCAGCGCGTGTCGTCGAGCCGGTAGAGCTCCGCGTCGGGCGCACCCAGCCAGATGGCCTGGCCCTGGTGCACCGTCCGACTGCCGGATGGCGGGGCCGCGACGTCGGGCGCCCTGATCCGGCGCATCCCGGGCGGCAGCGCCGCCGCGTCGAGGAAGGAGACGAGGAAGGCGGCACACAGTCGGTCCGCCCGCGCCCGATTCCCCTCCTCGCCGACACCACCCATCCTGACGAGGGTGTGGGCGCAGGAGACGGCGGGCAATCCCACGAAAATCGGGGGGCGCGGCAGAGCACGCCGAGCCTCCCGAGCCCCCCGAGGACCGCGAGGACCGGCGGGGGTGGGTCGGACGGCGGCGAGCGGAGGTGAGTCAGTCGAAGCCGAGTTCGCGGGCCCAGTGCGCGGCGGCGGTGCTCGGGGGGATCGTCGGCGGGGCGTCGGGATGGCTCGCGAGGTACTTGGCCCGCACCGTGCGCAGGTAGTCGGCGACGACGCTGGCCTTGACGTTCATCGCCCGGGCCGCCTCCTTGTGGGACAGCCCCCGGCAGCCGACGAGGACCATCACCTCGGCCTCCCGCGGCGAGGGCCGGTGCAGCCGGCGCCGGCGGCGGGCGGTGTCGAAGATCCGGGTGAGGAGGCCGTGCGCGTCGGGCGCCGCGAGTCCCCACTCGGCGCACAGCTCGTCGAGATGATCCCCCTGGGCGAGGCCGCGCAGCAGGTTCCGTTCATCGGCGCCGATCTCGCCGCGCGACAGTGGCCGCCGTTGCGCGTCCTCCAACAGGAAGCCGGCGAGCCGGGCGGAGACGTGGTAGCTGCCCGCGGCCACCGCGGTCACCGCGGCCACGAACTGCTGCGCCGGCGCCGTCTTGTCGACGAACCCGCGGGCCTGCGCGGCGATCGCGTCGAGCACCTCGTCGGGCGTCGCCACCCCGGACGTCGTCAGGACGGGCAGGCCGCGGGCGTGCAGGTCGGCCACGGCCGCGGCGCCGGAGATCCCGGGCAGGTGCAGGTCGCAGACGACGACGCCGGGCGTGGCGCCACGGTTGAACGCCTCCAGGCTCGGGGCCGGCGCGAGGACCGAGAACCCGGCGCCGGCGAAGCGGGCGGCCAGCGACTCGGTGGCGATCGGGTGATCATCGATGATCGCCACCGAGACCGGCCGGCGCTCGGCGCTCACCGCGAACCCGCGACGCCCGCCGGCGGGGCCGGCGGGGTCGGCCTGGGCCGCGGTGGCTCCCGCTCGATCGGCGCGCTACCC
>NZ_JAMQQF010000349.1 GCF_023716945.1 Frankia sp. AiPs1 | reverse complement strand
CGCCACCGCCGTCGCGCGATGTCCGTCCTGGCCGTCGCGCCGCTCGCCGCGGCGCTGGCGGTCCGCGCGGCGCAGCATCACCACGCGGTGCTGCTCGCCGCGTGGACGGGGGTGTCGCTGCTGATGCTGCTCGTCGCCATCCTCACCCTCGTGCGCGGCCAGTACAGCTGGCAGCTACCCGAGCGGGTGCACCACGTCGATCTCGCCGACGTCCAGGCGCCACGGCACCGGTTCTCGCTGATCATCCCGGCCCGCGACGAGCCGATCCTCGGCCGGACCCTGACCCAGATCCTCGCCGGTGACTACCCGGCCGACCTGCTGGAGCTGGTCGTGATGGTCTCCCATGACGAGGTCGACCGGCCGACCCGGCGCATCGCCGAGCAGATCGCCGCCCGCCATCCCAACGTCCGCGTCATCGCCCCGCAGGGCAGCCAGCGCAGCAAGCCGCTGTCGCTGGAGGACGCCCGCCGGCACTGCACCGGGGACATCGTCGGCATCGTCGACGCCGAGTCGCTCATCGCCGGCGGCCTGCTGACCTACGTCAACACCCTCGCGCTGCGCCAGGTTGACGTCGGCATCTTCCAGGGCGGCGTCCAACTCATGAACGTGCGCGGCCCGGGGCGCCAGCCGCGACCCGCCGGTGTCGGCCGGCCGCGTGCGGCGCTGCGCCGCTGGAACACCGGGACCTCCTGGTGGCGGGCCCGCAACTGCCTGGAGTACTACATCTGGTTCATGTCCCGCCTGCGGTTCCAGGCCCGGGCGCGCTTCATCCCCCTCGGCGGGAACACCGTGTTCATCCGCCGGTCCGTGCTGGAGCGGCTTGGCGGCTGGGACGTCGCCTGCCTCACCGAGGACTGCGATCTGGGCGTGCGGGCCTCGGTCGCGGGCATCCGCACGACGGTGTTCTACCACCCGGACCTGACGACCCGGGAGGAGACGCCGGAGAGCCTGACGAAGCTCGTCGTCCAGCGCACCCGCTGGATGATGGGGTTCATGCAGGTCCTGTTCAAGGGGGACTGGCGCCTGCTGCCGGGGGGCCGCCAGCGGATGATGGCGGCGGAGATGCTGGCCATGCCGTTCTTCCAGGCGATGGCCGGGGTGCTACTGCCCGTCTCGGGAGTCCTCACGCTGGTCCTCACGGCGCCGACGGGCCTCGTCATCGTCTTCTGGCTGCCGCTGGCCGCCTCCGTGATGACCGTCTTCTCGGAGCAGGCGGCGTTCCGGGAGTTCACCGACGCCTACGATCTCGCCGTCGGCCGGTGGGACAGCGTCCGACTCATCCTCAGCGCGCCGTTCTACCAGCTCGTGCTGTCGATCGCCGCGGTGCGGGCCACCGCCCGCCTGGTGCGGGGCCGGCTGGAATGGGAGAAGACGTCGCATTCCGGTGCCCATCACGGTGCCGGCGCCGGTGCCGGTGCCGGCGCGGGTCGCCTCGGGCTGGAGGCGGCCTCATGACCGTCCCCGACGTCTTCGACGCTTTCGACGAGACCGTGCCGCGGCCGGTGGCGCGGCGGCCCGCCGCCTGGGCCGCCGACCGGGCCCGGCTGCTGGGCGTGTGGGTGGCGGCCGGCGCCCGGGCCCACCGGCACAGCGTCGTCCTGCTCGCGGTTCTCCTGCCGATTGTCGCGGTGATTCACGGAGTCAACTTCGATGGCTGGCCGGGGCGGGTCACCGACGACGAGGGCACCTACGCCGCGCAGGCCTACTCGATGCAGTACTGGAACCGCATCGCCCACTACACCTACTGGTACGACCATCCGTTCGGCGGCTGGCTGCTCATCGCGATCTACACCAAGCTGACCGACGGCTTCCACCGGGCGGCGACCGCGGTCACCGCCGCCCGGGAGCTGATGTTCCTGCTGCATCTGACGAGCTGCGTGCTGCTGTACCGGCTCGGCCGGCTGCTGGGCCTGCGCCGGTTCTTCGCCGGCCTCGCCCTGCTGGTGTTCTCGCTGTCGCCGCTCGCGCTGTGGTACCAGCGGATGGCATTCCTGGACAACATCGGGGTGATGTGGCTGCTGGCCGCGTTCGTCTGCGCGGCCTCACCTCGGCGCAGCGTGGCTGCGGCGGCGCTCGCCGGGACGTTCATGGCATTCTCGTTCTGGTCGAAGGAAACGACGCTGCTGTTCCTGCCCGGGTTGTACGTGCTGCTCTGGCAGCACCGGGACCCGCGGAACTGGCGGTTCGTGCGGCGCAACTTCCTCGGCTGCCTGATCGGGATCTGCGGCATCTACATCCTGTACGCGGCGGCGAAGAACGAGCTGTTCGAGGGGCCCGGCCACGTCTCGCTCGAATGGGCGGTGCGGTGGCAGCTGTTCGACCGGGCGCCGAGCGGCAGCGTGCTGGACCACGGCAGCGACACCTACAACGTGGTCCGCTCCTGGCTCGACCTCGACCCGTACCTGGTGCTGGCAGGCATCGCCGCGGCTGTGCCGCTGCTCGCCCTGCGCCGCCTGCGGGTGGTCTCGGCGCTGCTGCTGATGCAGTTCGGTTTCATCTTCCGCAACGGCTACCTGCCCAACCCGTACGTCACCGCGATGCTGCCCTTTGCCGCCCTGTGCGCCGCCGGCCTGCTCGACGTGGTGCTCCCCCGCATCCGGCCGCGGACGCCTGTCGACCTTGACCAGGACGACGACGACCGCGGCGGCGAAGCGCGGGGTGTGCCGGGATGGCTGACGGCTGCGTGGACGGGGCTGCGCCGGGGCGCCGTGGCCGTGGCCGTGATCGGCTCGGTGGTGACGCTGGCCTGGGACTGGACGCCGAAGATCCACACGGCGCTCACCCGCGACGCGAGCGCCCCGAGCCGGGACGCCACCCGCTGGTTCCTCGCCCACATCCACGACGACGGCACGGTCATCACCGACGACATCGCCTGGACCGACCTGACCATTCACGGCCGCCGCCCGCTGCCGGTGTGGTTCTACAAGCTCGACCTCGACCCGCAGGTCCGCGGCCACTTCCCGCACGGTTGGAAGGACGTCGACTACCTGATGATGGGCAAGCCCCCGGACTCGGTGCTCGCCGAGGTCCCGATCGTCGCCGAGGCCATCCACCACTCCGTGGTGCTCAAGTCCTTCGGCAACGGCGAGATCGAAATCCGCCGGGTTCTCCCGCCCGGCTGCCGCATCGACATCCCACCCGCCCGCTGCGGCCCCGACGCGTCCGAGCAGACGATTCCGTCCGCCGGGGCGGGCAACCATGGTTCCGACTACGGATACGTTCCCGCCGCCAGCGGTCAAAGCCCGGCTGTCCGAGTTGGTGACCCGGGTTCAACAACACCACGACCAGGTGACGGTGATGCGCAACGACCGGCCGGCGGTAGCGGTCGTCCCGGCGGAGGAGCGGGAGAGTCTGCACGAGAATCCGCAGATTCTGCCAGACACCGAGACGGTGTCCTTTCTCCCGGCGGCGGCTGAGGAGATCGCCCGTAACCCCCTCCTGGATCATGCCTCTGGCCTGCGCAGTTGCACTACCGCCGAACCGCTGCAAGATCTCCGGTTCCCACCCAGTCCGCACCCCATGACCTGCACCTTTACTATGGGATCGCTGATCATCCCTGGAGGGATCGCAATTCCAGCACGGCGATTTCGTCGAACAGGTCTGCCACCTCCTGGTCGCTGATCATCCTTGGAGGAGTCGCAACACAAGAGGAGGTAGGCGTGGTCGTGGATTGTGCGCGTTTCCGGGCGCCGCCGTACAGCGTGGTCGAGGCTGGCCGCTACCTGGGCTCGGGGTCAGCTCAGCGCGATCAGCGCGCCGAGGGCGAAGCCGACCGCGCCGAGCCACACGAGGGTCGGTAGCGCGTGCAGCCAGCGCACGAGTGGTCGCCGTCCGGACGTTCCGGCGGCCCCGTCCAGCGGTCCCGGCTGGGCGGGCACCGCCTGTCCGAACGTCGGCGGCTGGTTGGGTAGCGGGGCACGGCCATCTGCCGGTGTTCCCGGTGGGGGCCCTGCGGGGCGGGGGAGGGGAGCGGGTTGAGGTTGGGGTTGGGGGGTGCCTTGGCCGGCGAGGACGGTCTCCTGGTCGGCGATGTCCGGGGCGGCGGGTGCGGCGGGCGGTCGGGGCGCCGGCGGCGGTGGGGGGATCAGGACGACGAGTGGGCCGTTGGCGGCGCCGAGGTGGACCCGGATCTCGGTGCCGGTGAGGGGGACGCTGACTCTGCGGGTGCCGTCGACCCAGATGCCGTTGGAGCTGATGTCGCGGGCGAGCCAGCCGTCGCCGCCGGGTTCGAGGCGAAGGTGGCGGCGGGAGACCCGGCCGTCGGCGAGGACCACGTCGCAGTCGCGGCCGCGGCCGACGACGTGCTCGCGGTCTGGGGGTAGGACGGTCTCGCCGGCCGGGGTGACGATCCGCAGCCCTGTCGGGTCCACTGCTTGTCCTCTCGAAGCGGGCCGCCCGGTGGCTGGGCGGGGTGCCGGCTGGGGCGGTCAGGAGGGGAAGATCTCGTCGCCGCGGACGGTCACTGGGACGGCGGGCAGGGGCGCCTTGGCCGGGCCGGCGACGGGCTGGCCGGTGCGGGTGTCGAAGGCGCTGCCGTGGCAGGGGCAGCGGATCCGGCCCTTCGACACCGCGTTCACCGAGCAGCCCTGGTGGGTGCAGACGTTCGAGAAGCCCTGGACCGAGCCGGCGGCGTTCCTGGTCAGGACGATGCCGGCGTCGTCGAGGATGAGCCCGCCGTCCGCCGGCACGTCGCCGACCCGCGCCAGCGGCGCCGCCTTACCCCCTGAACCGCCCGAGCCCTTGCCGCCGGAGTCGTCGGAGCTCCCCGAACCGCCGGAGCCGCCGGCGGCGGCCGACGTCCGGCCGTGGTCGCCGGAGCGAGCGGATGACGATTTCGCCGCGTCACTGTGGTCTGCCACGACGTAGCCGACCGCCCCGGCGGCGACGGTCACCGCGATTCCCGGGACGACGGTCCGCCGGCTCGGCGCTTCCTGGGTCATTGTCTCTTCCTCGATATCGGGCCGGGGAGTGTCGGCTCAGACATGAGGAATTCCGGACTGGGTGAAGAACCACAGCGAGGCACTGAGCCAAAGCACGACGAGTGACGCCAGAACCGTGGAACCGAGCACCGGCAGTGCCCAGCCGGGCATTCCGCGCACCCGCAGGCCGAGCATCTTCGCGGCGTAGGCGCCGTAGAAGAGGCAGCCGACGACGCTGTGCAACAGAACGCGGGCGTCGGTGTCGGCGAAACCGAGCGCCCAGATGCAGTGGAAGGCGACCGGCAGGGTCAGCACGAACGCGGCCGTGCCGCTCCATCGGTGCAGCGCACCGGCCCAGGAGGGGGCCGGGCCCGCCCCGGGCAGCCGGCCCCACATCCACAGTGCCGTGATGAGCTGGACGATCAGGAGAAGGGTGGCCGCCGTCGTCAGCCACGCCTTCATCGGCAGCATTCCGGAAAAGCCGAGGGTGAACACGGGCCGGCCGACGGGGTCGTGGATTTTCGCATACACGCCCATCGACACGGCGACGGCGGCGCCGAGCAGAAGAACGCCGGCCGTCGGCACGCCCCGGCCGGTCGATTGTTTGGGCGCCTGTGCGCCGACTGTCATGCCGCCCCCATCCCGCGAACGATCGTTTCTGCGGCAACTATGCCCGAAGGATTCGGTTTGCGCAGGCGATCGTCGGCGGGATGACAAATTCGTTGCGGACCTTTCGGGTCCGTTTGTCGCGCCGGCCGGGTCAGGTGTGGGCGCCGCCGCGGGCGCGGACGGCGCGGCGCAGCTCGTCGGTCGCGTCGACGATGACCCGGCGCAGCACCGGGTCGAGGCCGCCGCGGTCGAGCAGGGCGTCGGCGTCCCGCAGCGTCCGCGCGGACACGGCGTACTGCGGGTAGGCGAAGGTGGCGATCTGGCGGGCGGCGTGCGGGGTGCGCCGGGCGGTCATCGCCGGCATCTGCTCGAAGTACCGGGACACGTACGCGGCGGTGAGGTCGTCCTGCTCGGGCTGCCAGAAGCCCTCGGCGGTCGCCCCGATCAGCCGCGCGGACGCGAGGTCGTCGGCCACGATCATCTCCCAGGCACGCGCCTTCGCCGCCGGGTCCGCGATGGCGGCGCGGGCCCGCGCCGCGTGTTCGGCGGCGCGGGCGCTGCG
>NZ_JAMQQF010000348.1 GCF_023716945.1 Frankia sp. AiPs1 | reverse complement strand
ACGTTGCGACCCTTCGGGCCGAGCGTGACCTTGACCGCATCGGCCAACTGGTTCATGCCGCGCTCCAGGCCGCGCCGTGCCTCCTCGTCGAAGGCAATGATCTTCGGCATGGTTTCTGGGTCCTCCCAGTGGGATGGCAGGTTCGATGGCCTGGCCACAACGACGCCCGCGACGGACGGCTCCCGCCGGCTCCGACCCCGGTGCAACCACCGTGGACGCCGGGCGGAACGGGCAGCCTCGCCGTTTCAGCCTTGGCACTCCCTAGGTGAGAGTGCCAAGTCCTGTTTAGCACTCGGCATGGGAGAGTGCAAGCTCGGCACCGCCTCTCCCCCGCGTGCCCCGCCCTGTCCGCGGCCCCTTTCGCGACGTGGTGCGGCCTTGTGATAGCGCCGGTCAGGCTCGCGAAAAGGCTGTGGACACGCCGGCTGTCGCCCTCGGTGTCGGCTGGCCGACAGGTCGCGGTACGGCGGCCACCAGATGCGCCGGGGCCGGCGAGTTCCCCGTCCGTCTGGACGATTTCCTGTCCGGTCTGTCCCGCTGGAGGGGCGGGGAACCAGAAGGAACCGGGCTGCGGGGCCCGGGCCCCGAGACGTGGGAGCGGTCAGTCGTCGCCGAGGCCGGCGGCCTCGAAGGCGCGCAGCGACGGCTTGATGGTGGCCGTCGGTCCGCCGGTCTCGACCAGCGGGTCGAGGGTCTTCAGCCCGTCGCCGGTGTTGTAGATGACGGTCTCGGCGGCCGGGTCGAGCAGGCCCTCGCGCAGCAGGCGGCGCAGGTTGGCGACCGTGACGCCGCCGGCGGTCTCGCCGAAGATGCCCTCGGTACGAGCCAGCAGCCGCATGCCCTCGAGGATCTCGTCGTCACTGACGTCCGTGATCGCACCGCCGGTGCGGCGGGCAACGTCGAGGGCGTACGGCCCGTCGGCCGGGTTGCCGATGGACAGCGACTTGGCGATCGTCGACGGCCGCACCGGGGCGACCGTGTCGACCCCGCGGGCGAACGCGGCGGCCACCGGGTTGCAGCCGGCGGCCTGCGCGCCGAAGACCCGGTACGGCGTCGGCTCCACCAGGCCCAGCTTGCCGAGCTCGCCGAACGCCTTGTCGACCTTGGTGAGCAGCGAGCCGGACGCGATCGGCACGACGACCTGCTCGGGCAGCCGCCAGCCGAGCTGCTCGGCGACCTCGTAACCCAGCGTCTTGGAGCCCTCGGCGTAGAACGGCCGGACGTTGACGTTGACGAACGCCCACTCGTACTCGCCGGCCAGCTCGCTGCACAGCCGGTTGACGTCGTCGTAGTTGCCCTGGATCGCGACGAGCGTCCCGCCGTACACGCCGGTGGAGACGGTCTTGCCGGCCTCCAGGTCGTGCGGCACCAGCACCACCGAACGCAGGCCGGCCCCGGCGGCGTGCGCGGCCACGGACTGGGCGAGGTTGCCGGTCGAGGCGCAGGCCACCGTGGTGAACCCGAGCTCGCGGGCGGCGGTGAGAGCCACCGAGACGACGCGGTCCTTGAACGAGTGCGTCGGATTGGCGCTGTCGTCCTTGACGTAGAGCGTCTTCATCCCCAGCTCGGCGGCCAGGCGCGGGGCCGGGCGCAGCGGCGTCCAGCCGGCGCCGAGCGACACCCGGCGCGCCGGGTCGTGCCCCGCGGGCAGCAGGCCGACGTAGCGCCACAGGTTGGCCGGCCCGCGCTCGATGGACTCCCGGGTGACCCGGCCGAGCAGGTCGGGGTCGTAGGAGATCTCCAGCGGGGCGAAGCACTCCACGCACACGTGGGTCGGGGAGAGCGGGTAGGTGGCGCCGCAGTGGCGACAGGCCAGTCCGACCGCGGGGTTCGCGACATCGAGGGCGGTGGTGTCGACACGCTCGGGCGCGAGAGTCATGAAGAAGCTCCTCATCTTTCCCGGGGCAACCTGCCACGGGTCGGAATTAGCACCTGCCACGCATCGGATGCGGGTGGTTGCCGGGGCTTCACTGGGCCGTTCCCTCTGCCCCTCTGGATGAGCCAGATTAAGTTGTCTGTCCGTACTGTAGACCGTGGGCCGGAGATCGTGCACCGGTGTTTCGTGGTTCACGGACATGAGATCGTGTTTCGCCGGGCGCGGCCCGCCCCGGCTCCCACAAGGTTCACCGGCGCCGGGCACGCCGGGCTCGCTAGGCCCGCGTCCGGCGACCGTCGCTCGCGCCCGGTGCCCGGGCAGCCGGTGCCGGCGGGCCGACCCACCTCGCAGACCAGGGAGTCCGTGACAGTGAGTATTCGCGTCGTCTACACCGATCTCGACGGCACGATGGTCGGCCCGAAGGGCTGCTTCTTCCGCGCCGAGGGCGGGGCGATCACGCTGGACCCGGCGCAGGCGCTGGCCGAGCTGCACGCGGCCGGCATCGCGCTGGTGCTGGTCAGCGGCCGTACCCGGCCGCAGCTCGTCGAGGCGGCGCAGATCTTCGGCGCGGACGGTTTCATCGGGGAGCTCGGCGCCATCGTCGGCTGGAACGACGGGCGGGACAGCGAGATCCTGCGCGGCGCCATGCCGCCGGACTTCGACCAGGTCCCCGAGTCGCTGCTCGGCCGGCTGATCGAGCGCTACCCGGGCCGCCTGGAGCTGCACACCCCCTGGCACGCCGGCCGCGAGGTCGACGTCATGCTCCGCGGCCGCATCGACGTGCCCGAGGTGGACGGCTGGCTCGCCGCGACCGGCTTCGCCTGGCTGAGCATGCGCGACAACGGCCTGATCTCGGCGGCCCACATGCCCGGGCTGGGGGCGGCGCCGCACGTCTACCATCTCGTCCCCGCCGGGGTGGGCAAGGGCGACGCGGTGGCCTACGACCTCAAGCGGCGCGGCGTGTCCCCGGCCGAGGCGATCGCGATCGGCGACTCCGCCAGCGACCTCGCGATGGCCCCGCACGTCGGGCACATGCACCTGGTCGCCAACGCGCTGCGTCACCCCGACATCACCGCCCTGCTCGAGCGGCACGACAACGTCACCGTCGAGGCGGGCACGGTCGGCGCGGGGTGGGCGAGCGCCGTGCGCACGGCCGTCGCCGCCTGACGCGCCCGCCTCCCAGCGGGTCCAACCCAGGTTCTCGGCCGGTTCGATGCCGGTTCGATGCCGGTTCACGGCAGGTTCGCCTGGAGTTGGCGGACCGGACGGCGGTCGGACACCGGACGGACGATCTCCGGCCATATCCGCTGGAATCCGCGCCAGATGGCCGCGGTGTGGCCGGCGGTCGGGCCTGGCCGGCCGCTCGGATGGCCTACCCTCCGCAGTGTGCAGCGGATGCGGGAAGCCGAGCAGGGCACGTCGGGGGGTCCTTTGCCGCTGGGGACGGCGCGGGTACTGGTCGCCTCCAACCGGGGGCCGGTGGCCTTCGTCACCGGTGACAACGGGGAGCTGGTGCTGCGCCGGGGGGCGGGCGGGCTGGTCAGCGGTCTGGGCCAGGCGGCGGCCGATGCCCCGCCCGAGGCCCTGCCGATGGTCTGGGTGTGCGCCGCGCTCGGCGACGCCGACCGGCGCGCGGTCCGGGCCGCCCCGGCCGGCCGGCTCGACCTCGCCGGCCACGACACCGGCGGCACGGCCGTGCGGATGCTCGACGTCGACCGGGTGGTGTTCGACCGGGCCTACAACGCGGTCGCGAACCGCATCCTGTGGTTCATCCAGCACCTGCTCTACGCCCCGGCCTCGCAGCCGGTGTTCGACCCGTCGTTCCGCCGCGACTGGGCGGCCTACGAGGCGTACAACGCGATGTTCGCCGAGGCGCTGGCGCACGAGGCCGCTCCGGGCGCCTCGGTGCTCATCCAGGACTACCACCTGACCCTCGTCCCCGGGCTGCTGCGCCGGCTGCGCCCGGACCTGCGCATCGCCCACTTCAGCCACACCCCGTGGGCGCCGCCGGAGTACTTCCGGATGCTGCCCGACGACGTCGGCGAGCAGATCCTGCGCGGCATGCTCGGCGCCGACCGGCTGGGGTTCCTCACCGACGCGTGGGCCGACGCCTTCACCGAGTGCGTCCGCGGGCTGCCCGGCCTGCGGGTCGAGCGGCGCTCGATCACGGTGACGCCGCCCGCCGGGCAGCCGGGGGTCGCGCACACGGTGCGCATCGGAGTGCATCCGCTCGGCGTCGACGCCGACGAGCTGCGCGACCGGGCCGACGCGTCCGACGTCGCCGCCCGGGCGGCGGAGCTCGTCGAGCTGGCCGAGGGCAGGCGCCTGATCGTCCGGGTGGACCGCACCGAGCTGTCCAAGAACATCGTGCGCGGCCTCGCCGCCTACCGCGAGCTGCTGCGGACCCGCCCGGAGTGGCGCGGCAAGGTGATGCACATCGTCTGCGCCTACCCGTCGCGGCACGATCTGCCGGAGTACCGCGAGTACACTGCCGCGGTGCAGCGGCTCGCCGCGGAGATCGAGGACGAGTTCGCCACGGACACCTGGCTGCCGCTGCGGTTGGAGATCACCGACGACTACCCGCGGTCGATCGCCGCGCTCTCGCTCGCCGAGGTGCTCGTCGTCAACCCGATCAGGGACGGGATGAACCTCGTCGCGAAGGAGGGGCCGGTCGTGTCGCGGCGCGACGCCGTGCTGGTGCTGTCCCGGGAGGCGGGGGCCTGCGCGGAGATGGGCCGGGCGGCGCTGGTGATCAATCCGTTCGACATCCAGGCGACGGCGCAGGCCCTGCATGCGGCGCTGACGATGCCTGCGGCGGACCGCCGGCGCCGCGCCGGCGAGCTCGCCGCCGTGGCGGGCCGGCTACCTCCGCGGGTCTGGTTCACCGACCAGCTCGAGGCCCTCGCCGCGGATCGCCCCGCCGCGCCGGTCAGCCGCCGAGGCGCTCGATGAGCACCTCCAGCAGCGCGACCATGCCGGCGGGACCGCCGACGACCAGGTCGGCGCGCTCCCGCAGCACGGCGGGGACCTCGGGACTGTCGCTGCACACGGTGATGCCGGGCAGCCCGCCCGCCCGCAGCTGTTCGACGGCGGAGAAGGCGGGCAGGTCGCCGTAGTCATCCCCGGCGACGAGCACCGAGCGCGCCCCCTGGGCGGCGACGAGCTCGCGCAGCGCGCCCCCCTTGTCGTGACCGGGCGGGCGCAGCTCCAGCACCTTCTTGCCGGGGGCTGCCTCCAACCCGTGCTCCTCGGCGAGGGTCGTCAGCGCCGGGGCGAGCGCGGCCAGCGCCGCGTCCGGGTCGACGGTGCGGCGCACGTGCACGACGAGCGCCTGGTGCTTGTCCTCGACGACCGTGCCGGCGGGGGCGTCGCGCAGCAGCTCGGGCAGCGCGGCGCGAACGGCGCCCACGCCCGGCAACGGCTCCGGGCTGGTGATCGTGCGCGACCGCGAGTCCCACCGTTGCAGTCCGTACTGGCCGAGGATGACCAGCTCGCCGAGATCCGCCTGCTTCTCCATCCCGGTCAGCTCCAGCAGCGCATCGACCGGCCGCCCGGTGATGATCGCCAGCGTGCCCACCGCGCGGGAGATCCGCCGCAGCGCCTCGATCGCCCCGGGGGCGGGGACGGCGTCGGCCGGGCGGGCGACGATCGGGGCGAGCGTGCCGTCGTAGTCGAGGGCGATCAGCGCGCGGTCGGGCGCGGTGAGCAGGGCGGCGAGCCCGGCACCTCCGGCGGGAGTGCGGGGCGCTGGGGCGCTGTGCTGGGCGGAATCGCTCACGGAGTCTTCCCGGGGTCGATGGTCGAGGGCCGGCGGACATGCCCACCGGGGGATGTCTCAGACGGGACGATCACAGATTATTTTTCCGGGTCGGCGGGGAAGTCGCGAGTGATGACGAGGATCAGGGTGTCGGTGGAGACGATCCTCGTCTGCGAGCGGGGGACGATCTTCTCGATGCCCGGCACGGCGTCCTTGAGCGCCTGGGCGGCCGCGGCGTCATCGTCGTCGTAGAACACCGTCGAGACCGGCACGTTGTAGACCGACTGGAAGTTCCCGGTCCGCTCGACGGGGAAGCCGGCGGCCTCGACCTGCCCGGCCGCGACCTCCGCCAGGCCGGAGACCCGGGAGTTGTTCAGCACGACCACCGGCGCCGTCACGGTGGGCCGCTGGCTGCGCGGTGCCGGCGGCGGCACGGGTGTCGGGGATGCCGGCCGCTCGGCGGGCGGCGTCGTCG
>NZ_JAMQQF010000347.1 GCF_023716945.1 Frankia sp. AiPs1 | reverse complement strand
GTGTGCAGCAGGCCGTCGGCCCACACCGCCCACGCCGCCCCGGCTCCGACCTGCGGACCGGTCCAGCCGCGGGCGCGCAGCTCGGCGCGCAGCTGGTCCGGAGTCAGCCGTAGCGCGGGGTGGTCCGGGTGGTGCGGCAGGCGCACCCCGTCCAGCGCGCCGACCAGACGCACCGTGGACCCGGTCGGGTCAGGCAGCAGCGTGCGCAGATGCAGGGCGGCGATCATCACCCCCTCCGGGTCGCGCAGGGCGACGGTGGCCCCCGCCGCCAGCGGCTCCGCGTCGGCGGTCGGCACGGCGAGGATCGGCACCGGCACGCCGGCCAGCTCCTCCTGCGCCGGGTAGCCGGGGTTCGGGCCGAAGGCACCGACGAGCAGCAGCTCCAACTCGGCGAGCTGCAGCGGCGTCAGGGCGAGCGACGGCCAGCCGAGCGAGGCCGTCGTCAGCTCCGCGGCGCGGTCCGACGTCACCAGACAGAGCAGGGGATCGTCGGCGGCCGGCCCGTGTGCCGGGCCGCCGGCGCCGCCGGCGCCCGGCTTCGGGAGGCGGTCGGGATCAGGATCGGGATGAGAGGTGGCGCTCACACCCGCGACCGTAACGGGTGACAGACTCCGTCCCGATGAACACCGACGACACCCGCCGGCCGGCCACCGTCCCCGTCGACATCGCGACCGACGAACTCGACGACGACGTCCTGGCCCGGCGACTGGCCACGGATGCCGGCAAACTGCTGCTCAGAATCCGGGAGGAGGTCGGGTTCGCCGAGCCCGCCACCCTGCGCGACGCCGGCGACGCGCGTTCCCATCAGCTCCTGACCCGGGCGCTGACCCGGCACCGCCCGCAGGACGCGGTGCTGTCCGAGGAGGGCGTCGATGACCCGGCCCGGCTCTCCGCCGAGCGGGTCTGGATCGTCGACCCGCTCGACGGCACCCGCGAGTTCGCCGAGCCCGGCCGCTCGGACTGGGCGGTGCACGTCGCGTTGTGGCGCGGCGGTGAGCTCATCGCCGGGGCGGTCGCCCTGCCGGCGCTGAACGTGACGTTGTCGGCCGGCAGTGATCCCCCGGCCGCGGCCCGGCCCGCCGCGGCGCACCCGCCGCGGATCGTCGCCAGCCGCACCCGGGCGCCCCGCATCGTCGGGGAGGTCGCCGAGGCCCTGGGCGCCAGCATCGTCCCGATGGGGTCGGCCGGCGCGAAGGCCGCCGCGGTGATTCGCGGCCAGGCGGAGATCTACCTGCACGCCGGCGGGCAGTACGAGTGGGATTCCGCGGCCCCGGTGGCGGTCGCGCGGGCGGTGGGCCTGCACACCAGCCGCCTCGACGGCACCCCGCTGCGGTACAACCAGCCCGATCTGTTGCTGCCCGACCTGGTCATCTGCGAGGCGACCCTGGCTCCGGCGGTGCTCGCGGCGATTGCGGCGGCCGGTCCGCAGCGGTAGGACCGCGACCAGCGGTAGACCGCGACGGGTCCTCGCGTGGTCGTCGCTGGTCCTCGCTGGTCGTCGCTGGTGCCGCGGCCGGACGCCGACCGCGACCGTCCAATGTCCGTCGTGTGACACTTGGTCTCCGATGGGGGAATTGGGCCTCGGGTGAGCCGGTTAACGTCGGCGAAACCGCCGGTGGGCGGGGCGGGTCGGCTACTTTGGACTGATACATCGGCGAGACGAGGGGTTTTCGCGTGCCTGTCGCGGGTTACGAGCTCACCCACCTGCAGATGCTCGAGGCCGAGGCCGTCCACATCTTCCGTGAGGTGGCGGCCGAGTTCGAACGTCCCGCGCTGCTGTTCAGCGGCGGGAAGGACTCGATCGTCATGCTGCGGGTGGCCGAGAAGGCGTTCTGGCCCGCAAAGCTGCCCTTCCCGCTGCTGCACATCGACACCGGCCACAACTTCGACGAGGTCCTGGCGTTCCGGGACTACCGCGCGACCGAGCTCGGCGCTCGCCTCGTGGTCGGCTCCGTGCAGGCGGCGATCGACGCCGGGCAGCTCACCGAGGACACCCGGCCCGGGGCGTCGCGTAACCAGCTCCAGACGCCGGTGCTGCTCGATTCGATCGCCGACCACCGGTTCGACGCGGTGTTCGGCGGCGCCCGCCGCGACGAGGAGAAGGCCCGCGCCAAGGAGCGGGTGTACTCCTTCCGCGACGAGTTCGGCCAGTGGGATCCCAAGAACCAGCGCCCCGAGCTGTGGTCGCTGTACAACGGCCGGCACCGCCCCGGCGAGCACATCCGGGTCTTTCCGCTGTCGAACTGGACCGAGCTGGACATCTGGCGCTACATCGCCCAGGAGCGCCTGGAGATTCCCTCGATCTACTACGCGCACAGCCGCGAGACCTTCGAGCGTGACGGCATGCTGCTCGCCGTCACCCCGCTGACCCAGCCGCGCGCCGGTGAGGCCGTGGTGCCCCGCCAGGTGCGTTACCGCACGGTCGGTGACATCACCTGTACCGGCGCGGTCGAGTCGACCGCGGCGACCGTCGAGGAGGTCATCGGCGAGGTCGCGGCGACGCGGATCACCGAGCGGGGCGCTACCCGGGCTGACGACCGGGTCAGCGAGGCGGCGATGGAGGACCGGAAGCGGGAGGGGTACTTCTGATGGCCGAGCTGCTGCGCGTCGCGACCGCGGGGTCGGTCGACGACGGGAAGTCGACGTTGATCGGCCGGCTCCTCTACGACACGAAGTCGCTGTTCACCGACCAGCTCGCCGCCGTCGAGCGGACCAGCCGGGAGCGCGGCGACGGCTACGTCGACCTCGCGCTGCTCACCGACGGCCTGCGGGCCGAGCGGGAGCAGGGCATCACCATCGACGTCGCCTACCGCTACTTCGCCACCCCGCGGCGATCGTTCATCCTCGCCGACACCCCGGGGCACGTGCAGTACACCCGCAACATGGTCACCGGTGCCTCGACCGCCGACCTCGCGTTGCTGCTCGTGGATGCGCGCAAGGGCGTCGTCGAGCAGACCCGCCGGCACGCGTTCCTGGCCTCCCTGCTGCGGGTGCCCCATCTCGTCCTCTGTGTGAACAAGATGGACCTCGTCGACTTCGATCCGGAGGTCTTCGAGAAGATCAAGGACGAGTTCCGGCACTTCGCCGCGAAGCTGGAGATCGTCGACGTCACCGCGATTCCGGTGTCCGCGCTGACCGGGGACAACGTGGTGTCCCGTTCGCCGAGCACGCCCTGGTACGACGGCAGCTCGCTGCTGCACCATCTGGAGGAGCTGCACATCGCCTCCGACCGCAACCTGATCGACGTGCGGTTCCCGGTGCAGTGGGTGGTCCGGCCGCGCAGCGAGGAGCTGCACGACTACCGTGGCTACGCCGGCCAGGTCGCCGGCGGCGTGCTCAAGCCCGGCGACGACGTCATCGTGCTGCCGTCGGGGCTGACCACGCGGGTCGCCGGGATCGACACCTACGACGGGCCGGTCGAGGAGGCGTTCCCGCCGATGTCGGTCACCGTCCGGTTGGAGGACGACCTCGACGTCTCCCGCGGGGACATGATCGCGCGGCCGAACAACCAGCCGACCGTCGGGCAGGATCTCAACCTGATGGTGTCCTGGATGGTCGACGCGCCGCTGCGCCGTCGAGCCCGGGTCGGGATCAAGCACACCACCCGGTCGGTGCGGGCGATGGTCACCGACATCTGCTACCGCGTCGACATCGACACGCTGCACCGCGACGAGAGCGTCGAGACGCTCGCCCTCAACGACATCGGCCGGATCGCGCTGCGGACGACCTCGCCGCTGTGCTACGACCCGTACCGCCGCAACCGCAACACGGGCAGCGTGCTGCTCATCGACGAGGCAACCGGAACCACCCTCGGCGCCGGAATGATCCTCTAGCGTTGTCCGGCCCGCCGGGGCGACCTGGCGGGGCGCAGGGGGCAGTATCGAGCGGTGGACCTGCCCGTTCTCCCGCCGGTGAAGCCGATGCTGGCACGGGCCGTCGCCGAGATCCCGCCGGGACTGGTCTACGAGCCGAAGTGGGACGGCTTCCGGGCCCTGGTCTTCCGCGACGGCGACGACGTGGAGATCACCTCGCGGACGACGAAGTCGATGACGCGCTACTTCCCGGAGCTCGTCGCCGCCCTGCGGGCCGCCCTGCCGGCGCGCTGCGTCCTCGACGGTGAGATCATCGTCGCCGGAGAGGACGGGCTCGACTTCGAGGCGTTGCAGCAGCGGGTGCATCCCGCCGCGAGCCGGGTCGCCCGCCTGGCGGCGCAGACCCCGGTGTCCTTCGTCGCCTTCGATCTGCTCGCGGTCGGGGATCGGGCGCTGCTCGACGAGCCGTTCGCCCGGCGCCGCGCGCAGCTTGCCGAGCTGCTGCGCTCGGGGGACGGTGTCGGCGCCCGGGTGCATCTCACGCCGGCGACCGACGATCTCGAGCTGGCCCGGCGCTGGTTCGACCAGTTCGAGGGCGCCGGCCTCGACGGCATCATCGCCAAGCCACCGACCGGTGGCTACGAACCCGACCGGCGCGCGATGTTCAAGATCAAGCATGAGCGGACGGCGGACTGCGTCGTCGCCGGCTACCGCCCGCACAAGACCGGCGCCGACGCGGTCGGCTCCCTGCTCCTCGGCCTGTACCCGGACCCGGACCCGGACTCGGAGGACGCCAACGTCGGGATCGCCGGGATCGCCGGGCACGCCGCCGGAGATCCGGCCGGCAGTACCGCCGGGGGCGCGGCGGTCGACGGGGAGGGCCTCGCCGCGGTTGGGGTGACGTCGGCGTTTGCGATGGCCCGGCGGCGCGAGCTGGTGAGCGAACTCGCCGCGCTCGTCATTCCGCTCGAGGAGCATCCCTGGGCTCCCGCCGGGGCGGGCGGCACGCGCACGCCGTGGGACGCGGGGGAGAGCAGATGGGCGGCGGGCCGAGACCTGTCGTTCGTGCCGCTGCGCCCGGTGCTTGTCGCCGAGGTGCGCTACGACCACATGGAGGGCCCGCGGTTCCGCCACACCACCCAGTTCGTGCGGTTCCGGCCGGACCGCGACCCGCATAGCTGCACCTTCGCCCAGCTCGAGCGGCCGGTGCGCGTCGACCTGACCGACGTGCTGGGCTGAGGCGGGCGGCGCCGGAGTGATCGTCACCCACTGGGCCGCAGTGCCTCGTCCGGCGGGATCCGTGTCTCGCCGAGCGCGGCCGCCCCGGCCAGGACGGGCAGCCGGTCGTTGTTGGCAACCAGCGCCGGACTTTCCAGCCAGGCGAGGTAGGCGCCCCGCTGCGCCGGTGTCATCGCCGCGCTTGGCCGGGGATCGCCGGTGGCGTCGAGGAAGTCCGTCGGCGGACCGGTGATGTAACCGTCGGCGCGTGGATCTCCGGTGTATACCCGCCGCCGCCCGTCGCTGCCGGTCACCGTGATCGGTCGCAGCGGGTCCCCGTCACGGCGCGTCCAGAGCTGGCGGGCGCTCGCCTCGTAGGCCGCGGCCCATCCCGGAGCGGCCCGCGACGCCTCCCGCAGCCGGGCGAGGACCCACGCCGGCCGGGTGGTGGAAACATCGCGGTAGCGCTGCCGCACGAGGGCCTCGACCACGTCCACCGTGATCCCGACGCCGAGATGGGCGAACGTCGCGACCGGGTCCGTCGGGTCGATCGACGTGGCCACCGTGCCGAGCAGATCGAGGATCACCGCCTGCCGCCGGCGGTGGCTGGACCCGGCGTCGGCGTGTTCGCGCAGCACCGCGTCGGCGGCGTCGCCAAGGGCGCCGGTGAAGAACGCCTGCGCCTGGGCACCTCGCAGGTAGCCCAGTGCCCGCGGGCTCGACGGGTGGCCGCCGGCCCCGGCGGTCCAGCCCCGCGTGCGCCCCGCCACCCGCTCGTCGAGCCCGATCGCGTAGGCGGCGGCGTCCCGCCCGAGCAGTCCGGCGAGCGCACCGCCGCGCAGGCTTTCCCGCAGCAGCGCCCGCCACGCCGAGACCGGGATCTCGCGGCTGGCGGTCACGGGCGGCGGGGAGACCGGCCCGGGGACGACCGCCGTCACCGCGTCGTACATCTCCTCCAGGTAGGTGTGCAGCGCAGGGACGAAGGCGGCGCGCAGGTGCGGCGGCAGGGTCGGGCCGTCGGCGGCGTGCACGGCTCCGGCGAGGCGGGCGACGAAGTCCGCCGAGCCGCGCGGATCCGCCC
>NZ_JAMQQF010000346.1 GCF_023716945.1 Frankia sp. AiPs1 | reverse complement strand
CGCCCGGGCCGCGGCCGCCACGGTCTCGAGCCGCCGGCGCGGTGCCGGCCCGGTCGGCTCGGGTGGAACTACCGGCCCGGCTGGTGTGGCTGGTTCGGGTGGGTCGGCTGGTTCGGGTGGAACGGGGCGGCCGGACTGGCTGCGCGCCGGCGACTGGCTGCGGACCGGCGGGGCGGCGGCTGCGGAGAACCGCGATGCGTGAGTTGTTCGAGTACGCGGTGATCCGGATCGTCCCGCGGGTGGAACGGGGCGAGTTCGTCAACGTCGGCGTGATGCTGTACTGCCAGCGCTCCCGCTACCTGGACCTGCGCTGCCGGCTCGACGAGGGACGCCTGGGCGTCCTCGACCCCTACCTCGACCCGGCCGTCGTCGTCGCCCACCTCGCCGCGTTTCACGCCGTCTGTTGCGGCGGGGAGCAGGCCGGCCCGGCGGGGCGGCTCACCGCCGGGGAGCGCTTCCGCTGGCTGACCGCGCCGCGCAGCACCGTCGTGCAGACCTCGCCCGTCCACACCGGCCTGACCACAGACCCGAAGGCCGAACTGGACCGCCTCGCAGCCCTGCTGGTCGACCCGCCGGGACCCCCGACTCCCCCGCCCGGACCCGACACCGCGACCCCTTGACCGGGCTGTGCCCCCTGGCCAGGCCCGGCCGCGCCCCCTGTCCGGCCGCGCCCCCTGTCCGGCCGTGCCCCCTGTCCGGCCGTGCCCCCTGTCCGGCCGTGCCCCCTGTCCGGCCGTGCCCCCTGTCCGGCCGTGCCCCCTGGCCGGTCGTAGCCCCGTACCACTGCGACCGCCGCACTTCCTTGCCTTCCAGAGGGACGAATCGGATACGGGACCCTCTGGAAGGGCAAGAAACCCACCCCGCCGCAGCCCGTGCGGCATCGGCCTGGCATCCGGCTACTGACAGTGGCCGCTGTCGGCGGGGCCAACGCTGGGGGACGACGGGAGGGCCCAGGTGAGCCGGCGCGTCACCACAGCGCGCCGTAGCGGGCCGCGGACTGGTTGTTCTTGAACAGGCAGTGCTCGATGTCCAACGGTCGATAGAGATTCGAGCCGACGTTGGGAGGCTCGCAGGAGTTGAAGTAGTTCTCGTAGTACAGTCCCTTGCCAGCCCGTTCCCGCAGCCAGTCCCACATGAACTGGATTCCGGGAACGGTGGCACGGAGAGGACCAGTCGGCCCGGCCAGCCGGCGAAGTTCTGTTCCGCCCAGGATGGGGCGACCATGTTCTGCCAACTGTTGCGGCTCACGAAGACGTGGGAGAGGTCGCAGGGGCTGCCGCGGTCGGCACAGAAGCTGTCGACGGTGGCCGGCACCATGATCGGATCCCCGTTGACGCCCGACAGCCACGGCAGTCCGGAGCGGTTCGGCGGCGTGGTCGGCGGTGGCGTAGTGGGCGGCGGGGTGGTTGGCGGAGCGGTCGGAGTGATCTCGCGGTAGGTGTCGGCCTTGTCGAAGCCGACCCAGGTACCCGTCGATCCGCCGGCGGATCGGCCGAGGTTCACGACGAAGGCGGTGTGCGGCCCGTCACTGAGCACCGACGAGCGGTAGAACAGCGCCCTGGTGGGCAGCGGGGCGAAGGTGTTGACGGCGTAGGGTGCGTGCCCGTCGATGCTCACCGTAATGATTCCGCCCTGCGGGGAGCGGATGCCGTAGATGTCGATCTGGGCCCCGGTGAACCGAATCCCGACCGTCGCCCCCGCGGCGACCGAGTAGCGGTAGCTGCTGTTGTCCGTGGGTGGCGCGCAGCCGCCGCAGGTGGTCCACATGTTCACGTAGCTGATCTGACGGCTGTCGTCCTCGATGGATCCCGACTGCTCGAAGACCGCGAGCGCCGGGTGTATCCGCCCGCCCAGCAGAAATAGCGGGGCGATGCAGAGAACGGCGAGAAGAAGGCATCGACGAATTCAACGCCGACGCGCTCCCCACGATTTCCCCGCCAGGTGCCCCCGTCGGTCTGGCCCTCCTCGAAAATCCTGTTCGGATTTTCTGCCGGTGGCGTCCAATGGGTGGCCTTGCCTGCACTGTTCGCGTCATTCCCCCGCCTGATGCAATCGGTCCTCGGAATCGACGGATGTCGGTCCTGGCCAGCCGCTGGCAGGGGGATACTAGGCAGCAGGTAAGATCGTAGTTACTCTCTGTCGCGAGACGGTCGGGCTCCGCGTGTCGAGGGCGTCGATAGTTCCCCAAAAAGGGGGACCGAACGGACAAGCTCCCTTGTGAAGGCGGGCCACGCTGGTAACCGTGTGCATGCGTGATCGAGGCTGGCTGGCGGGTTCGCCGCGGTGACCCGCTCAGGCCGTCGACTCGGGCTGGCCGCGCTCGGCCCCCCGAGTCCCAGAAGCCACCCGACAGGTGCGCCTTCTCGGCGAGGACGCCGGGTGGTTCGACGGTGCCGATGTGGTACGCGACCGCGACCGACAGGCCGGCGATGGAACAGGACGGCCAGCGCGAACACGACCGTGCAACGGCCGCGGGAAGGTGGCCGTGGCCGCGGGAAGGTAGCAATGGCCGCGGGAAGGTAGCAATGGCCGCGGGAAGGTAGCAATGGCCGCGGGAAGGTGGCAATGGCCGCGGGGGCCGGAACCAGCACGTCGGAACGCGCCGCGGCAGCCGTATCAGCGGGTGTCGGCGGTCGGCTCCGTCCCGCTCGGCCCCGCGAGAGGCGGCCCGGACGGCCCGGCCGCGGCCCGGCGACGTCCCTGGAGCATCGCGACGAGCTGATCCGAGGCCAGCAGCAGCACCGTGAGCCACGACACGGTCGCGACCCGGCCGAACGCCTCCACCCAGTCGCCGTTCGTCGGCAGCGAATGGCGGGCCTGCACCTCCAGCACGTACAGGGCACTGATCGCCAGGCAGACCGCCGGCCCGATCCGGGTCAGCCACCTGCCGCGCGGGGCGAGCAGCGCGATCGCGGTGGCCAGGGCGACGACGATCCCGGCGGCCACCGAGACGAGGACCGTGGCGAGCAGCCCGGCCCCCACCGCCGCGTACGCCGCCGTCCGCCAGTCGATCCGGGCCGGACGGATCGACCAGGGATCGACCGTCGGCAGGTCCGGTCCCGGCCCGCCCGCGCCCGCCGTCGCCGTCCGCCGGCGCCGCACGCGGCGGGTGGTGATCAGCAGCAGGGCCAGGAAGAACACGACCGTCACCGCGGAGAGCACCAGCGAATAGCGGACGATCTGCTGCGGCGCCCAGGTCAGGGTCACGGTGAACGCCGCAGCCGTCGGGTTGATCCGCCAACCGTTGGCGTAGCCGTCGACCAGCCTCGGCTGGCCCGCGTCGGCGCCGTTCACCGTCGCCTTCCAACCCCGGGACAGGCTCTCGCCGAGCACCAGCCAGAAGGGCGTCCCCGGCTGGGCCCCCGTGACCTGCGCGGTGAACGACGTCGCGGCCGAGGACTGGACGGTGATCCGCGGCGCCGCCCCGGTCGCAGCGGCTGCCCCGGCAGCCGAGGTGCCGGCTACGGTGCCTCCTGCGGCGGCGGGTCCGGCGGAACCGGTTGCCGACCCTCCGCCAACGGCGCCCGTACCAGCGGCGGGGGGAGTGCCGGTGGCGGGAGCACCGGTGGCGGGAGTGCCGGGGGTGGGGGTGCCAGCGGTGCCCGGGGCAGCGGTGGGGGAGCCGGTGTCGCCGGCGCCCAGCCAGGGGCCGCCGCCGGCATCCGAGGCGAGCAGCAGGCGGTCGATGTCGACGCCCAGCTTGGCGCCGTCTCCGGTCTTGACCACGTGCTCGCCGGGGCCGAGGGGGAGCGCCCCGCCGCAGGTGGACACCCGCAGGCCGAGGCGGTTCACCGCGTCGGAGGTCGAACCGTCGATGCGCACGCCGACCGGATGGCCGTCGACGCTCAGCAGGTCGTCCCGGCAGGTCCCCGCGAGCTGCGCCGGAAGCAGGGCCGGGGCGGCGCCCGCGGCGCTCCCATCCGCGGCACCGGCGGAGCCCGGGGCCTCGGTGACTCCGTTGGCCAGGCCCGGCAGCCCGATCTCGGCGATCCCCACCGGCATCGACAGGGGCGACCGGCTGATCGGGTCGATGCTCTTGACGGTGCGCGCGTCGTCGACGACGAACCGCCAGGTGCTACCGGTGACGGCCGGGAAGGCCAGGGTCACCTGCCGCGTGCCGCCACGCTGGGTGGTGTCGGTGACCGGTGGCACCGGCACCGACCCGATGACCTGACCGTCGACCACCAGCCCGATCCGGGTCGGCACCGAGTGCCGACCGTCGGCGACGAGGGACATCGTCACCGAGGAGGTGGTGATCGGGGTCGGCGAGACGACCTGGAGCCAGCTGCCCCCGGGGTCGCCGATGCCGGGGCTCCACGCGGTGGTGGTGTCGCCGTCGAAGGCGCTCGACGACCGGGCCGCGAGCGACCCGGGCAGGCGGCCGGACGAGGTCACGACGGGCAGGTTCGCCGGCCGCCCGAGCAGGCGGTCGATGTGGTCGTCGGCGGCGTACGCGGAGATCCGCGCCGTGCCGGTCAGCGCGAACGTCCGCGCCGTCGGCAGCGCGAACGACCGGCTGATGATCTCCTCGGTGTCCTGCTTGAACGGCTCGGCCGGGTTGGCCCGGTCCCGCGACATCTGCAGGGCCAGGCGGTGGCCGAGGGAGGAGGCGCCGGCGGCGTCGAGGCTGTCGCTCGGCATCCGCAGCACCTCGTCGGCGGTCAGCGCCTTGCCGTCCGCACCGGGGATCTCGACCTCGGCGAAGCCGACCGCGGAGACGTTGTCGTAGGTGCGCTGGCGGCCGTAGTTCGTCGCGTCGACCCGGATGTGCAGCGTGCGGAACGTGCGGCTCGGGAAGCTGACGACCTGGCCGACCTGGGTGCGCGACGACGGGGTGAGGTCGACGGTGACGGGGGAGCCGCCGTCGAAGGTCAGCGTCGCCCGGGTGATCCACCGGTTGCGCGGCCCGGACAGCGGCTGGGTGAGCCGCACGTGGTCGGTCGTGGCCGGCGCGGCCAGCGTCGTCTGCCAGGCCTCACCGGTCGGGTCGGTGAAGGCGCCGACCCGCCAGGCGGTGTTGATGTTGCCGTCGATGCCGCGCACCGGCCGGTCCCACGGGCCGTAGGCGAAGGAGTTGCCGTAGGCCGACGCCGTCACCGCGGCGATCTGCACCGGCTCGCCGGGGGCGTGCAGAGCCGCCGTCGTCTCGTTGGCGGTCGTCTCGTCGCCGAACAGCGGCAGCCGGTTGTCGTTCGGGTCCTTCACCAGCGGGGCGACGCCGGGCTGCTCGACGTAGCCGTAGTTCTCCCGGACCCCCGTCCAGCGCTCGGCCCGCAGCCGGTTGGTGTCGCTGACGAGCAGATCGGCGCCGTCGTCGAGGGCCTGGGCGAGCTCGCCCGGCTTGCTGGCCAACTCGGGGGCGTAGAGGATCGCCCGCCCGGACGCGATGGGCTCGGCGAGCAGCCCGGAGGCGGCCGCGTCGACGAGCGCCTCCCCGTTGCCGCTGACCAGCAGCGGTCGGGTGGTGGTGGCGGTGCGCAGGATCGGCTGGGTGTTCGACACGGGGAAGACGGCCAACGCCGGGGGATCGGGCACCGAGGCCTTCGTGCCCAGCGTGATCTCGTCGGTGAACGGGATCCCCGGATCCTCGGCCACCGGCGGTCCGTAGGTCTGTGGCGCGCCGAGGCCGGCCGGCCGGGTGGAGGTGAACAGATCCCACGTCGAGCGGGGCCGCGGAGTGCGGTAACGCTCGTAGGCGAGGTTGCTGCGCAGCATCACGTCGCCGACGCCCATCAACCGGGCCAGGTCCGGCACGGCGGCGGTCTCCAGCACGCCCTCCTGCATCCGGCGGTCCAGGGAGCGGACCAGGTCGACGGTGCCGGCCTCGCCGTAGGGGATCAGCTCGCGCAGGACCAGCGGCCGGTCCATCAGCCCCTCGGTGACCGGGTCGAGGGTGCTGCCCCAGCGGTAGTGCGAGAAGTCGGCGCCGGGCAGCTCCAGCACCCGCGAGCCGTCGTCGCCGGCGTCGAGCGCCTTGGCGACCTGCGTCTCGTAGGCGGGGACCTGCTCGGGACGTTGCAGCAGTGGCTCGACGAACTCGCCGCGGAACAGCGGCGACATGTCCGCGGCGATGAGCACCAGCACCAGTCCCATGGCGAGCTGGGGAACCGCTGGCCGCCAGCTCCGCGCGCCGCCGCCGCCGGCAGCGGTGCGGGCGCGGCGTCCGCC
>NZ_JAMQQF010000345.1 GCF_023716945.1 Frankia sp. AiPs1 | reverse complement strand
GTCCCGGCCCGGGTAGGCCGCACGGGCCACGGCCGACCCGGGCACCCGCGCGGTGAACGGCGTACGCCCCCGCGCACGCCGCCGGCCGAGTTCCGTGCCGGGTCCGGCCCCGCTGGAGCTACTCATGGATGGCATCGTCCCCCGAGGCGTTGACAGCGACGGCACAAGGTCCGCCGAGACGATAAACCGCCGCTCGCTCGCTCCCGCGACGAGCCACCCGAACGTGACCGTTCGGTATCGGAAAACGGGCAGAACAGCGCGGGAGACCCGCGACTTCCACGTCGGTGGTAGCGCCGACATCACCCACCGTGCCCCCAATACGGGGTGGAACGCACCACTACCGGTCAAGGTGTACGCATCGCGCCCACCCGGCACGGATCAAGGCTCCAGCCGCTCCAGCATCTCGTGATGTGCTGTTCGGCACCCCCGCCGGCACAGGATTCACGCGGGGTGCGGGAACGGGTGGCACCGCAGCGACGGGGGAGACGGATGGCCCGGTCAACGACGGCGCACGGGAGCGGATCGCCGTGCGAGTGATCTCGATCGTGAACTACAAGGGCGGCGTCGGGAAGACCACCGTGACCGCGAACCTCGGCGCACAGATCGCCGCCTGGGGCAAACGGGTCCTGCTCCTCGACCTGGATCCGCAGGCCAGCCTGACCTTCTCGTTCTACCGACCCGAGCAGTGGCGGGCGGGGCTCGCCGACAACCGGACGATCAAGCAGTGGTTCGAGGCATGGCAGATGGACGCCCCGGTGCCGCCGCTCGCCCCGCTGATCACGTCGCCGGCGGTGGTGAACTCCCGGATCGCGCAGGGCAGCGGGGCGCTCGACCTGATCGCCTCCCACCTCTCCCTCGGCGACGTCGAGATGAATCTCGCCGCGCGCCTCGGCGGCGCGGAGGTGCACCGCTCGACCCGCCACTACTTCGACGTCTACCTTCGGCTCGCCGCCGGGCTGGCGACCCTCCCCCCGACCGCCTATGACCTGGTCCTGCTGGACTGCCCGCCGAACTTCGGCGTCATCACCCGCGCGGCGGTCGCGGCCAGCGACCAGCTGCTGATCCCTGCCCGCCCGGACGAGCTGTCGACCCTGGGCATCGAGCACCTGCAGTCCCGGCTGCGCCGGTTCATCTGGGAGTTCAACCGCATCGTCGACCTGCAGTCGGACCTGCATCCGGCGGTGAAGAAGCTGGAACCGATCATCCTCGGGGTCGTCTTCACGATGGTGCAGTACTACTCGGGCAAGCCGATCGCGGCCCTGCGCCCCTACATCGCGCAGACCCGGCAGCTCGGGCTGCCCGTCTTCGAGGCGATGGTCCGCGAGAGCAACCACCACTTCGCCGGCGCGGCCCGCACCCAGCTTCCCGTCATCCTCTCCGACCAGGTCACCCCCGCTCTCGCCTGGGAGCTGCACCGCCTCGTCGAGGAATTCCTCAAGCGGATCAGGACGCCTCACCCTTGACCAACGCCCGCAACGCCCCCGAAGCGCCCGAAGCGCCCGTACCGCCGCAGGCCCACGAGGCCGCCCGGCTGAGCACGCTGCTCCTGCGCCAGCTCGCCGATCTGGTCGCCGGACTTGATGCGCAGCAGGTCGGCGAGCTGCTGGCCGGCCGGACGCGGCTGACCGTCACGGTCACGCCCGGCCCATGGGCGGCGGATCCCGCCGCCGACCCGGCCGATCCGTTCCCCGTGGCGCTGCGCGACACCGCCGCGCGCCCCGCCGCACTGGCGCCCGGCCACCCGGCGAGCCCGACCCCGGCGAGCCCCACGCCGACACGACAGACACCGACACGACAGACCCCGATAAAACAGACACCGGCGAGGCGGACACCGGCGAGGCGGACACCGGTGAGGCGGACACCGGTGAGGCAGACACCGGTGAGGCAGACACCGAAAGCGACGCCGGCGGTGCCCGCGGCCTCGGTGGATGTCGAGGCGTTGAGGGCGGCGCTGCTCGGCGCGGCGAGCCGAGAGGAGGCCGCCCAGCACCTGGCCGCCCTCGGCCGGGTGTCGGTGCCGCAGCTGCGGGCGCTGGCCGGCGCCCTCGGAGTCGACGGGGTCGGCGGAAAGGACCCGAAGGCGATCGTCATCCGCAAGATTGTCGACGGGACCGTCGGCTTCCGGCTCAGCTCTCAGGCGATGCTGAGCGACGAGGCCGAACTCTGAGCGAGACTGTCGAACTTTCAGCGAGACTGTCGAACTTTCAGCGAGACTGTCGAACTTTCAGCGAGAACTGTCGAACTCAGAAGTCACGCCGGGCCGGTGCGAGCCCGTTCGGGGCCCGCACCGGCGACCGGCGGATCAGCCGACGTGCGCCGGGGCGCCCTCCACGGTTGCCGCGGTCTCCCTCCCGGCTCGGATGAACACGAAGATCACTACTGCGGCGATCGCGATGAGGATCGCGCCCCAGAGGAACGCGGTGGTGTAGCCCTCGATCTGTGACTGCGCGAGCGCCGCCGGACCTCGGCCGTGGTCATCGAGGTAGCTGCCGACGGCGGTCGCGTAGACCGTGTTGAGCAGGGCGGTGCCCAGCGAGCCGCCGATCTGCTGGGTGGTGTTGACCAAGGCGCTCGCGACTCCGGCGTCGTGCGAAGCGACGCCGACGAGGGCCAGGCTCGACAGCGGGACGAACGAGAACCCCATGCCGAAGCTGATGAGCAGCTCCGACGGCAGCACGTGGGCGACGTAGCTGGAGTCGACTCCGATGGACAGCAGCAGCGCCATGCCGACGGCGGCCATCGTCGTCCCGACGCCGGCGAGCACCCGCGGACCCACCCGCGGCAGAAGCTGGCTCGCCGCGCCCGCGGAGACGATGATCCCGGCGCTGAACGGCAGGAAGGCGAACCCGGTCTTCAACGCGCTGTAGCGCAGAGTCTGTTGGAAGTAGTAAGTCAGGAACAGGAACATCGCGAACAGCCCGGCGCCGATCAGCAGGGAGGCCAGGAACGACCCACCGCGGTTACGTTCCCAGGCGACCCGCAGCGGCAGCAGCGGCGCGGCGGAACGCGACTCGATGACGACGAACGCGGCGAGCAGCGCCACCGAGCCGATGAGCAGCCCGAGGGTACGGGCGTCGCTCCAGCCGTCGTCGGCGGCCACCGTGAACCCGTAGACGAGGGCGACGAGGCCGGCGGTGACCGTCACCGCGCCCGGCAGGTCGTAGCGGGCCTCACCCTCTGCGCGGCTCTCCCGCACCACGGGCACCGCGAAGAACGCGGTGACGAGTGCGATCGGCACGTTCACCAGCAGGCACCACCGCCAGGAGGCGTACTCGGTGAGCAGACCGCCGACGATGAGCCCGATCGCGGCGCCACCGCCGGAGATCGCGCCGTACACCCCGAACGCCTTGGCCCGCTCGCGGCTCTCCGTGAACGCGACGGTGATCAGGGACAACGCGGCCGGCGCGAGCAGCGCCGCGAACGCGCCCTGCAGGGCCCGGGCGGCGAACAGCAGGGCGGCGTTCGGCGCCAGCCCGCCGAGCGCCGAGGCGAGCGCGAAGCCGATCAGCCCCCAGACGAAGGCCCGCTTGCGGCCCAGGTAGTCGGCAATGCGCCCACCCAGGAGCAGCAGGCCGCCGAAGGCAAGGGTGTACGCGGTGACCATCCATTGCCGGTTGGCGGTGGAGATGCCCAGGTCGGCCTGGGCGTGTGGCATCGCGATGTTCACGATCGACGCGTCGAGCACGACCATGAGCTGCGCGACGGCGATGATGCACAGCGCCAGCCACCGCCGGGGATCGGGCTCGCCGTCGGCCACGCCCACCGGGGGATCCCCGGCCTTGCGGTCGACAGTTGTGGTCACAGGAGGCTCCTTGCCGGAGAAGACGAGCTGCCGGGACATCGAGCGGAAGGTGCACATCAAGCGGAAGGTGCACATCGAGCGGGACGTGCGCATCGAGCGGGACGTGCACGTCGGGCGGGCAGGGGCGACCGGCGCGCGGGGCAGGGACGCAGCGGCGGCCGGACAGAGGGGCGAACGGAATCGGATACAGGCCGCCCACGTCGGGCTGGCAGCTAGGTGGTGGAACCCGCACAGGGTGGAACGCGGCGGGTGTGACACACGGGCTGGGGCGGCGCCATCTTCGCCGCCCCCTGGTCGACCTCTCCACTCGTCTCACGTCCGCTGGACGGCACGCCCAGACCACCCCGCCTTCGCGCGGGTGTTCGAGAAGATATTAGCTCAGGTGTTCGATACCCACCGCGGGTGGGGTCGATCGACCGGCGAGCAGCGGAAGCACCACGTCGTCGACGACGTGGTCGGCGAACGCCTCGTCCAACGGCTCCCCCGTGACAAGCAGACGGGTGAAGATCATGGCAAGGATGACCTCGACAAGCACCTCTGGTTCGGCCTTGGCGAGCAGTTCCCCCCGCTGCGCCGCCCGCTCCAGCAGACAGCGGCCGAGGTCCACCTTGCGTTGCAGGATGTTGGCCTGGATCATCGAGGCCAGCCGAGGGGACTCGTTGGCCGCCCGCAGGACGCAGACGAGCAGCGACCCGTCCGGACCCGAAACGGTATCGATCAAGAGGCGGACCTCGGCGGCCATGTCGTCTCGCAGGCAACCGGTGTCCGCGGGGACGTGATCGGCGGGACCATGCCGCCGCAGTGCCTCCACGACCATCTCGTCCTTGCAGGACCACCGACGATAGATCGTCGCCTTACTGGCCCGGGCCCGGGCCGCGACGGCGACCATGCTCATTCGCTCGTAACCAACCTCGACGAGCAGCTGCAGCGCCGCATCCAGAATCGCCTGCTCGCGGGACTCGTCCCGGGGCCGACCCCGACCGGTGGCAGCCGGCGGCGAAATAGCTCGCCACCCCCTTCCTTCGGATCAACGCCCGGCGGACAATCCGGGGCGGGCCACAGCCCCCACGAGGGCTCTGCGCGACCACCAAAACAGTACCGTACCGTACCGAAAAAGCTGTCCCGCCGACGGGCATGGCGTCGCTCACATCCCGCCGCCGCCCTGACCTCTCGTCCCAGGCCGGACTGGCGGCAATCGCGCCTATCCGGGCGGGCATGATGACACGCGACCAGCCAGTGACCCGGACCGCCAGCGGCCGCCCGGCCTGCGAGAGGACCGCCGCCATCCACCACGTCCCCCACCGCCTCATGGCCGCGGCCACGGGTGGCCTGCTCGCCCTGGGCCTCGCCGTCGCCGCCTGCTCCCGACACGACGTCGCCCAACCCGAAACGTCGACGCCGGCCAGCGGCCCCGGGCGGGTGGGCGGCCCGGCCGGGACACCCGGCGAGATCGACGAGATGCGGGTGCTGCGGGACGTGTCCTACGCGCCGGTGTCTGCCGCCCAGCGCCTGGACCTCTACCTGCCCGGGGCGACCGCCGCCAGGGTACCCATCACCGCCCAGGCACCATCCGCTGCCGACGCACCATCCGCCGCCGACGCACCCCGCGCCGGGACGGGGCTGCCGGTGGTCCTCACCATCCACGGCGGCGCGTTCGCACTCGGCGACAAACGCGACGACCTGCCCGTCATCCGCGCTCTGGTTGGCGCCGGGTACGCCGTCGCCAGCCTGAACTACCGGCTCTCCGGCGAGGCCCACTTCCCCGCCGCGGTCCAGGATGTCAAGGCCGCGGTGCGCTGGGTCCGCGCGCACGCCGCCGACCACGGTCTGGACCCGGACCGGATCGCGGCGAGCGGGGCGTCGGCCGGGGCGTACCTCGCCGTCATGCTGGGAACGACGCCGGGGGTCACGATGTACGACGACCCGGCGCTGGGCAATCCGGGCGTCTCCAGCGCCGTCCAGGCCGTCGTCGACTTCTACGGCCCGGTCAACTTCGGCTCCATGGACGATCAGCTTCGCGCGAACGACCGCTGCGCCGCCTCCGACGCCGGGCATGGCCGCCCCGACTCGCCGGAGTCCCGCTTCCTCGGCCGCACGGTGGCCGCCGTGCCGCAGCTCGTCCGGGTCGCCAGCCCCCTGAACTACCTCGGCCGCGCCCCCTTGCCGCCGTTCCTCATCGAGCACGGGGACGCCGACTGCACCGTGCCGCACCGCCAGTCCCTCGAGCTCGCCGACGCGCTGCGGGCCGCCGGCGCGCCGGCCGTGGAGGTCACGATCGTGCCCGGCGCCGGCCACGGCGGCGCGTTCCCGACCGCAGCGCGGATGCCCGCCGTCCTCGCCTTCCTCTCCCGCGCCCTCGCTCACTGGGGGGGGGGGGGGGGGGGGGGGGGGGGGGGGGGGGGGGGGGGGGGGGGGGGGGGGGGGGGGGGGGGGGGGGGGGG
>NZ_JAMQQF010000344.1 GCF_023716945.1 Frankia sp. AiPs1 | reverse complement strand
GCGGAGGCCCGACCCGGCCGCTGCCACCGACCTCGCCGCGGCCGTGCAGGGCCTGCTGCGCCCGCCGCGCCGGCGCGGTCTTGCCGTCGTCATCTCCGACTTCCAGTCCACCGACCTCGGCTGGGAACGTCCGCTACGCGTGGTCGCCGCCCGCCACCAGGTGCTCGCGATCGAGATCGTCGACCCGCTGGAGCTGGCCCTGCCCGCCGTCGGCCTGCTGCCCGTCGTCGACGCCGAGACGGGGGCGATGCTGGAGGTGCCCACCTCGTCGCGGAAGTTCCGGGAACGGTACGCCGCGGCCGCCGCGGCGCACCGCCGGGAGGTGTCACTGGCCCTGCGGCGCGTCGGCGCCGACCATCTCGTGCTGCGCACCGACTCCGACTGGCTCGTCGACATCGTCCGCTTCGCCTCCGCGAACCGCCGCGGCCGCGGCGCCGGGCGCCGCGCGCCGATCGGCCGACCCGCCCGGGCTGGTACCCCGTGAGCTTCCTCGCCGGCCACTGGCTGTGGCTGTACCTGCTCGTCGCCGCGCTGCTCGTCGCCTACATCGTCGTCTCCGCGCGGCGGCGGGTGTACGCAGCCCGCCTGTCGTCCACCTCGGTGCTGGCGTCGGTGCTGCCGCGGCGCCCACAGTGGTGGCGCCGCCACGTCCCGGCCGCGCTGCTGCTGCTCACCCTCGCCGGCCTGGTGTTCTCGCTGGCCCGACCGGCCCGTGCCGAGCGGGTTCCGCGGGAACGCGCGACGATCATCCTGGCCATCGACGTGTCGAACTCGATGGCCGCCACCGACATCACCCCGAACCGGTTGGAGGCGGCCAAGCAGGGCGCCGAGGCGTTCGTCGACCAGCTCCCCCCGCGCATCAACCTGGGCCTGGTCTCCTTCGCCGGCAGCGCGACGGTGCTCGTGCCCGCCTCCACCGACCGGGAGTCGGTCCGCGCCGGCATCCGCGGCCTGCAGCTCGGCCCGGCGACGGCCGTCGGCGAGGGGATCTTCGCCTCGCTGCAGGCCATCAGCACCGCCGGCAAACGGTTCTCCGACGCCGGGCAGAGCCCGCCACCCGCCGCCATCGTCCTGCTCTCCGACGGCGAGACCACCCGCGGCCGGCCGAACACGCAGGCCACCGACGCCGCCCGGCAGGCGCACGTCCCCGTCGACACCATCGCCTACGGCACCAGCGACGGCACGCTCGACGTCGGCGGTCAGGAGGTGCCCGTCCCGGTCAACGAGCAGGCCCTCAACGAAATCGCCGACCAGACCGAGGGCTCCTACCACCGCGCCGCCACCGGCGACGAGCTGCGCTCGGTCTACAAGGGTCTGGGCAGCTCCATCGGCTACCGCACCGAGTACCGCGAGATCACCACCTGGTTCCTGGGCCTGTCCCTCGCGCTGGGCTTCCTTGCCGCGGCGAGCTCGCTCGCCTTCGCCTCCCGCCTGCCATAACCATCCACACGCGAGTACGGATCGCGGCGGCATCGACGTGGCGGGTCGCGCGGGCGAGGATTCCCGCCGGCTCCGGCCCGGGCAGGACCGGCGGTGCTCCGACGAGAACGCGGCCGTCGACGGTCCGTGCGGTGACGGTCCCGTCCGCGTCCCGGCCAAGGCTGATGTCGTCGTCGTGTACGGCCCGGTGATGGCTCGAACAGAGCAGCAGCAGCCGGTCGATGTCGGTGTCACCCCCGCGGCCCCTCCAGGTGAGGTGGTGCAGGTGCAACCAGCGGGTGTGACCGCACCCCGGGTACTGGCAGCACCCCTGGTCACGCAGGTAGACCGCGTCACGAAGCCGCTGCCCGGGCTGACGCCGCCGCCGACCGAGATGCAACGGATTGCCGTCCGGGTCGGTGAGCAACGCCCGGATCAGCCCGTCACAGCCCAGGCGCTCCAGCACCGCTGGCGATCCCGCGCCGCCACGACCCTCTCCCCGTCCACCGGCGCCCCACCCGCCCCCGCATCGCCCGGGCCTTCGCTGTTCGGTGTTTCGCCATCCGGCGAGGGGGTGTCGCCGGCCAGGGGGGTGGTGTCCTCGAGGCTGGCCCGGGCGGCGTCCAACGCGGTGATCAGCCGGGCGCCCTCATCCGGGGACAGGACCGCACGCAGGCACAGCATGCCGTCGCCGTCGAACGTCCAGGCCACTCGCCGTGCGGCTCGCCGGACCTTCGGATCACCGTTGGCCTGCCGGTAGGAACGGACAAGCCGCTCCACCTGACCGGCCGAGCAGCGTCGGGCACGGGCCAGCCACATCTCTTCGGTGGCGAGTTCGGCGACCCGGGTCACCGCCCGCACCTTCGCACACGACACCGTGCCCGCCGCGAACGCCGCCAGGATCACCGGAAGACTCTCCAACGCCCGCGCCGTCGCAACCTGCTCCCGCGCCGTCCGCAGGCCGATACCGCACCGCCAGGCCAGCCAGTGCGCGCACGAACCCATCCCGATCCCCGACCAGCCACCCCGACGGTCGAACGCCGCCACCGCCAGCAGCCAGCCACAGGTCGCCGCGGCGATCCGCCCCGCCCACCGGCAGATCACCTCCTCCACCTCCCCCAACGATGCGACCTCCGCATCCACCCCGATCAGCGCGCACGCATCAGACGACGCCGACAAGGCAGAGGGGACAGGGGGAGGGGATGCAGACGCTGTACTCATCAGGATCACCGGGCCAGAGGTGTCGTCGATCAACGGACGCGACGATCGTCCCACCCACCACCGACAAAAACCCAACACAAGATCAACCACGGCGAGGTGGGGGGTGATCAAGGTGTTCCGCGGAACAGTGCCACGCGCCACCGCGCGAGCCCAGGCCCGATCACTGGCAGGGCGTCGCCTACGAGGGCCCACCGTCAGTACCGTTAGGCTGAGCGCCGTGGGGGAGCTCGACGCGGCCGGGATCACCGATCCCCGGTTGCGCGCGTCCTACGCCCGGGCCCGCGCCCTCAACGCCGCCCATGGGCGCACGTACTACCTGGCGACCCTGCTGCTGCCGCCGTGGAAACGGGCGCACGTGCACGCTCTGTACGGCTTCGCCCGCCACGCCGACGACATCGTCGACGACCTCGACTCGGCGCTGACCGGCGACGAGCGGACCGTCCTGCTGCAGGCCTGGAGCGGCCGCTTCCTCGCCGCGCTGCGCGACGGCGTGCCCGCCCACGCCGTCGACGCCCAGGTCTCAGGCGAGGCCGGCGGTCGGAACGGGGCCGCGCGCGAGGTGTCGGTGCTGCCGGCGGTCGTCGACACGATCCGTCGCTTCGCGCTCGACCCCGACCACTTCGCCGCGTTCCTGTCCTCGATGGCGATGGACCTGACCGTCACCGGGTACGCGACGTGGGCGGACCTGCTGGTCTACATGCACGGCTCGGCCGCGGTCATCGGCCTGCAGATGGTGCCGCTGCTCGAATCGGTCGACGACAGCGCGCTGCCCTACGCACGCGACCTCGGCCTCGCCTTCCAGCACGCCAACTTCATCCGCGACGTCGGGGAGGACCTGCGCCGCGGGCGGGTGTACCTGCCGCAGGCGTCGCTGGCGCTGTTCGGCGTCACCCGGGAGCACCTGGCCGCCGGGGTCGTCGACGGGCCGGTCCGCCGGCTGCTGGCCTTCGAGATCAGCCGGGCCCGGGAGCTGTTCCGTGCGGCCCAGCCCGGCATCCGCCTGCTGCACCCGACCTCGCGGGACTGCATGCGCACCGCGTTCGTGCTTTATCGGGAGATCCTCGACGAGGTGGAGCGGGCCGACTACCGGGTGCTGGAACGCCGGGTGGCCGTCGGGCTGCCGCGACGCTTCGCGGTGGCCGGGCCGGCCCTGGTCCGGGCCGCGCGGGCGCGCCGGCGCGACGGCGCTCAGATCAGCTCGCGGCCGCCCAGGTAGGGCCGCAGCACCTCCGGGACGCGCACCGCGCCGTCCGCGGTCTGGAAGTTCTCCAGCAGCGCCGCCAGCAGCCGGGGGGTGGCGACCGCGGTGTTGTTCAGCGTGTGGGCGAAGTGAATCGTGCCGTCGGGGTCGCGGTAACGCAGGTTCGCCCGGCGGGCCTGCCAGTCGTGCAGCGTGGAGCAGCTGTGCGTTTCCCGGAAGCGGCCCAGCGACGGGAACCAGGTGTTGATGTCGTTCATCCGGAACTTGCCGACGCCCATGTCCCCGGTGGCGCACTCGACGACCTCGTAGCACAGCCCGAGGTCGGACAGAATGCGCTCGGCGGTGGCCAGCAACTCGGCGTGCCAGCGGGCCGACTCGGCCTCGTCGGCGGCGCAGAGCACGAACTGCTCGACCTTCTCGAACTGATGCACCCGCAGCAGGCCGCGGACGTCCCGGCTGGCGCTGCCGATCTCCCGGCGGAAGCACGGCGAGATCCCGGCGTAGCGGATCGGCAGCCGGGCGGCGTCGAGGATCTCCCCCGCGTGCAGGCCCACGAGCGCCACCTCGGCCGTTCCGGCCAGGTACAGGTCGTCCTCGGGGATCGCGTAGATCTCCTCCCGGGCCTTCGGCAGCATCCCCGTACCGATCAGCGGCTCCTCGCGGACGAGCGCGGGAACCGCCACCGGGGTGAACTCCCGGCCGCGCAGCAGGTCCAGCGCGTAGGAGTGCACCGCCCGTTCCAGCATCACCAGGTCGCCGACGAGGGCGTAGGCCCGCTCGCCGGCGACCTTGCGGGCGCGGGCGAACTCGGCCCAGCCGCGCTTCTCGGCGAGCTCGGTGTGGTCGAGCGGGGTGAAGTCGAACTCCGGGGGTGCACCGACGGTGCGCAACACCACGTTGGCCGCCTCGTCCGGCCCCACCGGCGCCCCCGACCAGGGAATGTTCGGCGTCAGCAGCATCAGCTCGGACAGCCGGGCGCCCGTGCGGGCGAGCTGCTCGCGCAGGTCTCTGAGCTGGGCGTCGAACGACTCGTGCTCGATCCGAAGCTCGGCCCGGCGGGCCTGGTCGGCCTTGGCGAACTGCTTGGCGAAGCTCTTGCGCCGGGCCTGCGCCTCGTCCACCTCGAACTGCAGTTTGCGATTGTCCTGGTCGAGCTGGAGCAGTTCGTCGACGTCCAGGTCAATGCCCTTGACCGCGACCGCGTCCTTCACGGCCTGCGGATTCTCCCGGATAAAACGCTTATCGAGCATGGATCGCGTCAGCCCCTGATCGGTACCGCACCTCACCTTGCGGTAACGCTACCAGCCACCACCGACGTCGCCGGCGCACAGCGGGCGCACAGGCGGCTTCGGCATGCTCGCCACAGGTGCCGGCGTGCTCGCCACAAGGTGCCCGGCGTGCTCGCCACAGGTGCGCTGCCCAGCCGGGCGCCGCCGAGCGGTTACGGTGCACAGACCACATGTGTCCGCCGCCGCGGGACGGACAGGACGCAGCAGCGAAGAACCTGCCAGGTTCGGGATGTGAGGAGGCCGGCGACGGTGGCCAGTTCCAAGGAGCGACGGCAGCGCGAGCTCGCCGAGGCCCGCGAGGCCCGGCAGACGCAGCGGCGACGGGTCGCCCAGCGCCGCCGCCAGCAGCGGCTGGCAATCGTGGCCGGTTTCGTGACGATCGTGGTCGCGGCGTCGGCGATCGCCGCGGTCCTGCTCACCGGCAAGGACGACAAGTCCGATGTCACCGCCGCGAACGCGGCCAGCACCGCGGCCCCCAGCGCCGCCGCGGCGGCCACCAGCAAGGTCGGCGCCTGCACCTACACCGCCAACGGGGAGACCCCGACTCGCGGCGCCACCCTGCCGAAGCCCGCCGCCAGCGTCGACGCCTCCCCGGCCACCATGACCATCACCACCGACGCCGGGACGATGACGGCGAGCCTGGACGCGCAGAAGGCGCCGTGCACCGTCCACGCCCTGCGCACCCTCGCCGACGCCAAGTACTACGACAACACGCTCTGCCACCGGCAGACCGGCGGCGCCGAGGCGGGCATCTCCGTGCTGCAGTGCGGCGACCCGACGGGCACCGGCAGCGGCAGCCCCGGCTACGGCTACGCCAACGAGAACACCGAGGGCGTCACCTACGACCGCGGCGTGCTCGCGATGGCGCACAGCTCCGCGCCGAACAGCAACGGCAGCCAGTTCTTCATCAACTACGCCAACCCGACGCAGGAGGGGGCGGCGGCGCTGGCCGGCGGCTACACCGTCTTCGGAAAGATCACCGCGGGACTGGACGTCCTCGACAAGCTCACCAAGCCCGGCGTGCAGGGCGGCGGCTCCGACGGCGCCCCGGCCAGCAAGGCGAAGATCCTGTCGATCGCCATCTCGCAGGGCGGGTGACGCCTGACGCCTGACGGCTACCCGGCCGGCCGGGTAGCCGTCAGGCGGCCCAGCGGCGGAC
>NZ_JAMQQF010000343.1 GCF_023716945.1 Frankia sp. AiPs1 | reverse complement strand
GGCGCGGGCTGTTCGCGCCGCCGTGCCGCGAGCTGCTGCTCACCGCGGACGTCCGCGCCCGGGCCGCCGAGCTCGCCACCCGCTACCCGCAGATCGTGGACATGCTCGACAAGATTGCCGGCGGCATTCCGGTGGAGGGCATGGAGGCGCTGGCCCCGGTCCTCGTCGACGGGATGTCGCTGCTGCTCGACGAGCTGCCCGCGGGCACCCACGTCCTGGTCTGCGACCCGGAGCGGGTCCGCTCACGGGCCAGCGAGCTGGTGCGCACGAGCCAGGAGTTCCTGGAGGCGTCCTGGAGTGTCGCGGCGCTCGGCGGCGGCGCGCCGATCGACCTCGGCGCCGCGGCCTACCGCTCGCTCGCGGATGTCCGCGAGCGCGCCGGGGTACTCGGGCTGCCCTGGTGGTCGGTCAGTCCCTTCACCTCGGCCCCGGTCGGCCCCGAGACCACCGGCCCCGACCGGCCCGACGCGGTGGCGGGTGCGGCCGGTGGGCTCGTCGCCGAGGGTGACGACACGGTGGTCGCGAGCCTGCGGCCGGCGCCGCTCTACCACGGCGACACCGCCGCCGTCATCGCCGACGTCAAGGGCTGGCTGGCCGAGTCGTGGCGCGTGCTGCTGGTGACCGAGGGGCACGGGCCGGCCCAGCGCCTGGTGGAGATGTTGCGGGAGGCCGACCTCGGCGCCCGCTACGCCGAGGACGCCGAGCTCGCCGCCGGGGTCGCCGTGGTGACTCGCGGGCAGCTCGTCACCGGCTTCACCAGTGACACGTTGCGCCTCGCGGTTCTCACCGAGAGCGACATCGCCGGCGCCCGCGGGGTCACCACCAAGGACATGCGGCGGATGCCCAGCCGCCGGCGCAAGGGCATCGACCCGCTCGCGCTGGTACCCGGCGACATGGTCGTCCACGACGCGCACGGCGTCGGTCGCTACATCGAGATGGTGACCCGCACCGTCGCCGGGGCGAAGCGCGAGTACCTGCTGCTGGAGTACGCCCGGGGCGACCGGCTCTACGTCCCCACCGACCAGCTCGAACAGATCACCCGCTACGTCGGCGGCGACGCGCCGAGCCTGGACCGCATCGGCGGCGCCGACTGGGCCAAGCGCAAGAGCCGGGCCCGCAAGGCGGTCAAGGAGATCGCCGGGGAGCTGATCCGGCTCTACAGCGCTCGGATGGCCGCCCCCGGGCACGCCTTCGCCCCGGACAACCCGTGGCAGCGCGAGCTGGAGGACGCCTTCCCCTTCCGCGAGACGCCCGACCAGTTGGCCGCGATCGACGAGGTCAAGGCCGACATGGAGAAGCCCGTCCCGATGGACCGGGTGATCTGCGGCGACGTCGGCTACGGCAAGACGGAGATCGCCGTGCGAGCGGCGTTCAAGGCTGTCCAGGACGGCAAGCAGGTCGCCGTGCTGGTTCCGACGACCCTGCTGGTCCAGCAGCACTTCCAGACGTTCTCCGAGCGGTATGCGGCGTTCCCCGTCATCGTGAAGGCGATGAGCCGGTTCAACTCGGCCGGCGAGCAGAAGGCGGCCCAGGAGGGCCTCGCCGACGGGACCGTCGACGTCGTCATCGGCACGCACCGGCTGCTGTCGGGGGAGAACCGGTTCAAGGATCTGGGGCTCGTGATCGTCGACGAGGAGCAGCGCTTCGGCGTCGAGCACAAGGAGCAGCTCAAGAAGATGCGCACGGCGGTGGACGTGCTCACGATGAGCGCCACCCCGATCCCGCGCACCCTGGAAATGTCGATCACCGGCATCCGGGAGCTGTCGACCATCGACACCCCGCCGGAGGAGCGCCACCCGGTGCTGACCTCCGTCGCCCCCTACGACACCCGGCAGGTCGCCGCCGCGATCCGCCGGGAGCTGCTGCGGGAGGGGCAGGTCTTCTTCATCCACAACCGGGTGGAGTCGATCGACCGGGCCGCGGCCCGGCTGCGCGAGCTGGTCCCCGAGGCGCGGATCGCCACCGCGCACGGCCAGATGAACGAGGACGCCCTCGAGCAGGTGATGGTCTCCTTCTGGGAGAAGAAGTTCGACGTCCTGGTCTGCACGACGATCGTCGAGTCGGGGCTGGACATCTCCAACGCCAACACCCTCGTCGTCGAACGGGCCGACGTGTTCGGCCTGTCCCAGCTCCACCAGTTGCGCGGCCGGGTCGGCCGGGGCCGCGACCGCGCGTACGCGTACTTCCTGTACCCGCCGGACAAGCCGCTGACCGAGACCGCCCACGATCGGCTCGCCACCATCGCCCAGCACAACGACCTCGGCGCCGGCATGGCCGTGGCCATGAAGGACCTGGAGATCCGCGGCGCCGGCAACCTGCTCGGCGGGGAGCAGTCCGGGCACATCGCCTCGGTCGGCTTCGACATGTACGTGCGGATGGTCGGCGAGGCGGTCGCCGAGTACCGCCAGGACAAGGTCGAGGAACCGCCCGAGGTCAAGGTCGAGCTCCCCGTCGACGCGAGCCTGCCGCACGACTACGTGCCCAGCGAGCGGCTGCGCCTGGACGCCTACCGCCGCCTCGCCGGCGCCGTCACCGACGCCGACATCGACGAGGTGCGCGGGGAGCTGGTGGACCGGTTCGGCCCGGTGCCCGAGCCGGTGGAGAACCTGCTCGCCGTCGCCGGCCTGCGGGTGCTCGCGCGCCGCTTCGGCGTCACCGAGATCACCGGGGCCGGCCGCCAGATTCGGTTCGCGCCGCTGGAGCTGCGGGAGAGCCAGACCCTGCGGCTGACCCGCCTGTACAAGGGGGCGGTGGTCAAGCCCGCGGTCCGGATCGTGCTGGTGCCGGCGCCGACGGAGACCGGCCGCATCGGCTCCCGGCCGCTGCGCGACCAGGCGCTGCTCGCGTGGGCCGGTCAGCTCCTGGCCGCCGTCGCCGGCGACTCGGTCGCCGCGGCAGCCGCTGGCTGAGCCGCGGTTCGCTCGGCCAGATGGCGGTCACCTGGCCAGATGGCCATCGCTTGGCCAGATGGCGGTCGGCTGGCTGGGGGGCGGTCGCTTGACTGGATGGTGGCCGCTTGGCTGGATGACGGTCCCTGGCTGCGTGGTGGCCGCTTGGCTCGACGGTGGCCGGGGCGAATCCGACCGGCGCCCGGACGGAGAATTCGGCGGGTGTCTGGCGGGTGAGGTGTGCTTCGCCACAGGGGAGCGGATAGCGTCTGGAGTCGTGAAGTTCTCCCGTCTCCTCGCCGGTGTCGGGCTCGCCGTCCTCGTCGGGACCGCCGGGACGGCCTGCACGACGCACGCCGGGGCCGCCGCTCAGGTCGGATCGCAGTCCATCGAGACCGCGCAGCTGCGCGGCATCGTCGATCGCGGGCTCGCGGCCGCCGACGGCGTCCCGGCCGCGCAGACCGGGCAGACCGCGACGGCCCCCCTCAACCGCCTCGACCTCCAACGCCGCACGCTGACCACCCTCGTGCAGCTCCACCTTCTCGCCGGCGAGGCCGACCGGCGCGGCGTCACGCTGAGCTCCGGCGCCATCGCCTCCTACTACCAGGCGTACGCCGTTCTCCAGTTCGGCAGCGTGCCGGCGTTCGAACGGCGGGCGGCCGCTGCGGGATTCGCACCGCGCGACGTTTCCCTGATCGTGCGCTCCGGCGCGCTGGAGTCGGCGCTGAGCGACCGGGTCAGCCCGCACCTGCTCGCCACCGAGGCGGAGACCCGGGAGCAGTACAACAGCATCGTCGACCAGGTCGGCCGGATACCGCTCACCTACGCCCAGGCGAAGCCGTACCTGGCCCGTTTCATCGTCAGTCAGGAGCGCTCGGTGAAGCTGCGGCCGGTCCTCGCGCAGGCCGAGAAGAAGGACCCGATCTCGATCAACCCGCGGTTCGGCACCTGGAACACCGGCCAGTTCGCCGTGATCGCCGCGGACGGGTCGATCGCCAGCCGGCCCGCGCCCACCCCCACGGTGGACCTGACCGCCCAGTCCTGACCGCCCAGTCCTTGATCCGCCCAGTCCTGGCCGTCCAGGCCCGTCTCCGACCAGCCGAAGCGAGTGGATGAGGTCATGCTGCTGCGGATCACCGTGGTCGTCACCAGCCCGCGGGTCGCGCCGGGCGTCCTCACCGCGCCGGCATGGGACCTGCTGCGCCGGGTGCCCGTGCTGACTGCCGCCCCGGCCCACCCGCAGCTCGCCGCCCTGCGTGCCGCCGGGGCATCCGTCGTCGTCGTAGCCGGCCACCCGGCCGCGGGGGATCTGGCCGAGGTCGATCTTGCTGCCTTCCTGCGGGACGTCCTGCCCGATCCGGCAGCGACCGAGGTCGCCTGGCTGCCGGACCCGTCCGCGCCGACGCCGCTTGACCGGCTGCTCGACCGTCTCGTTCGGCCCCGTTCGCCGGCCGACGCCGGCGCGGCCGCGCCTCCCGCCGTCGGCGTCGTGGTGGACACCCTCGCCGGCACGGCGGAGCTGCCCGGGTCGATCCTGCTGGACGCCGTTGCCGTGATGGACCGGCTGCGCTCCCCGGGCGGCTGCCCATGGGACGCCGAGCAGACCCACGAGTCCCTCGCCCCCTACCTGATCGAGGAGACCTACGAGGCGTACCAGGCGATCGAGGACGGCGACCTCGCCGAGTTGCGCGAGGAACTCGGCGACGTGCTCATGCAGGTGCTCTTCCATGCTCGGATCGCCGCCGAGCGCGCGGGCGACGGCTGGGATGTCGACGACGTGGCGGCGGGACTGGTCGCGAAGTTGATCCGACGGCATCCGCACGTGTTCGCCGACGTGGTCGTCGACGGGGCGGCGAACGTCGCCGTCAACTGGGAGGCGATCAAGGCGGTGGAGAAGGGCCGCGCCTCGGTGACGGAGGGAGTGGCGCTGTCCCAGCCGGCGCTGACGCTCGCGGCCAAGCTGCTCAAGCGCGCCAGCGGGATCGGCGTGCCAGCGGACCTCGCGCTCGCGGGCGGCACCGATGAGACGGGCGACGCGCTGGCTCAAGCCGGTGCCCTGGCGGGCGCCAGTGACGTTGCGGCGGCCGGTGACATGGCGGCGGCCGGTGAGGTGGCGGGGACTGGCGACGTGGCGGGGACGGGCGGGGTAGCCGAGGCCGGCGAGCGGGTCGCGGCGATCGCGGCCGACGCCCTCGCGGCACTCGGCCGGCCGGGCGTGGCCGCGGACGACGTTGTCGGTGACCTGCTCGTCGCCGCCGTCGCGCTCGCGCGTGCGGTCCGGGTCGATCCGGAGCTGGCTCTGCGCACGTCGGCGCGCCGTTTCCGCGACCGGTTGGCCGCGGCCGAGCGTGCGGCCCGAGTGGACGGCGCCGCCCCGGGAGTGCTGCCCGGTGCGCGCTGGCGGGAACTCTGGGTCGCCCCGGCCGGCCCGGGTGACCGTGTTACGCCGGATGGGTGACGGCGGGACGACCGTGAGGTTGACACGAGCGAGGAACTGGGACGGTCGGTAGTACTAGCCTCTGACCATGGCTGCCACCCCACGTAAGGCGCTGGCCGACGTCCGCCAGATCGCGGCGCGGCGGACGGCTCCGATCGTCCTGGAACTCGATCTGACGGTCGATCCGCTCGAAGGCGTTCCCAGCGACCCGGTCACCCTCGCCCTCGCCCACCGGCGCACCACGCTGCGCGATCTGGTCGAGGCCCTGCGCCACGCCACCGATGACCCGCGGGTGTCGGTGGTGGTCGCGCACATCGGCGCCGCCGGGACGCCGCTGGCCCGCCTCCAGGAGATCCGGGCGGCGATCAGCGGCTTCCGGGCTGCCGGCGGCACCGCCATCGCCTACGCGGACACGTTCGGCGAGTTCGGCGGCGGCACGGGCCCGTACTACCTCGCCTGCGCGTTCGACGAGATCTGGCTGGCCCCGTCCGGGGACTGCGGGCTGACCGGCCTGGGGATGGAGACGCCGTTCCTGCGCGGCGCGCTGGACCGGCTCGGCGTCGCGGTCGAGATCGGCCAGCGCTACGAATACAAGAACGCGGTCAACACGCTCGTGGAGCGGGACTTCACGCCGGCCCACCTGGAGGCGGTGAGCCGCATCATCGAGTCCAGCTCGGAGCAGGTGGTGGCGGGCATCGCCGAGGGCCGCCGGATGCCGGCCGACCGCGTCCGCCGGCTGATCGACCTCGGCCCGCTGGCCGGTACCGTCGCCCTCGACGCGGGGCTCGTCGACCGCCTCGGCTACCGCGACGAGGTGTACGCGGCCGCGCGGGCCCGGGTCCGGCGCGCGTCGGCGGGCGGCGAGGCCCCGACGGGAAGTGGCTCCTCGCCGGAAACCGCGTTCCCGGCGGGAAGCGGGTCCCCGGCGGGAAACACGTTCCCGCCGGTCGGCGCGGCCGACGCCGACCT
>NZ_JAMQQF010000342.1 GCF_023716945.1 Frankia sp. AiPs1 | reverse complement strand
GGGGCGACCCGGTCGGGGGCGACCCGGTCGGGGGCGACCCGGTCGGCGGCGGCTCAACCGGGGACGGCCCGACCCCGCTCGCGGCGCGGCTGCGGCCGGAAAACTTGGACGAGGTCGTCGGCCAGCGTCACCTGCTCGGCCCGGGCAGCCCGCTGCGTCGACTGGTCGAGGGCGGGGGAACGACGTCCGTGATCCTCTGGGGGCCGCCCGGTACGGGGAAGACCACCCTGGCCCACATCGTCTCCCGGGCCACCGGCCGGCGGTTTCGGGAGCTGTCCGCGGTGACGGCGGGGGTGAAGGACGTCCGCGCCGTGATCGACGAGGCGCGTGCCACGCGGGCGACCTCCGGCGCACGCACCGTGCTGTTCATCGACGAGGTCCACCGCTTCACCCGCACCCAGCAGGACGCCCTGCTCCCCTCGGTGGAACTCGGCTGGGTCACCCTCGTCGCGGCCACCACCGAGAACCCGTTCTTCTCGGTGGTCAGCCCGTTGCTGTCCCGGTCGCTCCTGCTCACCCTCGAACCGCTCACCGACGACGACATCCGCGGCGTGCTCGACCGGGCACTGCGCGACCCTCGCGGGTACGCCGGCCGGGTGACGCTGACCGACGCGGCCCGTGAGCACGTGGTCCGCCTCGCCGGCGGGGACGCCCGCCGTGCGCTGACCGTCCTCGAGGCGGGTGCCGAGGCACTGCTGGCCGACCTCGCTGCGGTTGTTCCCGGGGGGGCCGGGCGTGGCCGGCCGGTGGCGCGCCTCGAGGTGGACGTGCTCGAACAGGCCGTCAACCGGGCGGCCGTGCGCTATGACCGGTCCGGTGACCAGCATTACGACGTGATCAGCGCATTCATCAAGTCGATGCGCGGCGGCGATGCCGACGCGGCGCTGCACTACCTCGCCCGGATGCTGGAGGCGGGCGAGGACCCTCGGTTCATCGCGCGTCGCATGATCATTCTGGCCAGCGAGGACGTCGGGATGGCCGACCCCGGGGCGCTCGGCGTCGCGGTCGCCGCCGGGCAGGCCCTCGATCTGGTCGGCCTGCCCGAGGCGCGGCTCGCGCTTGCCCAGGCGGTCATCCACCTCGCCCTGGCGCCGAAGTCGAACGCGGTGATCCGAGCGATCGACGCCGCCAGCGCCGACGTGCGTGCCGGCCGGGCCGGGCCGGTGCCGGCGCATCTGCGTGACGCCCACTATCGCGGGGCCGCCCGGGCCGGCAGCGGGGTCACGGCGCTGCCGGGCGAGCCGGCGGCGGATGCGCACACGGGCCCGCGACGTCTTCACGAACCGCAGCCAGTCCTCCGACGGCCCGGCGCCGGGCAGGTTGGAGGTCAGGATCTCGACGACGTCACCGTTGCGCAGCCGCGTGTGCAACGGGACGAGCCGGCCGTTGACTCGGGCACCGATCGCCCGGTGACCGATGTCGGTGTGCACGGCGTAGGCGACGTCGACGGGCGACGATCGGGGTGGCAGGGCGATCATCCGCCCCTTGGGGGTGAAGGCGAGCACCTCGTCGGAGTCCAGATCGGAGGACAACGACTCCAGGAACTCGTCGGAGTCGATCGTGTCCTCCTGCCAGTCCAGCAGGCTGTGCAGCCAGGACAGGCCCTCCAGCCGGGCGCCGTCGGCGCCGGCGCCGACCGGGCGGGCGACGATGCCGGTCTCCGCCAGCCGGTGCATCGCCAGGGTCCGGATCTGCAGGTCGATGCTGCGCCCGGAGTCGTCGACGACGGTGGTGTGCAGCGACTGGTACATGTTGAACTTCGGCGTCGCCACGAAGTCCCGCAGCCGGCCCGGCACCGGGCGCCACAGCGCGTGGATCACCCCGAGGGCGGCGTAGCACTCGGTCACCTCGTCGACGAGGACGAGGACACGGACGATGTCGGTGTAGTCCTGCGGGGCGCGGGCCCGTTCCTGGCCCCGCTTGTAGATCGAGAACAGGTGGCTGGCGCGGACGGAGACCTCGCTGTCGATGCGGGCGCCCGCCAGGCCCGTCCGCAGCCGCGTGACCAGGCCCGCGAGCGAGCCGGACGCCTGCTCCGCGGCGGTGAACTCGTCCACGATCCGGGCGGTACGCGCGTGCTCGGCCGGATGGAGCACGGCGAACGCCCGGTCCTCGAGCTCCCGCTTGATCACGCTGACACCCAGCCGGTGGGCCAGCGGCGCCAGGATCTCCAGCGTCACCCGGGAGATCTTCACCCGTTTGGGCGGGGACATGAAGTCGAGCGTGCGCATGTTGTGCAGCCGGTCGGCGATCTTGATGACGAGCACCCGGTAGTCCCGGGCCAGTGCCACGATCAGCTTGCGCAGCGTCTCGGCCTCGGCCGCCTCCCCGAAACGCATCTTGTCCAGCTTGGTGACCCCGTCGACGAGGTTGGCGACCTCGCCGCCGAACTCCTCGACGACCGAGTCGAGGGTGTATCCGGTGTCCTCGACGGTGTCGTGGAGCAGGGCCGCGATCAGCGTCGTCGTGTCCACGCCGAGCTCGGCGAGGGCCGCGGTGACGGCGAGCGGATGGCTGATGTACGGGTCGCCGCTGCGGCGCATCTGGCCGGCGTGCAACCGCTCGGCGACCCCGTAGGCGTGCACGAGCGCGCCGATGTCGGCCCGCGGGTGGTAGTCGCGGTGGGCCTCGACGATGTCCCGCAGTTCGGGGGGCACCTGCGACATGCGCGGCGTGGCCATCCGGCGGGCCAGGTGCGCCAGGCGCACGCTTGCCTGCCGCGCCGCCGACAGGGCTCGGGAGGCGTCGTCGGAGGAGTCGCCCCGGGAGTCGGCCCGGGACAGCGCCGGGGTCAGTCCGCCGCCCGCCGGCAGACCCGCACCTACGGTCTCAGCATCCACGGCGCCCCCTTTGTCTCGCTAGACCTGTACGCCTGAGGTGACGCGAAAACAGTCGTAGACCCCGTCGATGGACCGCACGGCACTCAGGATGTGCCCGAGATGCTTGGCATCCCCCATCTCGAAGGTGAAGCGGCTGACCGCGACGGAGTCCCTGGTGGTGGCCACCGACGCGGACAGGATGTTCACGTGCCGATCGGAGAGCACCCGGGTGACGTCCGAGAGCAGCTTGGTCCGATCCTGTGCCTCGACCTGGATCACGACGAGGAACACCGCCCCCGAGGACGGTGCCCACTCGACCTCGACGAGCCGGTCGTGCGGTCCGCCGCGCAGCCCGGTCAGGTTGGAGCAGTCGGTCCGGTGGACGGACACGCCCTTGCCGCGGGTGACGAAGCCGGCGATGTCGTCGCCGGGCATCGGGGTGCAGCAGCGCGCGAGCTTCGTCCACACGTCCGGCGACCCGGTGACCAGCACGCCCGGCTCCCCGGTGGAGCGGCGCAGCGTACGGATCGGCAGCTCGGTCTCGCCGGCGTCCTCCTCGGCGCCCTCGGGGCCGCCGAGCGCCACGAGCAGCTTCGCGACGACCGCCGGGGCGCTGACGTGGTTCTCCCCCACCGCCGCATACAGCGCGGCGACGTCGGCGTAGCGCAGATCCTTGGCCAGGTTGAGCAGTGCGTCGCCGCTCATCAGCCGGGACAGCGGCAGCCCGTGGCGGCGCATGGCCCGGCCGATCGCGTCGCGGCCGGCGACGATCGCGTCCTCGCGGCGCTCGCGGGCGTGCCACTGGCGGATCTTCGCCCGGGCCCGCGACGAGCGGACGAACATCAGCCAGTCCTCGCTGGGGCCCGCCGAGTGCGCCCGCGAGGTGAAGACCTCGACGGTGTCGCCGTTGTCGAGCTCGGTGTCCAGCGCCGCCAGCCGACCGTTGATCCGAGCACCGACGCAGTGATGACCGACGTCGGTGTGCACCGCGTAGGCGAAGTCCACCGACGTCGACCCCACGGGCAACGGGATGACGTCCCCCTTCGGCGTGAACACGAAGACCTCGTCGGTCTCCGCGGCGAAGCGCAGGCTGTCGAGGAACTCCCCCGGGTCGGCGGTCTCGCGCTGCCAGTCCAGGACCTGGCGCAGCCAGCTCATGAGGTCCGGCTCGGGGCCGCCGCGGCGCCGCCCGGACCGGCCGCCGCCGCCGCCGTCGACTGCCGCCGCCGACGGGCGGGCCGCGACGCCGTCCTCCTTGTACTTCCAGTGCGCGGCGATGCCGTACTCGGCCCGGTTGTGCATCGCGTGCGTGCGGATCTGCAGCTCGACCGGCTTGCCCTCGGGCCCGATGACCGTCGTGTGCAACGACTGGTACATGTTGAACTTGGGCATCGCGATGTAGTCCTTGAACCGGCCGGGGATCGGCTTCCAGTTCGCGTGGACGGTGCCCAGGGTGGCGTAGCAGTCGCGGACCGAGTCGACGAGGACACGGATGCCGACCAGGTCGTAGATGTCGTCGAACGACCGGCCGCGCACGACCATCTTCTGGTAGATCGAGTAGTAGTGCTTGGGCCGGCCGGAGACGACCGCGCGGATCCGGGCGTCGCGCAGGCCGGCCTGCACCTGGCCGATCACCTCGGCGAGGTAGACGTCGCGGCTGGGCGCCCGGTCGGCGACGAGGCGAACGATCTCGTCGTAGCGCTTCGGGTACAGCGCGGCGAACGCGAGGTCCTCCAGCTCCCACTTCAGCGAGTTCATCCCGAGCCGGTGGGCGAGCGGGGCGTAGACCTCCAGCGTCTCGCGCGCCTTGCGCTCCTGCTTGTGCTCCGGCAGGAAGCGCAGGGTGCGCATGTTGTGCAGCCGGTCGGCGAGCTTGACGACCAGCGCCCGCGGATCGCGGGCCATCGCGACGACCATCCGGCGGATCGTCTCCGCCTGCGCCGCCTCGCCGACCTTGACCCGGTTGAGCTTGCTGACGGCGTCGACGATGAGGGCGATCTGGTCGCCGAAGGTCTCCCGGATCGCCTCCGCGGACAGGGAGGTCTCCTCCAACGTGTCGTGCAGCAGGGCCGCGGACAGCGTCGGGGTGTCCATCCCGAGATCGGCGAGGATGCTCGCCACGGCGATCGGGTGGGTGATGTAGGCGTGGCCGGAGAAGCGCACCTGGCCGGCGTGCGCCGCGTCGGCGACCTCGAAGGCCTGCTGGACCTGGTCGATGTCGGCCCGCGGGTGGTTCGCGAGCAGGCCGCGCAGCACCGGATCCAGGGCCGAGGAGGGAGTGGCACGGTGCGTCGAGAGGCGCGAAAGGCGCCCGCGCACCCGGCGCGGCAGGGGCGGCGACTCGTGGCCAAGCCGGGGGACGACCGGCGAGCCGTCATCCGCCGACCCGGCCGCCGGCGGCTGTGGCTGCGACCCGGCCTGCCCGGCCGGTTCCGTGACCGGCGCCTCGGCGGCTCCTCGCGGCTCCCGGCTCACCGGCTGCGGGCCGGCCGGCTCGCAGACCGCCTGGTCACGGGGGGTGGGTCCGCGGTCCGGGCCGGACGGGGCAGGGCAGGCACCATCGCCCGCCGACCGTGACTCCCTTGAGGGAGCCACGGCAGGCGATGACGCTCCGGTGGTGACCGGCGCTGCCTCTGGCACGGGCCGCTCCTGCGTGAGGACTAGACACCGAGCCTAACGCCGCGCCGCGCGGAAGCCTTCCGCAGCCCTGACCGAGGGTAGGTCAAACCGTCAGAAGTGGGACGACATCCAACGGGGCGACTCGTTCCCGCCCGGGCAGGAACGACAGCTCCATGAGGACCGCGAGGCCCACCACCTCGGCCCCGACGCCGGCCAGCAGGCCGTGCGCGGCGGCCGCCGTGCCGCCGGTCGCCAGCACGTCGTCGACCAGCAGCACCCGCTCGTCCGGGCGCACTGCATCCGCGTGGATCTCGATGGTGGCGGTGCCGTACTCCAGGTCATAGGTCGCGCTGCGGGTCGGGCCCGGCAGCTTGCCCTGCTTGCGAATGGGCACCAGGCCGACGCCGAGCCGGTCGGCGACCGGCGCGGCCAGCAGGAAGCCGCGGGCCTCGATCCCCGCGATCGTGGTCGCGCCGCGCAGGCGGGCGATGTCCACCAGGGCTCCGATCACCACGCCGAACGCGGCGGGCGTGGCGAGCAGCGGGGTGATGTCCTTGAACACGACCCCGGGTTGCGGCCAGTCCTGGACGTCCCGGATGTGGCCACGCAACACGTCGGCGGCCGCGTCGCTCGGGGCGGGCCGTCCGGGTGCCGCCTCGTCGATGCTCGTCATCGTCCTGCTCATCCCACTTTCGGGGCTAGTCCGCCAGATCCGTCTCCGGGCGTCGGGGCACGGGTACGCGGGTGTGCGCCTGACGCCCGACTTACCGACGCTTCTTACCGCTCGGCCGCCCCCGCCGGCCCGGTTTGCGGCCTCCGGCGCGTCGCGCGGCGCCCGGGGCGGGGGGCCGCCGAGGCCCGCCGAGGCC
>NZ_JAMQQF010000341.1 GCF_023716945.1 Frankia sp. AiPs1 | reverse complement strand
GGCCGGCCGCGTGGCGCCGGCGGCCGGCAGCGTCGACCCGGCCGGAAGCGGACCCGCCACAGGCGGATCCGTCGGAAGCGGACCGGCCGGGTGCGGACCGGCCGGGACGCACAGCCGGTAGCCGACCCCGCGGACCGTCTCGATGAGCGAGGGGGCCGCCGGCAGGTCGATCTTGCGGCGCAGGTAGCGGACGTACTGGTCGACGATGTTGGAGGTGGCGTCGAAGGCGTCGTCCCAGACGTGCTCGGTGATGTAGGTGCGGGTGAGCGCCTGGTCGGGATGGCGCAGCAGCAGGTGCAGCAGGGCGAACTCCTTGGCGGACAGGTCTACCGGCGCCCCGGCGCGCCAGACCCGGTGCCCGGCCGGGTCGAGTTCGACCGCGCCGGCGCGCAGCACGACGGGCCGGTGCACCGCGCCGCGGCGGACCAGCGCGCGCAGCCGGGCGGTGAGCTCGCCGAAGCTGAACGGCTTGGGCAGGTAGTCGTCGGCGCCGGCGTCCAGGCCGCGGATGCGGTCGTCGACGTCGACGCGCGCGGTGAGCATGAGCACGGGCGCCCAGCGATGGCCGGCACGCAACCGGCGGCACACCTCGAACCCGTCGATGCCGGGCAGCATGAGGTCCAGGACGATCGCGTCGTAGGCGATCTCGGTGGCTCGCCAGACGGCGTCGATCCCGTCGCCGACGACGTCGACGGCGTACCCCTCCTCGACGAGGCCGCGGCGCAGCACCGCGGCGGTACGCATCTCGTCCTCCACAACCAGGACCCGCATGCACCGATGGTAGGAGCCGCCGGATGTGACGGCGATGTGGACGCCGCCGGGTCGTTGGGCGGGTCAGCCAGGCCGGCCCGGCAGCCGGGCGGCGAGCAGGCCGATGCCCGCGGCGGCCCCGGCGAGCAGGGCGAACAGGGCCGTCACCCAGTCGCTGCCGGCGCGCGACTGCAGCAGGCTCAGCAGCGCGACGCCCAGCGACGCGGCGAGCTGCACCGCCATGAAGATCGAGGTGGTGCCCTGCGGCTGCTCGGCCGGCGGCAGGGTGCGGTACAGGCTGGCCACCGTCGGTGCGGCGGTGAGGCCGAAGCCAAGCCCGACGGCGACGAACAGCGCGCAGACGGCGGCGAGCGGGAGGCGCTCGCCGCTCGCCGCGAAGATGGCCAGCAGCACGGTGGTCGCGCCGGCGCCGGTGCGCACGAGGGAACGCGCGCCGACGCGATCGCTGATCCGCCCGCCGGTCGTCATCGACACGAGCAGCCCGAGCCCGAGGGCGCAGACCAGCAGCCCCTGGTCGAGGCCGTGCAGGCCGTGCTGGTCGAGGCCGACCACCGGCAGTGCCGCGGTCTGCCCGTACATGATCAGCCCGACCAGACCCATCACCGCGATGCTCGCGGCAAAGCCGGGCCGGCGCAGCAGCCGCAGGTCGAGCGCGGGAGTGGCGGTCGTGGTGAACGCATGGCGCACGTAGGCGGCGAGCAGGACGATCCCGCCCGCCGCGGCGGCGAGGACCGGCCAGTCGCCGGCCTGCTCGCCGGCCCGGTTGACCGCGAACAGCACACCGAGGTAGCCCGCGGTGAGCAGGACCAGGCCGCGCAGGTCGGCGCCGGGGCGGGTCGCCGCGGGGTCCGGCCGGCCGGCCGGGACGTAGGCCAGGGTGGCGGCGCCCACCAGCAGCCCGAGCGGAATGTTGACCGCGAACAGCCACTGCCAGTGGCCGGTCTCCAGCAGCAGGCCGCCGAGAATCGGGCCGGCGGCGGGCGCGACGTTGACGACCGTGGCCATCACGCTGAGCACCCGGCCCATCGACTCCCGGGTGGCCAGCGCCGCGGACAGCGTCATCGCGCTCGGTTCGAGCAGGCCGCCGCCGAAGCCCTGCAGCGCCCGGAAGCCGATGAGCATCCCCGGCGAGCGGGCCACCGTGCACAGCAGCGAGCCGAGCAGGAACAGGCCGAGGCCGGTGAGGAACACCGTGCGCCCGCCGAAGCGGGCGTTCGCCCAGCTCAGCAGCGGCAGGGCCGTCGCCGCGGCGAGCAGGTAGGCGATCATCACCCAGACGACGGTGGTCAGCGGGGCGGAGAAGGCGTCAGCCAGCGGGCCGAGGGCCACGGCGACGACGGTGCCGTCGAGTACCGCGAGCAGCGCCGCGCCGGCGAGCGCGACCAGGGCCGGCCCGGTGCGCACCCCCGACGCCGACGCCGACGCCGTGACGGCGGGCTCCCCGAAGTCTTCCTTTACGCTCATGGGACCAGACTAAACTACACGGTTTAGTAAAGCCATAACCGCCTACAGTAAGGGTGGCAGCGGCGGCGCAGAGGTGAGGGTGGGGCCCGATGGCGGGACGACAGCGCGGGGTCGACAAGCACCGGGCCATCCTCGACGCCGCGGCGCCGATCTTCGGCACGCAGGGATACGAGCGGGCCAGCGTGGACGCGATCGCCGCGGCGGCCGGGGTGTCCAAGCCGACCATCTACAGCTACTTCGGCGGCAAGGAGAACCTGTTCCGCGAGTCGGTCGCCGACTCCGCCGTCGAGCAGAACGGCGACGCGCTGCGCGTGCTGCAGACCCTGGACGTCTCCCCCGAGCGCTGGCAGGCGAGCCTGTTCGAGGTGGGCGCGAAGCTGGTGGAGTGCCAGCGCAGCACCTGCTCGATGTTCCTGTACCGCACGATCGCCGCCGAGTCCGCCCGCGATCCCGAGGTCTACCGCACGGTGCGGGAGAAGGCCGGCGACCCGATCCTCGACGCGCTCACCGGACGTCTGGCGGTGCTCGGCAACGCCGGGCTGCTGCAGGTGGCCGACCCGGCGCTCGCCGCCCGCCAGTTCTTCGCGCTGATCAACGCGCAGATCCCCGAGCTGACCGAGAACGGCACGCGCCCGGCGGCGGACGAGGTCGTGCGCCGCGCCGTGCAGGCCGGCGTGCGCACGTTCCTGCTCGCCCATGGCGTCCCCGACCCTCAGCCGCCGGCCGCCACCACGGTGTCCGAGGGCGCGCATCCCCCTGTGGCCTGACCGCCCGTCTGCTGCTCGTCTGCTGCTCGTCTGCGGCGATCTGACGACTCTGCCGATCTGGCGACTCTGACCGCGGATGATCGCGGAAGTCCAGGCCGCGCCCGGCAGCCGGGAACGCGCAGGGCCGGGCCGACCCCCACCTCGGGGAGTCGGCCCGGCCCAGGGCGTGCGCCGGACGGGGCCGGCTGGCGTTGGCGTCGGGTCCCGCGGACGGGACCCGACGGGGTCACTTCGCGCCGGCGGTCAGGATCTTCTGGCCGTCGTAGGACGTGCCGGTGGCGAAGAAGGTCTTCTTCGTCGAGTCCCAGCGCTGGCCCAGCAGGGTGTTGTTGAACAGCCGGGTCAGGCCGGGGACCGGGTTGGTCCTGGTGAAGTCCAGCGGCGGGACGAGCTGCAGGTCCAGACCCTTGGTCTGGTTGAGCTGCGCCAGCAGGGACTTGGCGGTGAGGTCACCGGTGACCTTCTTGCCGACCTGCTCGACGATCTGGACCGCCAGCCAGCCACCGACGGTGGAGGTGGAGTGCCGCAGGTTCTTCGCCGCGTCCTTGTCACCCGCGGCGAAGTCCGCGTCGAGCTCGGACTGCAACCGGGTCAGCTCCGGGTACTTGGCGCTCTGGTTGAACAGCGGGAAGGCGCCGACGGCGTAGAAGTTCTTCGCGGCGGGCCCGAGCTTGACCAGGTTCGCGTCCGAGATGGTGCCCGCGGCGTGGCAGTAGCTCAGCTTGTCGCCACCGGCCTGGATGAGGCCGATCGCGCTGGGCTCGGCCAGACCCATCGTCACACCCTGGGCGCCGGCGTCGGTGACCCGGGCCGCGACGGGAGCGTAGTCACTCGTCGTCACCGCCACCTTGATCTCCTGGGTGCCGACCCCGGCGGACTTCCCGCCGAGCCCGGCCAGGACCCCGAGGCGGGCGGCAGCGGCGATGTCGTAGTTGACGACACCCATCTTGCTGATCTTTGCGGAGTCCTTGAGGAGCTGCGCGCAGACGGCCTCGTAGTACGTCGACGCCGGCTGGTAGACATAGCTGATCTTGGAGGTGAGGTCCGAGCCGTCGCCGGCGACGCCCGAGCTGCCGATGCTGGGGATCCCACCCTTCTCCAGGATGGCGTTGATGCCGCCCGCGGTGCTGAAGGCGGAGACGACGGCGAGGTACTTGCCGTCCACCGCCTTCTGCGCGCAGGCCTCGCCCGCCGCCTGGTCGTTCTTCGAGTCGCACACGTCGATCTGCACCGGATGGCCGTTGATGCCGCCACGCTTGTTCAGCGCGCGCACGGCGGCCTTCGCCGCTCCGGCCTGCTCCGGGAAGTTCGTCGTCGACGTCGTCAGCGGCACGATGGACATCAGCTTCACCGGGCTGGCCTTCGGCCCGTCCGTGGCCGGTGCCGACTCCCCCGTCGTCCCCGACGAACCACACGCGGCCAAAGCCAGCGTGGCCCCCACCGCCAGCGCCGCCATCGCGCTTCTGGACCGCATTGTCTTCCTCATCTTTCGCCGGAACCCACTCTCATTCGTCCCCGTTCCTCCACCCGACCGCCGCCGTCCCGCCGGCCGGCCCCGCGGGCCCGGCCAGGCCGCGCCGGCCGGGACGTTCACACCCCGTCGAGCAGCACGGCCCGCTCCGGGCAGGCCTGCGCTGCCCGCCGGGCAAGCTCCGCCTGCGCGCCGTCGGCCGGCACGTCCGGGACACTCACCTCGCCGTAGCCGCTGTCGTCGTCGGTGAACAGCGCGGGGGCGAGGTCGTAACAGCGCCCGTGCCCCTGGCAGCGGGCGTCGTCGATCGTGAGCCTCATGCCTGTCCCGCCGCCGTCGGCCAGGTCAGTGCCAGCGAGTCCAGGCCGCGCAGCGTCGAGCCGTTCCAGGTGATGCTCGCCCCCGGCGCCAGGGAGTACTCGGGGATGAGCCGGTGCCACTCGCGCAGCACGGTGCGCAGCTCCAGCCGGGCCAGGTGGGAGCCCAGGCAGCGGTGCGGGCCGCCGCCGAAGGCCAGATGCCGCCGGTCGTCGCGGTCGAGGTCGACGACACCGGCGCGCGGGTCGGCGTCCGGGTCGAGGTTGCCCGACGCCAGCATGACGTGGACCATCTCGCCCTTCTTGATCGGGCAGCCGGCGACCTCGGTGTCGCGGGTGACGATCCGCGGGACGGCCATCACCGGGGTCTCCCAGCGCAGCAGCTCCTCGACGATGGTCGGGATCGTCGCCGGGTCGGCGACGATCCGCTGCCGCGCGTCGGGGTGCTCCAGCAGGTAGGACAGGATGCAGGTGAGGCTGATGGTGACGGTGTCCAGCCCGGCCATCATGAGCATGAAGCAGATCCCGAGCAGCTCCGGCTCGGTCAGCGGCCGACCCTCGATCTCGGCCCTGAGCAGCTCGGTGATGAGGTCGTCGCGGGGCTCGGCGCGGCGCTGCGCGAGGACCGTCCCGAACAGGGTGAACACCTGCGTGCCGGCCTCGGTCTGGATCCGCAGTTTCTCCTCGGGGTCGTCGGTGAACGACTCCGGTCGGATCAGCGCATCCTTGATGTGCAGCAGGGCCGGCAGCTCGGACTGCGGCAGGCCGAACAGGGTGAGGAACACCGAGCAGGGCAGCGGAACGGCGAGGTCGGTGGCGAAGTCACAGGCACCGCGGTCGAGGAAGCTCTCGATGGTGGCGACCGTGTTCGCCACGACGTCGGCCTCCAACGCGGCCATCCGCCGCGGGGAGAACAGCGGGTCCAGAATGCGCCGGTACTTGGCGTGGTCGGGCGGGTCGACGCCCATCGGGATGGCGGGCAGCGGGCTGGCCATCAGCTCGGGGATCAGGTTGGAGAACACCTCGGGGTTGCGCAGGACCTCGTCGATCTCGGCCCGGCGCAGGATCTGGATCCAGCCCTCGTGTCCCTCGTCGTAGTCCACCGGGCACTGCGCCCGCAGCCGGGAGAAGTAGGCCCGCGGGTCCTCGGCGCGCCGGCGTTCGTGCTCGGTCCAGTCCAGCGTCGCGGCTCGCAGGCCGTGGCCGCCGTCGGCGGGCGCCGCCGCGCCCGCGGTGTCGTCTGGCATGTGGTGTTCCTCCAGGATCAGTGGGACGTTCCGCCCGGGGCACGGACGGGGGAGGTCAGGACAAGGGAGCCCGGTCAGGCCAGGGAGCCCGATCAGGCCAGGAGACCGTCCGGCGAGGGAGCCCGGCCAGACCAGGAGACCGTCAGGCGAGGTAGCCCTGCTCGATGAGCGCCGGGTCCGCGCGGGCCTGCGCGGCCGGTCCGGACCAGCGGACCCGGCCGCGGCTGAGCACCACGGCCCGGTCGGCGATCCGCAGCGCCGCGCGGACGTGCTG
>NZ_JAMQQF010000340.1 GCF_023716945.1 Frankia sp. AiPs1 | reverse complement strand
CGGGGCGGCTGGGCGCCGGCGAGGAGTCCCCGGAGCGGGCCGCCGCGGCGGCCGCCGACCCGGGCACGCCCCGTTCCGACCGGACCACCGCCGGCCCACAGCGGGGGGCGGTCTGCCATCCTGGCAGGCGATGGAGGACACCGTTCCCGAGCCCGCCAGCGTCCTGATCGACGGGCCGTGGCGGCATCGGGACGTGTCCGCCAACGGCACCCGGCTGCATGTCGCCGAGCTTGGCCACGGTCCCCTGGTCCTGTTGTTGCACGGCTTTCCGCAGTTCTGGTGGGCCTGGCGCCACCAGCTCACCGCCCTGTCCGCGGCGGGCTATCGCGTCGTGGCCCCGGACCTGCGCGGATACGGGGCGAGCGACAAGCCGCCGCGAGGCTATGACGCGTTCACCCTGTCCGACGACGTGGCCGGCCTCATCCGGGCGCTCGGCGAGCAGGACGCGGTCATCGTCGGCCACGACTGGGGCGGCCTGCTCGGCTGGACGACGGCGACCCGTCATCCGATGGTCGTCCGCCGTCTCGCCGTCCTGGCGATGCCCCACCCGCTGCGACTACGTCACCAGATCGCGGCGGACCCACGGGGCCAGGGCGCCGCGAGCCGCTACATGGCGGGCTTTCAACTGCCGTGGCGTCCCGAACGTGCCCTGGTCGCCCGGGATGCCGTCCGGGTCGCGGCCCTCCTGCGCGCATGGGGGGGGCCCGGGTATCCCGATGCCGAGGCGGAGCGACGCTATCGCTGGGCGATGCGGATCCCCGGGGTGGCGCACAGCTCGCTGGAGTACCACCGATGGGTGTTCCGCTCGTTGTTCCGGCCGGACGGGGCGCGGTTCGCCGGCGTGTTGCGGCGCTCCCTGCACGTCGACACGCTGCAGATCCACGGTGCGGCCGATCGCTGCTTTCTGCCGTCGACCGCCCAGGGGTCCGGGCGCTACGTCAGCGGTCCCTACACCTGGAAGCTGCACGCCGGGGTCGGACACTTCCCGCACGAGGAGGTCCCGGACCTCGTCAACGCCGAGCTGCTCGCCTGGCTCGGCTCCTGACCCGGACGGCCTGACCCGGACGGCCTGACACCCGGACGGCCGTCAGTCGCAGCCCTGGGTGCTGACCGGGGTCATCGCGACGCTGCCGACCGCGGCGGGCTGGGCGACCTCGGCGGCGCTGAGCACGTACCCGGTGTCGTCGTCGCCGATGGCCGCGGCGAACACCACGCCGAGCACGGTCCCGTCCGGGGCGAGCAGCGGGCCGCCCGAGTTCCCCGGTAGCACCTGGCCGCGAACGGCGTAGATGTCGCGCACGACGGTGCCGTGCTCGTAGATGTTCGCCGCCCGGGCCCGCTGGTGGTTACGGACGCGGGCGGCCACGGTGGTGTAGGGCCCGTCCTGGGGATACCCGGCGATGACCGCCGGCTCCTCGGCCGCGGCCGGTGGGCTGGCCCGCATCCGCAGCGGGGGGCGCTGCAGGTCCGGCACCCGCAGCACGGCGACGTCCCGGTCCGGGTCGAACACCACGACCTCGGCCGGCAGGGTGCCGGTGGACAGCACGACCGTCGGGTGGCGGACGCCGGCCACGACGTGCGCGTTGGTCATGACTCGCTGGGGGGCGATCACGAAGCCGGATCCCTCGACCCGCTGGTCGCATGACCGGGCGACGCCGCGGATCTTCACGATGCTCGCCGCCGCGGCCTGCACCCCGGCGGCCTGGGTGGTGGCCGGGTCAGGCGGGCCGGCCGCGATGATCCGCTCGCCCCCGAGGCCGGCGAAGACCTCCGGGAAGGCCTTGTCGTCGGCGATCTGGCGCAGGTCGGCGAAGGTCTCCCGGACCCCGTCGGGCATGCCGCCGTCCACCGCCGCGAGCACGTGGGAGTCGTGGACCGACCGGGCGAGGGACTCGAAGGGGGAGCGTTCGACGGCGTTCGCGAGCAACCAGGCGACGAGCAACACCGAGATGCCGGAGAGCACCGCTCCGGCGGCGGCGTCGACGGCCCGACCGGGCCGCCAGGTCAACCGGTCGCGCAGCGCGACACCGAGCGCCGTACCGGCGACCTGGCCGACGAGGGCGAGCCCGAGCACGACGACCAGGCCGACCAGCGCGCCGTGGCCCTGCTGACCGATCAGCTCGGTGAACGGTTTCGCGATCTTCGCGCCGAGCACTCCGCCGCCCAGGAAGCCGACGAACGACAGGGCGCCCACCAGGAAGCCCTGCCGGTAACCGGAGACCGCGAACAGAACGACGAGTACCAGCAGGACGATGTCGAGCACATTGGGCACGGCAGGGTCGGCCCGGACTAGGCGATCTTCAGCGTGGCCGTCATGTTGGGATGCAGGGTACAGACCACTGGATAGTCGCCTGGTTCCGTCACGGTGAAGGTGACGCTCTGCGACTCGCCGGCGGAGACGATGCTGGTGTGCGCGGCGGGGATGCGCGGGACGACGAAGTTGTGCGGCGCCGAGCCCTGCGCCACGGCGAAGTCGACGCGGATCTTCCCGGGCTTCGCCAGTAGCTGCGTGGCGGAGAACTTCATGCTCGGCAGGCCGGTGACCGCGAACACCTGGACGCCGTCCGCCCCCTGGGTGGCGCTGAGCGTGGCCCCGGCGGACGGACTGCCACCGCCGTCGCCGCCGCAGCCCGCCACGCCCAGCAGCACGGCGAGGACCAGCGTGAGCAAGGCGGCCGCGAGGGGCGCTCGCCGGCGGGGCGAGCCCGGGTTCGACGGGCGGGCCGCCTGGTCGCGGTCCGCGGTGCAGGTCATCGGTGGTGCCTTTCGTCTCGGGGCGCGTTCGGTCGGCTCAGGGCGTACTCGGGAAGCGCCGCCGCGGAGTCGGTGTAACCGGTGGAGTCGGCGTAACCGGCGGGGACGGGGGAGGGGATGAGGGAGCCGGTAGGGACGCCGCGGGGACCCCCTGTGGAAGCGGGTAGTCCACCATCGCCGAGTGGTTCCACGGGCGCTCCCACCCTCCGAGTCGTAGCAGGATGTCGAGGATGCCGGCGGTGAAGCCCCAGACCAGCATGCCGTGGACCTGGAAAGCCGGACTGAGCAGGCCGCCCTGGGCGTAGCGCAGCATCACCCGGTTGGCCGGGTCGGCGAGTTCGGCCAGCGGCACCCGGGAGACGGACGACGTCTCGGCGAGGTCGACGGGCGCGACCGCGCACGGGTTGTGCCACCAGGCGAGCACCGGGGTGACCAGGTAGTGGCTGGCCTGCAGGTAGAGCGGCGAGGCGACGGCGAGCACCTCGACTCCCGCCGGATCGAGGCCGACCTCCTCCGCGGCCTCCCGCAGCGCGGTGGCGACCCGGTCGGCGTCGGTGGCGTCGGCGCCGCCGCCGGGGAAGGCGGGCTGACTCGCGTGGCTGCGCAGCTCGGCCGCCCGTTCGAGCAGCAGAACATCCGGTCCGTCCGGGCCGTGGCCGAACAGGACGAGGACGGCTGCCGGCCGGGCGTCGGTGGCCCGCGAGCCCGGGCGGGTCCGGCCGGTCACCAGCGCATCGCCAAGATGGCCGGCAAGCGTGCGCAGCCATTCCGGCGCCGTGGACGCGCCCCCGGCCACCTCGCCCGCCTCGCCCAGGCCCGCCGTCTCGCCCAGGTCCGCCGCGTCGCCCAGGTCTGCCGCATCGGCGGGGTCGGGAGAGGGCGCGCCGGGGCAGGCGGGCGAAGGCGTGGCCATCTCCTTCACCGCAAAGCTTCGACGTCGCCGCGTGTTCCCCGCACGAGCTTGGCGGCCTCGTCGGGCTCCGTGGGACCGAGCCCGAACGACGGGCACAGCCGGGCCAGGGCGCAGGCGCCGCACGCCGGCCGGCGGGAGTGGCAGAAGCGCCGACCGTGGAAGATCATCCGATCGGACGCGATGGTCCAGTCCCGGCGCTCGATGAGCGCGGCGAGGTCGGCCTCGACCCGGACCGGATCGGTCTCGGTGGTCAGCCCGAAGCGGCGTGACAGGCGCCCGACGTGGGTGTCCACGGTGATGCCCGGGGTGTCGAACGCGTGGCCGAGGACGACGTTGGCGGTCTTGCGGCCCACGCCGGGCAGAGTGGTCAGCTCGTCGAGCCGGCGGGGGACCTCGCCGCCGAAGCGCTCGGTGAGCGCCGCGCCGATGCCGATCACCGAGTTCGCCTTCGCGCGGAAGAACCCGGTCGGCCGCAGCAGCGTCTCGAGTTCGGCCCGGTCGGCGCCCGCGTAGTCCGCCGCCGACCGAAACCTGGCGAACACCGCCGGCGTGACCTCGTTGACTTTCTTGTCGGTGCACTGGGCGGACAGCACCGTGGCGACCAGCAGCTCGAGAGCGTTGTCGAAGTGCAACGCGATGCGGGCATCAGGGTGGATCTCGCCCAGCAGACGCACGATCCGCCGGGCCCGCCGGGTCTTCGCGAGTGGTGTCTCGGTCGCGGTGTCGACGGCGGCGGGCATGTCTCGCAGCGTATCCGCCGGCCGATCCGGGCCGGTTGGCACCGGTGGGCGTGCCGTGTGGTCAGGACCAGTGTCGGCAACCGGATCCGCGACACACCCACCCCCGGTGCGTCTGCCGATCGCCCGTCGGAGACCATGGGGGAGTCATGTTTGTCATTGCCGCGATCTTCTTTCCTCTGGTGCTTCTCGGTCTTCTGCTGGCCATGGAACGGGTGGAACGCCCGTTGAACGCCGCCGACACGGGCAAGGGACTGGAGGGCTTCCTGGACAACGCCCAACCGGACGAGGTCGACACCTTCGTCCAACAGGGGCTGCCCGCCGCGCTCGAGCGGTACCGGCGCCGGTTGCGCCGACCGTCGCCCGGCAAGCATCGGGCAGCCTGATGCCCCAGCGTGCCGTCCGCCGTTCTTCCCATGCCGGGTGGATGGCCGGTGTCGGCGTATACCACATGTCGCCCGCCGCGCGCCATCAACGGTCCGGGTATAGGTGCGCGGCGGGTGGCGCATCCGACGGCTTTTCTGCCGGTTCTGCCGCCTGCGGGTGTTGCCGCAGGTGGCGGGCTCGGGCGGTGGGCATTGTGGGGAAGCGGGGCGGGGCGGGGAGTCCCGCGAGACCCGGGCCGAAGGCCCTGGCGGCCCCTGGCCGTCCCGCCGGGCGCCAGGGGCGGGTCCATCGGCCCGTCGGCGGCCGGGCCGATCGACCTGGTGCCCACCTGGCCCGTCCGGGCGAAACGGCTCACGCGGCCCGTGGCGTGGCGCGGTGGTGGGGCTTAAAACACCCGGACGTGGCATCCGGAAGTGCCTGATCGAGGGCGGATTCTCGCGAACGGCGCACGGTCGGTCGCTCCACGTTCACCTACGTGGAGCAATTTGAATGCTGGGGGTCCCTGCCCGTGCCCTCCACCCATAGTCCTGGCATGCTCAGGACCGTGGAGGATCTGCTTGCCCGCGTACCGCTGTTCGTCGGGCTCTCCGAGCAGGACCGGCTGGCCCTCTCCGACCATCTTGATCGGCAGGACGTCACCCGCGGGGACGTGCTGTTCCGAGAAGGAGATGTCGGTGATCGGGTCTTCGTGGTCCTGTCCGGAAAGGTGAAGATAGGGCGTCAGTCTGCCGATGGCCGGGAGAACCTGCTGTCCGTAATGGGTCCTGGTGACCTCTTCGGGGAGCTTTCGTTGTTCGACCCCGGTCCACGCACGGCTACCGCGACCGCGGTCACGGATGCGTCGTTGCTGTCGTTGGAGCACACCGCGCTGCGGCCCTGGCTGCGTTCCCGCCCCGAGGCGGGCGCAATGCTGCTGCGCGTGCTCGCCCGTCGGCTCCGCCGCACCAATGACAACGTCGCGGACATGGTGTTCACGGACGTTCCGGGTCGGGTGGCGAAAGCCCTGCTCGACCTGGCGGAGCGGTTCGGTGAACCGGCCCAGCCCGGCAACGAGGCGGCCGGTGTCCGGGTCGAGCACGGGCTCACCCAGGAGGAGCTGGCCCAGTTGGTCGGCGCCTCCCGGGAGACGGTGAACAAGGCGCTCGCCGACTTCGCCACCCGTGGCTGGCTTCGCCTGGACTCCCGTGCCGTCGTGCTGCTCGACCGCGAACGGCTGTCCCGCCGAGCCCGCTAGTCCCGGCGCTCGTCACGCGCAGTTACGCGCCGTCCCGGGTCCGCCCGGACGGCCCGGGGTCTTTCCGCCGAGCCCGCCCGTGCAGCCAGCCGCCCGTCCCACCGCCCGCGCCCAGCCCGACAGCCCGACATCCGCGCCCCGCGATACGCCCGCATACCGTGCCGGGGGGGGGGGGGGGGGCGGCGGGGGGCGGGCGCCCCCCGCCCCCCCCCCCCCCCCCCCGCCGGCCTCGCATCACACTGAGACGGACGCCGATGATCCGCCGGCCACGAGGGCGACGCCGTCGGCAGGTCGTGGG